>DAHVFH010000162.1 GCA_027317105.1 Cytophagales bacterium
GTCTGCCACCCTCTCCCCGGCGAGAGGGTTGAACAGCCTTACGTTAACGCAGAAACTCTTTGGGTGAGGGAGTGTGTATTTTTGAATTGCGCCTGGTTTTTTGAATACCGTTCCAGTCTCTTTATATTTACCCAAGGTATGGGGCAGCACAATTTCCTAAATAAAAAAATAGCAGAGTTAGTGGACGAAAACCACTTGATGGCGCATTTGCTGTATTCTTTTGGCATTCCTTTTTATGAATACCCCACGCAGACCCTCAAACAAGTCTGCCAAGAAAAGGGATTGGCTTCGGAGCGTGTGGAACGCGAGCTTGAAATTCAAAATGAAAATTTTAACGAAGCTGACCTTCCGCTTTTTTCCTATCGCATTGACGTGATCATTGAATACCTCAAACACGCCCATTACCTTTTCATCAAACAGAAGTTACCGTTCATCCATAAATTGGTTCAGAATTTTAAGGCTAATCATGTTGACTATTTGCAGTTGGAAGAGGATTTGAAGACACTTTTTCCTTTGTTCATGGAAGATTTCATTCAACATATCCAAGAAGAAGAGAATACGTTGTTTAACTATATCCATCGGCTGGAGAGGGCAAAGGCAGGTCGTTACCACCCAACTCGACTTTATCAGGCAATGGAGAAATTTTCGCTCCAAAATTGTGCGCTCGAACACAAAGACCACGATGATGAAATGGCCGGCATTCGCAAAATGACTAAAGACTATTTTCTCTCTCAAGATGCCCCGCTGCATGTGAAAGTAATTTACGCAGAGTTAATCCAATTCGAAAAGAGCCTTCAAATCCACGCCAAGATCGAAAATGAAATTTTGTTTCCGAAGGCGTTGCTGTTGGAAAGCCAGGTGAAAGTCATCTTTTTTGAAAAGGCGAAATGGAATTGACTTTTTAATTTTCAAAACTCCTGATGGGAAGAATCCTTGCGATTGATTACGGCTTGAAACGCACTGGGCTTGCCGTTACAGATCCCTTACAAATTATTGCCACCGGTTTAGAAACGGTTGAAACTTCCAGCTTGATAAATTTCCTGAAAAATTATTTCTTAAAAGAAGTGGTTGAAGAAACGATCATCGGCATGCCAAAAAAATTGAATAACCAGGATTCAGATACAGCCGCTTCGGTGAAAAAATTCATTCTTATATTCAACAAGAATTTCCCCGCCATGAAGATATCTGAAGTGGATGAGCGATTCACTTCCAGCATCGCTCAACAAACCATGATAGCCGGAGGAATGAAGAAAAAAGACCGCCAGGTGAAGGGAAATATAGACAGAATCAGCGCTACAATTATTTTACAAAGTTACATGCAAAGCAGAAATATCTAGTGCAGAGGTTATAAACGAGGCACTTTTAAAACGAAGAACAAACTAAAATTGTACTTCGTGCCTCATGCATTGTACTTCTTATTACCTTTGTAGTTTAATTTTTTACCATGGTTTATCCGATAGTTATGTATGGTGACGCAGTGTTGCGCAAAAAGGCAAAAGACATTGAAAAAGGGAAAGACATTCTTGCTTTAGTTAATGACATGTTTGAAACCATGAATGCAGCCCACGGTATCGGCTTGGCCGCTCCCCAGATCGGGAAAGGAATACGTCTTTTTGTGGTCGATGGCACCACGGTAGAAGATGAACCCACGCTTAAAGATTTCAAAAAGGTATTCATCAATCCGATCCTGTTAAAGGAAGAAGGTGACCCTTGGCTTTTTGAAGAAGGGTGTCTTAGTATTCCCAGCATTCGGGAGGAAGTAGAAAGACCAGAAAAAATCAGAATCCGTTACTTCGATGAAAATTGGAATGAACACGAAGAAGAATTTGATGACATGAAAGCCCGGATTATTCAGCACGAATATGATCATATCGAAGGGAAGCTTTTTATCGACTACCTCACGCCTTTAAAAAAACGGATGCTCAAAGGAAAACTAAACGATATCAGCAAAGGCGAAGTGGATACTGAGTATAGGATACTCGCGCCAAAACGGTGATTACTAAATCCAAAATTGCGAACTCAAAACTCAAGATATTTAGGGCATTCCTAGTTTACCTATTTTTTCTCTTTAGCTTAAATTCTGCCTTTGCTCAATCCCTAATTTCGGGCAAAGTTTTGGATCAATCCAAAAAACCGATTGCGTATGCCAACATCGGGATTCCCAACACAAGCATTGGCACAATCTTGGATGAAGACGGCTCCTTTTCTTTTATTCCCTCACAAAACGCAAAAGACACACTGCGATTTTCAGCCATCGGCTTTGCCAAAAGAAATGTTCCAATTTTAATAAATAAGCGCTCGGATTTTACTGTTTATTTAAAGGAAAGATCAATTCAACTAAAGGAGGTGACGGTTGTTTCGAAGAAAGAAAAAAACAAAACCTTTGAGTTGGGTAATCGAATCTTCAGGGGAGGTGTTTTGCAAACCGATACGTTGTATGCGGGTTCTGCGTTTGCGATTCTGATAAAAGCCAGCGATAAATCTCAAAAAGACTTTTCCTTTCCAGTCTATTTACAGAAGGCAAGGGTCTGGGTTTATTGAAATAATTTGCCTTCTTTCAAATAGCGCGCCAGGCTTTACGCCATCGACAGTCTAACACAATCTCCAGGAGAAGATTTGCTGGGCATAAGCATGGTCATGGAGTCCTCGATGAAAAACGGTTGGATGGAATTTGACTTTTCTAAATTAAATTTTTTGGTCACCAAACCATTTTACATTGCAGTTGAGCGCATCTTGACTTCGAGCGATCGAGAAAGGGTGGCCCGCGGCTATCAGGAGTTCATTCGCAAGCACCCGTCTAGATTAAAAATTGATACGGTATTAGTAGATGACAAAAAGCAGGTCAGAGAGCGACTGGGTTGGAGTGGTATTGATTTGCCGGGTACTTTCATTGGAATTGCAAATAATAAAAAAATAGAGGAACGAAATGTTTGCTACACGCGAAAAACGAGTTTCGATAAATGGGAGAAAGTAAAAGGAATTTTATCGGCAACGGTAACACTTAGCAATCAACCGCTTTCTGTAGAAGTAAAAACGCAAACTTCAAAAGAAAAGCCATGCAAAGAAAAAACGCCTGAATGCAAATCGACCCTATTGTGCCAAAAGTTTTTAGAAGATACGAATGTCAATGGACTTCAGCTTTGTGTGAGCGTGAAAGGCGAAACCAAACTTTCGAAAGGATTTGGGTTGGCTGATGTTGAAAATAATCTGCCTGTAACCACGGCTACCAAGTTCAGGATCAATAGCGTTTCTAAAGCAGTCACCTCAGTCGCGCTGATAAAATTGACGTCTGAGAATAAATTGGATCTCGATGCACCAATCCAAAAGTATGTCCCTTCCTTTCCTGAAAAGAAATATATAATCACTACTCGTCAGTTGGCTGGGCATTTGGGAGGCATTCGTGATTATTATGGGAATATGAGTGACTTGCGTGACCTTGTTAGGAACGAGCATTACCATAATTCAACAGACGCAATTAAGATTTTTGAAAATGATAGTCTGGTTTATAAACCAGGTGATCGGTTTCATTATTCAAGTTTTGGATGGAATTTAATTGGAGCTGTGATCGAGGGGGCAAGTGGCCAAAAATACCTGGATTATATGGAGCAAACTATCTGGAAGCCTGTCGGCATGCTCAACACGTGCAGACGATAACACGAAAAACATTTCCAACAGAAGCAAATTCTATGATGCAGCCGGAGGTGAAAATAATTATGGCGATTTTAGTCATATGTACTCAGGCGGTGGTCTTTTGTCAACCACAGAAGATTTGATGAAGTATGGAAATGCATTGCTTCACGGAAACTTACTAGACTCAACCCTTTCCAAAGAGCTATTTAAAACCCAATATACTTCAGATGGAAAAGCAACGGGTTATGGAATGGGTTGGTATGTGGGCAAGGACAAAAACGGTCACCGCATTTGGTACCATTCAGGTGATATGCTGAGCAGCAGTTCGTATTTGATCTTGTATCCTGATGATGATATTGTAATTGCTTATCTGGCCAATTCGCAAGAAGGAGTTTTGTTTGATGTGCAGAAGATTGGAGAGATTTTTTATTCTTTCAAGGAATCTGCGCGCTAATCCTATTCAGGGGCCCTTAGGTGGTGCAGGAGCGCAAGGAAGTGGACTGCATGCATCATAGAATTTCCAAGTCCAGGCATGGCCACTTATTTTATTTTTTTCATTGCTCGAGTTCACTTCGTTTCAAATTGTCTCACCAGTTTAAAAAAATAAATGAAGATGATTTCATGCTCATAATTTAACCAAAAATATACGTAACCATTTTGGTAACATTTTATATCTTTGCAACGTGAGAGTTGTTGCTGTAAAAACACTTAAAAAGTATATCGAAGTCTTTCCTAAAGCAAAACAGTCAATATTATCCTGGTATGAGGAAGCAGAAAAAGCGAATTGGAACAGTCCAAATGAATTAAAAGAGCAGTATCATCACAGCTCCATAGTATCAGAAAAGCGAGTGGTCTTTAATATTCATGGAAACTCTTTTCGGTTGGCGGTGGATATTGAATTCCGATTAAAAATAATTTTTGTGGTTTGGGACTCATTCACAATACGACAAAATGGACATTAAAAAATTAAGCTATGATAAAGCCAATAAAAAGTAATTCGCAGTACGAAGCCGCTTTAAGCCGGATATATCTGTTGATGCAAAAGGACGTGCGCGCAAACTCACCAGAATCTGATGAAATTGAAGTCTTATCTGTATTAGTAAAAGAATACGAAAACGTCCACTTTCCCATGCCAAAGCCTAACCCCTTGGAAGCTATAAAATTCAGGATGGAACAAAAGGGAATGACAGAAGGAGAATTATCTGAAATACTCGGGCACAGATCACGCAAATCTGAAATACTTTCCGGCAAAAGAAAGTTGAGTTTGAGCATGATCCGAAAGTTGAATGAAATATTGAATATCCCTGCTGAAGTTTTAATACAATCATATTAGTCCGGGGCACTTTGAGTCCTTTCAATTTTTAAAACCGTGAATATAAAATCCCGTCTTCCTGAAGTTGGCACTTCTATTTTCACCGTGATGTCGCGTATGGCACTGGAGCATAGTGCCATCAACCTTTCGCAAGGATTCCCTGATTTTCCGGTATCAGAGAAATTGATCGACCTGATTCATCAAAAAATGAAAGAGGGCAACAATCAATATGCTCCGATGGCAGGAACTCCAATGTTGCGCAAAGCGATAGCCGAGGTGATTGAGAAAACCTATCAGCGACCAACTGATTTCGAAACGGAGATCACCATAACGGCAGGAGGCACAGAAGCGATCTTTGCCACCATTGCGGCTATAATCGGTTCAGGTGATGAGGTAATTTTGTTTGACCCCGCCTATGATTCCTACGATCCCGCCATCCGCTTGAACGGGGGTGTCCCAATCCACTTAAATTTATTGCCTCCCGATTTTGCGATTGATTGGAACGCGGTGAAAAGCAAAATCACTTCACGAACGCGAATGATTTTGATTAACACACCTCATAATCCTACTGGTGCAGTGTTAAGTGAATCGGATATGAGAATATTGGAGACATTGGCCATAGAACATGATCTCATTGTTCTCAGTGACGAAGTGTATGAGCGGATCATTTTCGAAAATAAAAAACACGAAAGCGTATTGAGCTATCCGTTGCTTAAAGAAAGAAGCATTGCCGTTTTTTCTTTTGGGAAGACATTTCATGCTACCGGATGGAAGGTCGGTTATGCAGTAGCTTCTGAGCCGCTCACCAAAGAAATCAGAAAGGCACATCAATTTATCACCTTCAGCGTGAACACACCGGTGCAATTGGCCTTGGCGGAATATTTGGGCGATCCGGAGAATTACCTTCACCTCGGAAAATTCTATCAACAAAAAAGGGACTTCTTTTTGAGTGAAATAAAAGGCTCTTCATTAAAACCTTTGCCCTGTTTTGGAAGTTATTTTCAATTGCTTTCCTATGAAGGGGTTTCTAAAAAGTCAGATGCCGAAATGACGGAATGGATGACCAAAGAAATGAAACTGGCTCCAATTCCAGTTTCTGCTTTTTACAAAGACAAATCCGATCATCAATTATTGCGCTTTTGCTTTGCCAAGGGAGAAGATACCTTGCAGAAATCAGGGAAAATTTTGAAAAACATCTAGACCTTTGCAAGGTACATCGAGAAATCAATTCTGTGCTTTTAGGTGCTGGCTAATGCGCCATCGGTAAATCAATCTTAAGCAATTCGTATTTCAACAACCCACGAAGGTTAATGTCTTCATCCAGTTCAGGCCAATGAATTTCCGTCCCTTCATTTTCAAAATTTTGTACTTGCGAGAAAGAAGCTTTGGCTAAAAACTTAAAGTCGGATAAAGGCCTTTTAATAATCTTTTTACTGTTTAATAAAACCACAATCAGGTCAAGTTCTTTATCAAACCAAACTGATTTAATGCGTAATCCTTCTTCAAAAACTAATCGGTCTAAAGGATCCGTGGCTGGTATATTTACAATTTCGTCATCCAAAATGCTCATTCCATTTTTCAATAAAAAGCGCTCGGTTAAGCTCTAAAATTTCGTTAATCTTTCATCTTTCAGGAACCGTAAACCATACAAATAACTGAATTTATTTAAAGGTAGCAGCCAAATCTTGCCATTTGCATTTCCCTTTTTTACGTGAATGTGAACGGGTTCCGTTCCTTCTCCCGAGAAAAAATAAAACCTGAATCCTTCTAAAACTAAAACAGTTGGTATTAGGTTGTAAAAATTAGTAAAAGATTCCCTAAGTCCTATGGATTAACCTGCCCATTCGTTTTCTTTGTAGTCTGTTTCAATAGCCATGCAGGACTTAAAAATTACTCTTATTCAATCTGATCTCCATTGGGAGGACATTGGGGCTAATTTGGCCATGTTTGAGGAGAAAATCTGGCAGATTGGACAATCCACTGACGTCATTGTTTTGCCTGAGATGTTCACCACCGGGTTTAGCATGAAAGCCAGCAAGCTGGGCGAAATGATGAACCTTCGCACCTTCAAGTGGATGAAACAAATGGCCGACCAAACGGGGGCCTTGATTTTAGGAAGTTTTATCGCCCACGTTCATGAGCGTTATTACAACCGCCTTTTGTGGATGGAACCAGGGGGCAATTTCAAAACATACGATAAACGCCACCTGTTCCGCATGGCCGAGGAGCAAACCGTATATGCTCAAGGTGAAAGCTTATTGATCGGCCATTGGAAGGGCTGGAGAATTTGCCCGCTTATTTGTTATGATCTTCGATTTCCCGTTTGGAGCCGCAACCGCTGGAACGCCTCACTTAATAAATCTACTTACGATTTATTAATTTATGTGGCTAACTGGCCGCAGGTTAGATCAACTGCATGGGAAACCCTACTCCGTGCCAGGGCCATCGAAAACTTAAGTTATTGCGTTGGTGTAAACCGCGTAGGAACTGATGGAAATGGTGTTGAACACAACGGACTCAGCTCCATCGTTGGGCCAAAGGGCGATACCATATTTTCAGTGGAAGGCGTGGAGACCATAAAGACCATAGAACTCAGCGCTCACGCACTGGAAGCTTACCGCGATCGCTTTCCGGCCCTACTCGATGCAGATGACTTTACAATCGAAGCAGAAATTTTTGAGGAAAAAGATTTTCTGAGCTGAAATAACCCCCACAGACTATTCATTACTTAACTGCAAGATGGTTTTTAAAAGGTATAGAATAGCCTAAATCGTAAACCATAGTATAGTTCTTCTTTTTTATAGATAACCGGGGATAGCTGAGGGCTAACATAACCTGAAAATTCAGGAGACTTTTTTGTTGATGAAGGTATTGATTCGACTGTATCGGTTTTTTAACATTCTCAGCTTGGATGTAGCAGTAGGTTCGGTGATAAGCGCAGCGTTTTTTGCCCGTATTTTTCATGCCCCTATTTTGCCGCAAGGACTTATTGCCCTTGGAGTAACGGTATGGATTATTTATACAGCCGATCATTTAGTGGACGTTCAAAAAATGCAGCAGATAGCTTCCACAAAACGGCATCAGTTTCATCAAAAGCATTTTAAGGTGCTCATAGTGATGACACTTGTCGTTTTTTTTGTTGACATGGTGGAGATTTGCTTCATCAATAAGGTGCTGATTGTCGAAGGCTTGTGGTTATCTATCGTTGTTGCCATTTATTTTCTGGTTCAACAACGACTTGGATTTTTGAAAGAGCTCGTTGGTGCTTTGCTCTATACTTCGGGGATTTTACTGATCCCTTTTTCTGTGAAAATAGTTTTATCCCCAATAGCCATTGTTTTGATCCTCCAATTCGTTCTTACAGCATTGATCAACTTGCTTCTATTTTCCTGGATGGATCATTCGCATGACGAAATGGACAGACACCGATCGTTACCCACTACTTTCGGAAAAAAGACCGCGAGTAATATTCTGGTGTTTTTGTTTGTGACCCAGGCACTCCTTTTAATTACTAGTATGTTTTTATTTACGATCAACAAAGCTCCGCTACTTATTCTCTTTTTAATGAATGTATTTCTCCTCTTAATTTTTTTAAGGAAGAATTTTTTTGAAAAGGAGGATCGATATCGGCTGTTGGGTGATGCGGTATTCCTGTTGCCTTTACTTTACTTTTTGTTTTAGAAAATGACTTTGAATGACTTTGATCGAATCGCTTCGGTTTATGATCTTCTGGCGAGGCTTGTTTTCGGAAAAAGCATGGTAAAGGCGCAAATCCATTTTCTACCTAAGATTCCGGCACACGCCAAGGTGTTAATTTTAGGTGGTGGCACCGGTTGGATTTTGACCGAACTGTTTAGGATGAATCCATTGTGTAAAGTTTGGTATGTGGAAGCGTCTGCAAAAATGCTCGCACTTTCAAGAAAGCGGGTGAATGACGAATGGCCGGTTAAATTTATTCATGGAACGGAAGAAAATATCCCCTTGTCAATGGATTTTGATGTCGTCATCACAAACTTTTATTTGGATTTGTTCAATGAGAATGCCTTAAATGAGGTAGTGGTCAGAATAAAATCTGCTTTGAATGTAAATTCAATCTGGATCGCAACTGATTTTGTGAATAATCAAAAATTATGGCAACGTGTAACCCTCCGCATAATGTATTTGTTCTTCCAATTAGCTTGTAACATTGAATCGACTCAATTGCCAGCCTGGAAAACGGCAATTCAAAAGACAAAATATAAAAAGGAAGAAATCAAATCTTTTTATGGGGCTTTTATAGAAACGGTTTGGTTCACTAATTGAAAATTTGCGAGCCTCACCAGATACAGTTTGCTTCTTATTTTATCCCTTTTTGTAGGATTTCATTCCTTCTGCGAAGGCCTTCCTACTGCGGGCTTCGTAGGTGTCTTTCTCCCCCAACATGACCTGTGATTTGTTTTCAATAAGGCGAAAAGAGAATGAGGCGAGTTCTCCGGTTTGGGCACAGATGGCATGAACTTTTGTAACAAATTCGGCAACGGCCAGCAAGTTGGGCATGGGGCCAAAAGGTTTTCCTTCGTAGTCCATATCCAGGCCGGCCACAATCACGCGCTTACCCTGGTTGGCAAGCACATTGCAAACATCAACAATCGAGTCATCAAAAAATTGAGCCTCATCGATCCCCACGACTTCGCAATTCCCAGCGAGCAGCAATATATCGCCCGCAAAATTCACCGGAGTTGATCGTATTTCACGATCACTGTGAGAGACAATTTTTTCTTCGTGATAACGCTTGTCGATACCAGGCTTAAAGATCTCTACTTTTTGTTTGGCGATCAGGGCGCGATTCAACCTACGGATCAGTTCTTCGGTTTTTCCCGAAAACATGCATCCACAGATCACTTCGATCCATCCGGCTTTTTCTTTGCCACCTAAATGGGGTTCTACAAACATAACGCAAGATAAGATTTAACCTTCTCTTAAATCTCCTGATCCCTTCTTTTCTTGATTGATCAGTGCTGGTTGTTAGGTATGCCTGGAATTTGTTTGGCTGAATGATCTATTCAAGTCATCATTTTTACAGCCAATCTTGATTGTTTATCTTTACCCATTCACACTAACAGCATGGATGAAAAAATAAGTATAAGAGCAATTGAGCAGTATAGCAATTCGTTTGCATCCAAATTGGCCAGCACTTTTTTTCAGAAAAAGGAAAAAATAACAGGGCCAGAGATCCTCGCCTTGTGCGAAATCAAGCAAGTAAATTTATTGGTGATTAAAGAACTGATGGATCGCTGGAATCGGGAAAGTGAGAAATGGAAAAGTACTTTCTTTGATTATGAGGCGCCCGAGGTAAAGCAAGCCATGGCCCAATTCAAGAATACCCTCTCCAATCAAATAGCGGTTTCTAAAACTGATTTTCTGCCACTCTTAGAGACAGCCGTTTCAAAAACCTTATTTTTATTACTGGCTCCTTACGATTTCTATTCCAACGTACTTGACTTGAAGGGAAAAGGGCTGTTAAAAGTAGAGGAATTGAAAAATGAAACGAGGTATTTAAAAATAAATAAGGCGCCACTCGAGAAATTAGTAGAAAAACTGGAACAAAAAAAAGCAGATTTGATTACGGGCAACGAGGCATTTGCTATGCTCGATCACATTTTGGAAGAGGTCAATTTTACCCCTGAAGATATTGAAAGCTATGTTGCTGCTTTTTCAAAATGGGTGCCCCTCAATCTGGATGAACTTTTGGAGGCGCACGTAGCGATGAAAACACCACCTTTACCCCAGGAGCCGGCTAGCGCATCCGCACCAATCAGCACACCTGTGGCCTCGAGCAAAAATGAATTCAGAATCAAGGACAGCCTTACCGTTAATCAAAAGTTTATGTTCACCAAGATTCTTTTTTTTGGTGATTTTGAAATCTTCTCTGAGGCTATCGATCGGTTTGATCAGTTTGATAACTTAGGTCAAGCCATCAAACACATTGAAGAAAACTACCCTCAATGGGATAGGGAAAGTGAAGAGTATGAAGAGTTTTTCGCTGTCGTGCAAAGGAAGTTCAGCAGGCAAGCATAAATGTCTTTAGCATAAAAAATCCGGATGATCACCGGATTTTTTATTGAATAATAATGGAATTTGAGTTTAAATCTACGATCCGCACGCTTCACACGCATCGGGATTGTCAAGCGAGCAAGCCATGTCTGCGAGTTTTTGCTCATAGGGAATAGCTTGTTGGGCTATAGAGGTAGGTGCGGTAGAAGTGGTCGATCCCATCGCGGCAAGGGTAGCAGCCGTAGCTTCAACGGGTTTCGCTTCATGTACCGTTTTGTCGAGTGTAAATTTAATGGCGTCAGCAGCGGCCGTAGAACGCAAATAATACATCCCCGTTTTCAACCCTTTTTTCCAGGCATAAAAATGCATGGAAGTAAGCTTTCCAAAATTCGGGTTGGTCAAGTGTATATTCAGGCTTTGCGATTGGCAGATATACGCACCCCGGTCTGCACTCATGTCAATGATGGCCTTCTGAGGAATTTCCCAAACGGTTCTGTAAATATCTTTGATGTGCTGTGGAATTTCAGCAATACCCTGGATGGATCCGTTGGCAGCAACCAATTTTTGCCGCATCGTCTCACTCCAAAGGCCAAGGCTGATCAAATCCTTCATCAGGTGTTTGTTGGCAATGATAAATTCGCCAGACAAAGTCCTGCGGGTGTAAATGTTTGATGTGTATGGTTCAAAACATTCGTTGTTGCCAAGAATCTGTGACGTTGAGGCAGTCGGCATCGGAGCAAGAAGTAACGAATTGCGAACTCCGTTCTGTTTTACTTCGCGCTTCAATTTATCCCAATCCCAGCGGCCACTGTCGGGGGTTACTCCCCACATGTCAAACTGGAATATTCCTTTTGATACGGGTGAGCCCTTGAACGTTTCGTAAGAGCCGAGTTCCTTGGCTAATTCCATGGAAGCTTCCATGGCCGCAAAGTAGATGGTTTCGTGGATATCCTTGTTCAAACCACGCGCTTCAACTGAATCGAAAGGCATGCGAAGCAAAATGAACGCATCGGCCAGGCCTTGTACGCCAATGCCGATCGGGCGGTGACGCATATTGCTTTTGCGGGCTTCTTCTACGGGGTAGTAATTGACATCAATCACCTTGTTGAGGTTGCGCGTGATCACTTTAGTGATTTTGTACAACTCTTGATGATCGAATTTCCCTTCCTCGGTGACAAATTTTGGCAACGCGATGGAAGCCAGGTTACAAACGGCTACTTCATCCGGTGCAGTGTATTCAATAATTTCGGTACACAAATTACTTGACTTGATCGTGCCAAGATGCTTCTGGTTTGATTTTTTGTTGGCTGCGTCTTTGTAAAGCATGTAGGGCGTACCCGTTTCAATCTGCGCTTCCAAGATTTCAAACCAAAGGTCTTGCGCTTTTATTTGTTTGCGGAACTTTCCTTCCTTCTCGTATTTTTCATAGAGGCGCTCAAACTCATCGCCATAGCAGTCGGCCAAGCCGGGTGCCTCATTAGGGCAGAACAGCGACCACATCTCGTTGTTCTCGATGCGTTTCATGAACAGGTCGGGTATCCACATGGCATAGAATAAATCGCGCGCACGCAATTCTTCTTTACCATGGTTTTTCTTCAGTTCAAGAAAATCGAAAATATCGGCATGCCAGGGCTCCAAGTAAATAGCAAAACTTCCTTTTCTCTTCCCGCCTCCCTGATCTACATAACGAGCGGTCATGTCAAAATTGCGCAACATAGGTACGATACCGTTGGATGTGCCACCCGTACCTTTAATATAGGAACCTTTCGCACGCACATTGTGTATGCTCAGGCCAATGCCTCCGGCAGACTGAGAAATTTTTGCCGTTTGTTTTAGGGTATCGTAAATCCCATCAATGCTATCATCTTTCATGGTTAACAAAAAGCACGAAGAAAGTTGAGGTTTAGGGGTGCCCGCATTGAATAGGGTAGGTGTGGCGTGGGTAAACCACTTCTCGGATAATAAATTATAAGTCTCGATGGCCGCAGGAATATCATTTCCATGAATACCTACCGCTACGCGCATGAGCAAGTGTTGTGGACGCTCCACCACTTTGCCATCAATTTTCATGAGATACGACCGCTCTAACGTGCGAAAACCAAAGTAATCGTAACCGAAGTCCCGATCATAGATAATGGCTTCATCTAATTCGGCAGCATTTTCATGAATGGTTTTCCAGGTTTCTTTAGAGATCAGCGGTGCATTTTGCCCCGTCTTCGGGTCTACATAATTGTAAAGCCGTTTCATGGTGTTTGAAAACGACTTGCTGGTGACTTTGTGCAAATTGCTCACCGCGATACGAGCGGAGAGCTTGGCAAAGTCAGGATGCCGAGTGGTCATGGTGGCGGCAATTTCTGCCGCCAGGTTATCAAGTTCTGAAGTGGAGACGCCATCATACAGACCATTGATTACTTTCATCGCCAATTCTACCGGGTTGACAAATTTGGGATCTAAACCATAGCAGAGTTTTTCAATACGGGCGGTAATTTTATCGAACTTAACAGACTCCCTGTGTCCGTCACGCTTTAATACGAGCATTGCTTAAGTGGGTTGTTTGGTGAAAAGTTTAAAAAATGTAGTTCCAATGTAATTAAAATTCTTCGTTCAATGAAAACTTTGGAGATGTTTCTTTGTCCATACTTTTCATTACGCCTGCCTTTTGGTATTCGGCCACTCTTTTTTCAAAGAAATTGGTTTTTCCGCGCAGTGAAATCATTTCCATAAAATCAAACGGGTTGGTGGCATTGTATATTTTCTTGCCAATCAATTCGTTGATTAATCGATCGGCTACAAACTCAATGTACTGGCGCATTTGTTCAGCGTTCATGCCAATCAAATTTACGGGTAAGGCATCGGTCACAAACTCCTTTTCGATTTCCACGGCATCGCGGATGATTTCAATTACGCGTTCCTCCGGTAATTTACCAATCACATGTTGGGTGTAAAGATGGCAGGCAAAATCGCAATGAAGCCCTTCATCGCGCGAGATCAACTCATTAGAAAACGTCAGGCCGGGCATAAGGCCACGTTTCTTCAACCAGAAAATGGAACAGAAAGAACCGGAGAAGAAAATCCCTTCCACTGCAGCAAACGCAACCAACCGCTCTTGAAAATTTCCTTGATCGATCCAACGCAAGGCCCAGTCTGCTTTTTTCTTCACGCAATCCATGGTTTCAACGGCATGAAACAGCTTGTCTTTCTCTTTGGCATCTTTTACATAGGTGTCAATCAACAACGAATAAGTTTCTGAGTGGATGTTTTCAATGGCAATCTGGAAGCCGTAAAAAAACTTTGCTTCTGTGTACTGCACCTCAGAAATGAAGTGTTCGGCCAAGTTTTCGTTTACGATACCATCGCTGGCAGCGAAAAAAGCTAAAACATGGGTGATGAAATGACGTTCGCCATCGTTGAGGTTGGCCCAATCTTTAAGGTCGTGGCTTAGGTCAATTTCCTCAGCAGTCCAAAAGCTGGCCTCTGCCTGTTTGTAAAATTTCCAAATATCGTGGTGGCGGATAGGGAACAGAACGAAACGGTCTTTGTTTTCTTTAAGGATGGGTTCTTGTAAAGGTGTACTCATAGTAATAAATAGGTTTTGAACGGCCTAGAAGACTTTTTACAAAGTCAACGTGTCCATTGAGATTTTTAGGTTTATATTTTGACGAATTTTTTAGTGGGTATCCCTCCTAAAAATACCAACTAACAAATATTCTAAATGCAGCATCAAATTCAAAGGGACGAAATCGAGTTTGCCTACCTGGAAAAGTTATCAACACCTTTTGATAATTTAAAATCAGTTCACTGTCATGGACTTAGCAACCGATTGAAAAGTGAATACTTAATAAAACTTTTTTTGAATTTTTTTTCAAGAATTTTTCTGAGGTAATTTTAGCTTTATCAAATCGCCTTTTCAGACCTAATGCTTCCGAAATAGTAGGGACTCCACACTTAACTTCGGGCTGGATGCAGTAAATATATCTTTTGGGAGGATTTGTGAGGTAAATAAAGTCAAAAAACTTAGTCCTAAGTTGCTGGTTTACCTTCGATGGAGGTTTTGCAACACTTTACCGAGTAAAAGGATTTCA
The DNA here is from genome assembly GCA_027317105.1 of Cytophagales bacterium. Lineage (GTDB taxonomy): Bacteria > Bacteroidota > Bacteroidia > Cytophagales > Cyclobacteriaceae > ELB16-189. The sequence goes on from DAHVFH010000162.1 coordinate 15,058, forward strand.
ATATTTTAGATTTCCAGCAGATCTAAATCCAACTTTTTTTAGAAAAGGAGCGATTTCAAGTTGAAATCAATGGTTTTTTTAGTTCGCGCCACTTGTTTTATATGGCGTTAGCGCTATCTTTGCACTCCAATTTTTAAAGGAGAAATCATGTACGCTATAGTCGATATTGCTGGTCAGCAGTACAAAGTTGCTAAAGACCAATATGTTTATGCACCCAAAATGGATGGCGAAGCAGGCACTGCTGTGAGTTTTGACAAAGTGCTTTTGATGGACAACGGAAAAGGCGTTGAGGTTGGCTCTCCCCTGATTAATGGTGCGAAAGTTTCGGGTAAAATCATGGAGCATGTGAAAGGAGACAAGGTGATTATCTTTAAAAAGAAAAGGCGCAAAGGCTATGCGGTAAAAAATGGCCATCGTCAGCAATACACGAAAGTACAAATTGAAAGTATTGGTTAAACCTGATTCAAGATTGCAAATTCAATATTCAAAATTTGCAATTTCTGGAGCTTACATATGTAATATTAAATTTTGAATTTTGAATTAAAGTTATGGCACACAAGAAGGGCGAAGGTAAAGTAAAGAACGGCAGGGAATCAGAGAGCAAACGCTTGGGCATTAAAGTTTTTGGTGGGCAAAAGGTGATTGCCGGAAACATTATTGTTCGCCAACGGGGCACAAAGCACCACCCCGGAAAAAATGTTGGTATTGGCAAAGACCATACTTTGTTTGCGCTTACACCTGGTACGGTTTTATTTAAAAAAGGCCGAGCTGATCGCTCGTTTGTATCGGTTGTTGCGGAAGCCTAAAATCAAAAAAATCTTTTTAAAAAGCTGCCTCCAAAAGGGCAGTTTTTTTATGTCCAAAAAAATTCCTGCAATCGTTTGTATATCGTCTATTTTTAATGTTGTAGCTCGTATTAGGTTAATAAATTATTTTAGTTAAATGGCATTTTTTGGCCTGAAAATCAATACTTCGAAATAAAATTTTGTAATTTTTGTGATTACTTACTAATAATTGTTAGTTAATTATCTACCCGGAACTTTGTTTTATATTTTTTTGCCATAAATTGCGCTACTTAATTAATTAACATAACCTTAACCTAACCTATGAAGAAGTTTTTATTAATGTGCTTCTCATTCTGTTTCGCGATCAGTGTATGGGCGCAAGACAGGGTGGTAACGGGAAGGCTTACCTCTAAAGAAGATGGTACAGCCTTGCCTGGCGTGAATGTTGTTGTAAAGGGTACAACAAATGGAACGGTAACTGACTCCAACGGTAATTACAGTTTGTCAGTACCTTCTTCCGGAGCTACGCTCATCTTTTCTTTTATCGGATTGGAATCGCAAGAAGTTGCTGTCGGTGAGCGCTCGGTATTAGATATTTCCCTCGCCTCTGACATCAAACAGCTTCAAGAAGTGATCGTCACAGTGGCTGGGGGTATCCAAGCAAAACAACGCGATCTTGGAACCTTCAACACGGTTGTAGATCCTCAACTTCTCACTCCAGGAAAGGCGGTGAATATTGCACAAGGATTGCAAGGAAAAGTTGCTGGTCTGCAAATTAACTTGACGGGCAGCGGAGTAAATCCTAATTTTAGTATTGTCCTTAGGGGTGCGCGCTCCTTGACAGGAAATAACCAGGCCTTGATTGTGCTGGATGGTACTATTGTTCCGAATTCGGTTTTACAGAACCTGAACATGAACGATATTGAATCCATCAATATCCAAAATGGTGCTGGTGCGGCTGCCATCTATGGCTCACAGGCCTCCAATGGGGTAATGATGATTACCACAAAAAAGGGAAGAAGTGGGAAAGTGGAAATTACCGCTTCGCAAAATACCCAATTTCAACAAGTTGCCTTCTTGCCAAAATTTCAACAAGGATTTGGTGCCGGTGGCTCGGGTTATGGCGTATCCCCAAATGGTGCAGGGTTCTTTTCTCAGTATGAGAACCAATCGTATGGCGATGCGTTTGACGGGTCAATGAGGCCTTTAGGGCCGCCACAACAGAACGGTTATCAGGAATACGCCAAGTACAGTTATGTGAAGAATGCCCACTCGAAGTTTTGGGATATTGGCCAAACTAACCAGACAGACTTGTCTTTTTCCACTGGCGATGATAAGTCTTCCCTTTTTGTTTCTGGTCAGTACGTTACGGTAACCGGCAATACCCCCGGAGATAAATTCACCCGGGCTAACTTGCGGGTGAACGGCACGCGCAAAATCAGTGATAAAGTTAAGGCTGAGTACAATGCAGTGTATGCACCTAACACCTACGACATAACTACCGCCACCGGCACGATTTATGATAACATGCTAAACATGCCAGGTAACGTTGACGTAGCTAGATATAAGAATTGGCAGGCACCTGGCTTTGGTCCGAATGCCGTAGGCAATCCCGACAATTTTTATAACCCTTGGTATGGAAACCCTTATTTCACGGCAGCTGATAATCGGCAAAAGACCAACAATAATTATTTAACGGGCAACTTGAAAATCGATTTCGAACCGATTAAGGGGCTAGTGTTTACAGCACGGCAGGGAATTACAAGTACAATCCAAACTTCAAAGTCGACAACGGCAGCATACAACTATTCAGACTATGCACAGCATACGTGGAATAGCGCGAAAGTGAACATTCCAGGTACTGATCAGGAATCCCTAAGCTCAACGATAACAGCAATTTCAGATTTCTTTGGCCAGTATAAAAAGTCATTTGGCGATTTCCATTTAAATGTTTTGGCAGGATCGCAGTTGATTGCCAACAATGGAAAGTACATGACTACTTATATTGGCGGAATGGTGGTGCCCGGATTGTTTAACCTTAGCAATGGCACAGGAAACCCTACTTATAGTGAAGTTGATTATGTAACGCATCTGGTGGGTGCGTATGGACGGGTTTCCTTAAACTATAAAGATTTCCTTACCGTTACAGGCACAGGTCGAAATGACTGGGACTCCCGGCTCAACAAGAGTAACCGGTCGTTCTTCTATCCATCGGCAGAAGTTGCTGCCGTACTGAGCGATGCGTTTCCTTCAATCAAGGACAACAGCGTTATTAACTTCTTAAAAGTACGCGGAGCTATTTCGAAGGTTGGGCAGGTAAACATCGGAAGTAATATTACGCAAGGGGGAACATCGTATAATGTGAATGGAGCCTACAAGACCTTGCCGGTATTTGACAGTAATGCCAGCAATGGTTTATCAAATGGATTTCCCTATGGATCCACCGCGGGTCTTTCTTTGAATAACGGCTTGGTTTCGAATAACCTTAAACCTGAGTTTACGAGCCAATACGAATTTGGAGTTGACGCAAACCTTTGGCGAGACAAAATCGTAACGAGCGTGACCTGGTACAATTCACAAACTACCAATCAGACCATTACGACATCAGTATCAAACTCTACCGGCTTTAGTTCTCTTTTGACCAACATTGGTGCTACGGCAAGCAGCGGTCTTGAAACCAATTTTCATATTACACCAATTAAAACGGCTGATTGGACGGTAACCGTAGGTGGAAACTACACCTATTTAGTGAATACGGTTAAAAACATTTCAGCTCAAGTGCCCGCTGTTATATTGCAAACCTCTAGCAATGGGGCCATAGCGGTTTCATCTGCCGTTGCCGGAAAGCCTTTTCCGGTAATAATGGGAACGGATTACACACGGAATGCACAGGGGAAGGTAATTGTGGATGCCGTTACCGGTTTACCAACCGTTAACCCTAATAACGTGATCCTTGGAAATGCGACCCCCAGAAACCGTATTGGGGCAGATGCCGTGGTCACTTATAAGTCGTTCCGGTTTTCTATTTTATTCGCCTACCGTGGCCAATACAGTGTTTATAATGGTATAGGACAAAATTTGGATTGGTCTGGTGCCGGCTATAGAAATGCCGTTTATGATCGCAAGAGTTTTGTATTCCCTAACTCGGTGATACAAAATGCCGATGGAACATTTACTGATAACAAAACCGTGGCCATTGTCAATGGAAATGGTAACAATGGTTTCTGGTCAGACGGTATTAACAGGAACACCTCCTCTAACTACATGTCATCGGGCAATTTTATTAAGCTCCGTGAGGTTTCACTTTCGTATGATTTGTCATCCCTGGTTTCAAAAATGGGATCTAAGTTTATAAAAGGAGGGTCAATCAGTGTTCAAGGACGTAATCTCTTTTTGTGGATGGCTAAGGGTAACTATTATACTGATCCGGAGTATAACGCCGGGGCGAGCTTAACCAATAGCCAGGCTACCAACGGAATGGGCTTGAATGACGCTACGGCAACGCCCCCTGCACGATACTTTGGGGGAACTCTTTCCCTGAAATTCTAATGCTTTCGTTAAAGTAACAATACGAATTAAGAACATTAATCATTTTTGAAAATGAAAAAAATAACAATATTAATCTTCTCGATGCTGGCCATGATTGGAGTTGGCTGCACCAATTATTTGGATATAAATACTAATCCAAATCAGGCCGTGACGGCTACGCCGGGTTTGGTTTTACCACAGGCGTTGGTCGCCACTGCCCTTAATTTGAATGGCCCGACCAATGGTGCAAGTGACTACAACTCCTACGGTGCTCAGCTTGGCGGCTATGCCGCCAACGCTGGTGGTTACGGCGGTTTTAATGAATTGGTATCCTACCGATACACCTCCGCTAATTACGCTGCACTATGGAGTGACACGTACGATAATTTGGAGGATTACCAATATATAATCAATAATACTACTGGTAGTTACCCTAATCTTTATTACAACGCAGTGGCTACCATCATGCGCGTGTATAACTTTCAGTTGTTGGTGGATACCTATAATGATGTTCCCTATAGCCAGGCCTTGCAAGGTTCTGCAAATTTGGCACCAGCCTATGATAAGGGAGCTACTATTTATGCAGGTTTAGCGGTGGAACTGGATTCGGCCATGGCAAGGATTAATAAAGGGCTGTCTGCTACAGTATCCCCTACGCCCATCGCGAGTGCTGATGCGCTTTTTGGTGGAAACATGACTTCATGGCTTCAGTTGGCGAACACCATCAAATTAAGGCTCGTTATTCGTGGTGGAAGTAAGGTCACGTTTGCCAATACTTCTTTTGACCCCATGGGTTTTCTTACTACTGATGCACTGATTAACCCATCGAACACAGGTGGTACGGGATTTGCCAGAGATAACAATCGGCAAAATCCTGCGTGGAATACCTATGGCTGGACCTATCAGGGTGCCGCTGCCAGAAAATCTTGGATCCCCACTACCTGGATGATGAGTTTCTATAATGGAAAGAAACTGACAGACTATGCTAGAGGTTTGGTCTGTTATTATCATTTTAAGCGCAAAAGTTTTGGGGTTACCGTTTATGGCGACAGCATTTCTAACCAACTCGGTGACGAAAGCAATACCAACCCAGCCTGCCCTAGTGGAAGTTTCTGGTATTCGGGCACCAATAGAACCGGAACGGCAGCAGGAAATTCAGTTGGTATTTTAAAAGGTCCCACGGCAGGTGTACCCATGTTTACGGCCGCTGAGAGTTATTTTCTTCAAGCTGAAGCCGCTGTTATTGGCCTTGCCATTCCGGGGGGCGCTGGACCTAGCGCCAGCTTTAATAATGGCATTGTGGCCTCCTTTAATTATTTGTACCAGATGCCTAATGGCACGGTAGTTGGCGACCCTGCGGGAGATGCGGCAACGTATATCGCGAATAATGCCGGGAATTATCTGGTTGATTTTACGGCAGCGAATACCACCGATAAGCAGCTTGAAGCGATAATTACACAGAAGTATATTGCCTTAAATTTTGTGGAAAGTGCGGAAGGCTGGAACGAATATAGAAGAACCGGTTACCCTAAGGTGTCGGGTACAAGCGCTACTACTACCTTTGCATCCATTGTTTCGCAAAGCACACGCCCTGATCGGTTGCCCGCCAGAATATTGTATCCTTCTACCGAGACAACTTATAATCCAGCTAATGTGCCGCAAGGCATAGATGTATTCAACTCTACTATCTTTTGGGCTAAATAAATCCAACAACTATGACACGAAAACTAATAATAAAAATATCGGTCTTTATTGGGGTGGTGCTTTCGATATCATCATGCCTACTTGAGGGCAATCAACTAAATTTGCCTCCCGGAGGAGGAGGAGGATCATTTCTTTTAATGACCTATAACACCGGAGCGAATTCTGCGAATACAAATTCAGGGATATCACCTACTGCTTTCTCGAACTGTGCCTTATCATTTCCAGCAACCCACAAGCTGGATTCCGCCAACTTTGCGGTAACCCTTCAGGGCCCGGTGCTGAGCAAGGATGTAACGGTGACCATTAAAATCGATAATAGCAGGTTACTTGATAATTTTGCTACGGACTCGATTCCGTATGTGGCTTTGCCTGATTCTACCTATAGCTTTTCAAGCTTAACGGGTGTAATTAAAGCAGGAAAAACGTATGCTCAGTTCACGTTGTATATCAAGCCCAACAAAATCAATGCAGCGGATAATTTTATGTTGCCCATCACCGCTACCAATGACAGTAATTTGCCGATAGCAACCAATTATCAAACTATCTACATTCATGCGATTGGTAACCCAATAGCGGGTGGATACACTTGGAACTTTACCCGGTGTAGTACTCCTGATTGTGCTAATGGACCTGACGGGACTTCATTTTCGGGTGCCAGTACCATCTTCTCACCAGTTAATCCTACTACGGTTAGGGTTCCGACGGGATACTATACGCAGCCTAGTTATATTATCACTTTCACCAACACGGGCGGTGTATTGAGCAACTTTCAAGCAATAATTGATCCGGTTGCGGTGGCCAATGACTGGACGCCTGTCGGGGTGACTATTGCTAGTGGCCCAACTATTTTAGTGGAAAACAACAACACTAAATTTACTTTACATTACACGACTGCAACAAGAAATTGTACGGACGTGTATATTAAAAACTAGGCGGTGTAAAGTTTAAATCTTAATTTAACTATTATGTATAAAACAAAATTCAAATTTTTAATAGCAATAGGCGTTACTTTGCTATTCGCCACCTGTACTAAATTAGAGACGATCTCTGTAAACACCAATATTTTTGGTACCGCGGTGGATTTATCGGGATCTACACTTTCAGCAGATCAGTTAACATCCGTTGTCTATTTTTCCACTGATAACGGGGCCACTTTTGTGCAGTACCCAGTGCTGCAGAATGGGCAAAAGTTTATGGCAAGAGTTTTTGATACTAAATTAAAAGGTGGCGCAGGGCTGTTTTTGAGAAACACCATTTCAACTAAAGCGGATAGCCTTACTGGAATGCCATTTTTTACGATGGATTGGTCGGGTTCAGTTCCGGCACCCACCAGTGGAGGCACAACGGATACCCCAGAGTTTACCTTTAATGGAGCCAATTCAATTACCACAAAGGTGACAAACACCTATTGCGCTTTTAATCCATCTTCATGGACGGGTGTTTGGGGCGGGGATGAAGTAGGCGCATGTTGTGGAGGTACGGATAAAAATAATATTACACAGGACTCTTCTAATCCTAATAAATTTTGGATGGATAACTTTTGGGGTGATCATGTTCCTGCGTATATAATTTTTACTCCATCAACTAATTTTCATGATCAGGTTGTAACGTTGCCCAAACAAACTACGGCTGATCCTGGTGTTGCCTCTGGCACTGGAACCTATGATCAATGCAGCCAAACATTCACGATTAACACAACTTATGTAGCCTTTGGAGGAACATATGTCTGGCAGTACAATTTTCATCGTTAGTTTCATTTGAGGTAAAAGATAAAGGCTGCTTAAGAGCAGCCTTTATCTTTTATATTCTTCCAAATAGTGTTTTATGAGATCCTCTCTTTCAAAACCAGACAATTAAATTTTTATAAAATCGAACAATCGCCAAAAATTTATTCTCAAAATTGCCCATGCCAATGAAAAAGTAGAAAACCTTAAACTTCAAAATGAAGTCATCAAACATATTTCGCAAAAAGAAACAGGCCTCCAAATTTCCACTTTGGTAAAGTCAATTCAAGATAAAAGAAATTTTGGAAATTGAAAATGAAAAAATAGGTCCACGAGTGGCGCGTTTACTCACATGGGTGGAAGGTCTCGTGTTGGCGGAAGTGAATCCTCATAGTCCGTTGCTTCTTGAACGATTAGGCGAATTATGCGGCAAGCTCAGCCTTCGCTTTCTGACTTTGATCACCCTGCTGCGCATCGCTTCATGAAATGGGTGCCTATTTAAAAGCCGCACTTAAAAATTTAATGAAAGAATTTGAAATCATTGGCGATGTGCGCGGCCCTGGGTTGTTCCTCGGTTTTGAATTAGTGAAAAGCAGGGAAATAAAAGCACCCGCTTCTAACCAGGCTTCTTATTTGGCCAACCGCATGCGCGACAAGGGCATATTGATGAGCACAGATGGTCCTTTTAATAATGTGTTAAAGATAAAACCACCAATGGTGTTCTCAATTTCCAATGCCGATTTTCTATTAGAAGCAATAACCCTGGTTTTGAAAGAGGATTTTATGCAGTGTCGCCTTTTATGAATAATGGCAAATCGTAACGACAAGTAATTTATTTCTCCGGGCTGATCATAATATGGGCGCGGTGCGTGCCTGCATCCATAATCCAAGGCAGCCCTGGCCCAAACGGTTTCGCTGGCAATCCTGTACTTTCTGCAGTAGCGTAGGGGATATAAACCACCGAGCGCAGGTATCCATCTTTTGCCTCACCGGTAGCGGCATTATATTTTTCTTTGTCTGCCGAGTAAACAAATAGTGTAGCGGGTTGTATGTTCATAATCAGTTTCCCACTCTTGACTTCGGCCTCCCGAGTATTGAAGATCTCCTCATAGGTTTTTCCTTCCTTTTTTAATTCCCTTCCTCGTGCCATAAAGGGATCGAGGCTTTTATGATAACAGGCCACATTTAGCCCGGGCTGGTTAGGGTCATCAGCTAGGCAAACCATTTCATTTTCGCCTTTGCGCAAAACAATAAACTCACCTTTAGGCGAATAACCATAGACCATTGCTTTGTCTCTGGATTCATCGGGGCAGGCTAGTAGCGCAGTTTTGATTTGAACTTCGGTTGATGGAATGGTTTGACAGCCTGCTGTTCCGCTGAGGCCGAGAATAAGAAGGATTAATGTATTTTTCATTATGGTTGATTTAAAGATCGAAGTTAAGAAATATAAATTGGATGCCATCCATCTGATCGCAACACCGAAACATTATTCTCTGGTGATCTTCTGAATTTCGGAAATTTTAAAAACGAAAATACTACCATCAGCGGTTTGCAGTTTAACATGACTTGTGGGATCTTGTTCGATGAGTATTCCTTTAATCTTGCTCCCATTTTTCAAGTACACGACATCGACTGGGAAATCATTTTCAACTGCTGCGAATTGGAATCACAGCCGGTATAGTGGATAAGATAGCCAAAATTCTTGTAACTGTATTTAGAGACGCCTTTTTCCTGAAAGTCAGGTTTCCAAAAGGCACCAGTAACCAAGTCCACGACCAAGCCCCACGGCAGCGGTACGCCACCCGATTGTCCCGTCCAACCTATCAAGGTGCCCACAAAGGCCCATCCCCGAAATACGCGAAAGTGATAATCAAATTTTTGTTCCTCACAGCCAGGCTCTTTGATAGTGAGCGAAAATTTGTGCGCCTGATTGCGTTTTACTTTGAAGGTAGCTCCCCCACTACCCATCTTTTGGCCTTGGTAAAAAATTTCAGCCTTGGGACTGCCGTTCACTAAAACATGCGCATTGTATTTTGACCCGCCAACAATGGTTGCGCAATGGGTCAGATGTAACAATATTCCGACAAAAAAAAGTGAAAATATTATTCTTGGAACTTTCATCGGTTCTGGAAATGGCTAGAAATATAGCTGATAGGTTAGATTACTGCAAGGTAAAAATAGACAGCGATAAATTGATAATCATGCGTGTCCGGTACTTAACATAATCATTCGCACACCTAGGAAGGAACTGAATATTAAAATCTTGAAGGAGCGAAGTACCTTAGCTTGGATGGCGAATCAACGAAGAAATCCAACTATTATTTTTTCGATAATGTCACAGCATTCATGCACCTGCTCTTCGGTAATGACCAAGGGAGGTGCAAGGCGAATAATATTGCCGTGTGTGGGTTTAGCCAACAACCCGTTTTCGGCCAACTTCAAACAAATATTCCAAGCTGTTTGGCTGTCTTCCGTATCATTGATCACAATGGCATTCAGCAATCCTTTGCCTCGCACAAGCGTGATTAATTCTGTTTTCTTTTTTAAAGCATTCATCCTATGGCGGAATACAACGCCCATACGTTCTGCGTTCTCGGCAAGTTTTTCGTCTTTTACTACTAGCATTGCTTCAACCACTACCGCTGCGGCCAATGGATTGCCGCCAAAGGTAGATCCGTGTTCCCCTGGTTTTATCACCAGCATGATTTCATCATCGGCTAACACCAACGAAATCGGCAACACACCGCCTGACAAGGCTTTACCTAAAATCAAAAGATCGGGACGAACGTTTTCATGATCGCCAGCCAACATTTTGCCTGTGCGTGCAATGCCAGTTTGGATTTCGTCCATCATCAACAGCACATTGTTTTGTTTGCAAAGCTTCTCCGCTGCTTTCAGGTAACCATCTTGCGGCACATATACACCGGCTTCACCTTGAATGGGCTCGATCCATAGCCCACAGACATTTTTGTTGGTTAATGCTTTTTCTAACGCACTGATATCATCATAATTAACGATTTCAAAACCAGGCATGAATGGCCCGAAATTTTTTGTGGCCAAGGAATCATTGGACGCGGAGATAATCGCAGTTGTGCGGCCATGAAAATTATTCTTCACGGCAACAATAATAGCTTTGTTCGCTTCAATTCCTTTTTTGGTATAACCCCATTTGCGGGCGAGTTTGATGGCAGTTTCATTGGCTTCGGCACCGCTGTTCATGAACAAGGCTTTGTTGTAACCGAATGTCTCGCAAACAAACTTTTCGGCAAGGCCTAGTTTGTCGTTATAAAAAGCGCGTGAAGTAAGGGTGAGTTCTTTAGCTTGATCGATTAAAGTGTTAATAATTCGCGGATGACAATGACCCTGGTTGACGGCACTATAGGCGGATAGAAAATCATAATAACGTTTGCCATCTACATCCCACAAAAAGACACCTTCTCCTTTGGTAAGAACAACCGGTAGGGGGTGATAGTTGTGGGCGCCATATTTTTCTTCGAGTGCAATGGCTTCTTGGCCGGATGTAATGGTAGCAAGCATGGAATCTTTGTTTAGATCTGAAATTATCGGGGATCAAATTTACCCAATACGGGGTTGAAAGCCTAACCGAAACTGGGAATTAGAATCAGTTGCTTTTCTTTTCGAGCTCGCTAATCATCGGTATGCTTTCAAGGATGTTAGTCCTTACCTGACTCTGTAAATACCATTCAATTTGGTAAAACTGAGCAGCGGCTGAAATTCCAATCGATTTTTTCATTTTATTATAATAGCGGGCAATGAGCTTGTCCTGACGGTTCGTCAGCAAGATGATGTCTTCCATGATGGCTTCTGTTTCATCGGCAGAAAGCTTTGAATAATTTTTTACGTAATTGTTGAGGACTACGAAGCGTTTTTCACCTAGCTTTTTTCGTTGGCTTTCATAATCTTCGTACATCTTCCAGAACACCTCGCTCTTTGATCCTTCAATTTTCACAAATTCATTTACGATCTCCTTCTTGGGCATGCCAAACATGCTTTGAAACATTTGTATCTCGTCATTGATTTGAGCAAAAATCGGTGCGGCAAAGAGTATCGCGAGAATCAAGACCAATAGTTTTTTCATAGCTTCAATTTTTCAAAATCCAAGGTAGTAATTAATTTGTACCCTAGATAAGCAATTAAAGGAATTCGTTTTTTTTTTAACTTTTAAGAAATGAAATGACCTAACTTTGTCGGATAATCTGCTGGCATGGAATTTAATTTTGATACCCTTAAAAGAACCTTTGAGCGACTGACCACTGTAAGCTTGTGGGATCGATTATTTAATTGGGGAAAGATCAAATCGCAGCTAATTGAAGCGAACGGGGAGTTGCAAAGACTTCTTTCGAAAGCGGAGATAGTAAAGACTGAAAACAGCAAGTTGGAGAATTCCAATTCGCTCGAAAAATCGTTAAATTTTAGCCTTCAACAAACCGTCAGCCGTTTGGACGCTGAGAATTCTGCTCTGAAAGTTTCAAATGAATTTTTATTGAAAGAAAAAGAAGAGCGTGTTAAAGAAATATCCTCACTTTCCACGGAAAACAAAAACTATCTGCGCAGGGGGAGAGAACTGTCGGATGAACTTTCAGTTGTCAAAAATAATTTGGAGCGAAATGAAAATGATTTTAAAAGAACCAAAGAACAACTCACCCAGCTTCAATCGGCAGAAGAGCATCGCAAAAGCGATTATGAAAAGTCGGTTTCTTCCTTGAACCAGATCCAACAAAAGTTACAACGCGACCGTGAAGAAGAAGTGGATAGAAGAAATCGTATAGAAATAGAGCGCATCAAAAAATTAAAGGAAACATGGTCGGCTCATGAAGCCAATGTAAAGGGCAGAATTAAAGCGATCTGCAATCGGCATGGCGTAGATTATATTGAAAAAGTACCCTTCAGAGGAAGCCCGGATAATACGATCAAAATAAAGGATGAGTTCATTGTGTTCGATGCGAAAAGCCCGGCCAACGATGATCTTTCTAATTTTCCCTCTTACATCAAGAATCAGACCGAGAGCGTAAGCAAATACATGAAGGAGGAAGGTGTGAGACGCGAAGTTTTCTTGGTTGTTCCTACCAATGCCCTGGAATTGTTGGGTCAGTATGAATACAAATTACCAGACTATGTCGTGTATGTAATCGCGATCGATTCTTTGGAACCAATAATTTTATCGCTCCAGAAAATTGAGGATTATGATTTCGTGGATCAGTTGAGTCCGGAAGAACGCGAAAACATCTGTCGCGTAATCGGCAAATTTGTTCATCTTTCGAAAAGAAGAATTCAGATTGACGGATTCTTTGCCAAACAATTTTTTGAACTGGTTTATCGCAGTGAAGCGGATCTGCCAAAAGATATTCTTGAAAAGGTGGTAGAATTTGAAAGATCGGAAAAGCTCAATCCACCGATAGAAAAAAGAGCGAAGCAAATTAACCTGCGCGAATTGGAATTGGATAACGACAAAATAAATAGCGAAGCCAACCAAAAAGGAATCCTGACACCAGATGCCTTGCTCTCCAAGGAAATTAATAAACTGCCTCTTTATACCGCACAGATTGAAAACCCAAAAAATACAGATCAGGCTGATTTATTTAACTCAAAATAGTGAAGGTAATTTTTAAAAAAGGAAACAGTATGAATGCTTTTTCCTGCATTCGGGATGATGGAACATCTATCTGGATGCAAGCAAATTTATTTATGATTGCCCACGACCTTGCCCACTATGCGGTTGAAAAAACCCTGCCACTGAAATTCGGTTTTTATGGCCTGCTGGAAAGTGGATTGCATATTACTGATTTTGAAAAAAACAGATGATCACACCGCAGCAATTACCGAAAGAAGCCATCAAAGCCGAACTCCTTGTAAACCTGATTTTGACCGAACGAAATGACAAGAAGGAGTTGGCAGATTTTAATGAAGCCTTTAATTTTTCGGCTCGTCAATTAAATCTTCAGGAAGAGAAATTTGATTTTCAACAGATCCACAAGATTCGACTTCAATTGAATGAATTGTTAAATCGTTGGAAAGGGTTACTTGTAAACGAATTGATAACATTAAACTGGTGAAACCATGAAAGTCACAGCCGATAATAAATTGAAAAAACTCATTGTGGTAGGTGATCGCGTGTTGATTCGCCCAGCCAAAGAATCCGACAAGACCGATAGCGGACTTTACCTTCCACCTGGGGTTCAGGAAAAGGAAAGGATTCAACGAGGCTATGTGATAAAAGTAGGCCCCGGCTACCCGCTGCCCATGCCTGCCGATGAAGATGATTTATGGAAAGGGAAAGAAGATCAGATCAAATACTTACCCTTGCAAGCCCAAGAAGGAGACCTTGCTATTTTTCTTCAGAAAGGGGCGATTGAAGTAATGTATGAAAGTGAGAAATACTTTATTGTGCCACAGGCTTCCATTTTAATGCTGGAAAGGGAGGAGGATTTGGGATAGAGATCGTTTTGAATGTGATTTTAAAAAGAATGACGGGCAAACCAACTTAGATATTCAGAGAATGCATGATCTTGGGAGAGCACGCAGATTCGAAAACCACAGCCGTAAACACAGGTCTTTAGGGTCAATTGCAAAATCGAAATAGTATCATGAGTTGCAACAATATTTTCTGATCTTTGAGCTATGGCAAACAACAAAGCACGAAATTATTCGCTCCCTACAATAAAG
>DAHVFH010000164.1 GCA_027317105.1 Cytophagales bacterium
GACCACACAGCTTTTCAATCATGGATCGAGGTACTAAAGAACTCGCACACGATTTATGCGTTCGATTTATTTTTTCATGGAAAAAGCCAGTGGGTTGAAAGAGAAGGATTAGAAAAAAATGACTGGAAAGAAATTATTGAATTGTTATTGCAGAAAGAACGGATCGAAACCTTTGAAATAGCAGGGTTCAGCCTTGGTGGAAAATTTGCTATGGCGACCCTTGAAGCATTTCCAGATAAAGTAAAACGGGTTATTCTTCTGGCACCGGATGGGATCAAGACAAGCTTCTGGTATAGCCTGGCGACTTATCCCATTGCAGTGCGCGCCATTTTCAAAAGCATGATTTTACATCCCGATCGGCTTTACCGGATCACGAAGTTATTTATGAAACTTGGCCTGGTTGATAAAGGTTTGCTCCGGTTTGCCGAGTCACAAATGGATACACCAGAAAAAAGAAGGCGGGTTTATTTTTCATGGGTTTATTTCAGGCACTTAAAATTTGATTTGGATCGAGTGGCTAACTTGGTGAACACCAATCACATTCCCTTCACGATGGTGGCCGGCAAGCATGATAAAGTAATTGTGGCCGAAGAAATGAATCGAATCCTTAGCAAACTTACCGATTGCCAATTTGAAATTCTGGAAACTGGCCATAACGGAATTATTGATGAAAGCACGTCTTTCCTTTGGTCACAAGATTGACTCGACCCCGACCCCTCGGCCTGTGTCTTCACAGGCCGAAAAATGGTAAAGCTTTATTTATGCATGTTGGTTTGTGGGGACACAAACCAAAGGGTTGGTTGATGAAGGCATGTCTTTCCTTTGGTCACAAGTTTGATCCTTAAATTTCGGTTTTTTGTTAACTTGCTCACCTCATTAAAATCTATACGAATGAAAAGAATAGTTCTGTTATTGATGATCACCTCCTCTGCCTTTGCGCAAGGATTGTTAAAGGAAAGTTTGAAAGTGAAAAGTGCAGCCCTCGGCAAGGAGGTGGAGTACAGCATTTATCTTCCGGCTGATTACGATAAGTCAAACCGAAGTTATCCGGTGCTTTATCTTTTGCACGGTTATAGCGATGACGAAACAGGCTGGACACAGTTTGGGGAGGTGCAACACATTGCGGATAAGCAAATGAAGTCTGAAAGCGTTTCCCCAATGATCATTGTCATGCCGGATGCGGGGGTGAGTTGGTATATAAATAGTGCTGACGGAAAAACAAAGTATGAGGATTTCTTTATAAAAGAGTTTATACCC
This sequence comes from Cytophagales bacterium, assembly GCA_027317105.1. Classification (GTDB taxonomy): domain Bacteria; phylum Bacteroidota; class Bacteroidia; order Cytophagales; family Cyclobacteriaceae; genus ELB16-189. The sequence goes on from DAHVFH010000164.1 coordinate 1,258, forward strand.
TATATCGATGCCAATTACCACACACGTGCCAAAAAGGAGTTCCGCGCGGTAGCTGGGCTTTCAATGGGTGGCTATGGAACGTTGATCATGGCAACCAAACATCCTGACTTATTTGCAGCGGCTGCACCATTGAGTGCGGGTGTTTTTATCGACAGCGAAATGACTGACATGCCTGATGAGCGATGGAATAATGTATTCGGCCCGCCCTTTGGCAATGATTTGAAAGGGAAAGATCGGCTCAATGATCATTATAATCAGAATTCCATTTTGAAAATTATTGAATCGGCTAATGGAGATGATCTGAAGAAGGTTCGATTTTATATCGACTGTGGCGATGATGATTTTTTGATTAAAGGAAACATGGCGTTACACAGTGCGCTGATTGATAAAAAAATCCCTCACGAATTTCGTGTGCGCGATGGGGCACACACGTGGACGTATTGGCGAACGGCATTGCCGGAGGTCTTAAAGTTTGTGAGCGAAAGTTTTCATCGGTAGATACATCGGTTTGTATTTTCGCAAACCAATTAATATCAATTTCGGCCAGTGGGGACATTGGCCGAGGGTCAAAATAAACTTAACGATTATCAATTTGAAATTGGGGGATTAAACACTCTGCTAACACTTTATGATCAATTAAGACTCGTGGCCAGTGCTATTTTTCGTCCGTCATATCCGGCAGCAAAGTATTATCGAAAGGGTATGTATGTCTCCAAATACTCCTTGACCAAATTATCGCTATACGGTTCAGTTTCTTTGATTGAAGAAAGGACTGGCAGAAACTTCATTACACGTGAGTAAGGAGCTTCCCCTGAAGTAAGTGATGCCATCTGATAAATTAGATGTACCTTCCCAACGTTATCCCCCCAAAAAAATGCGCGTATCCGTTTTGAGAAAGAATGTAAGATTTAATCCCGATTCCAGTCGGGTTGTGGCGCGGTACTTTATGAATGAGGAGTCGCGCACTCAAAAAATGATCAGCCGAATTATGGTGCTGGATCAAAAACAGACTGCCATTGCGCTGGAGCATACCCTCCGTGAATTTGCTAGCCGCCATCGAAATATATCAAAAATTTTCCTTAAGCATTGTGCCAATGTGAGGGGCGTGATTGAGGGGATGGCGATTGATTACGCAGACCTTTCAGAGGAAAGAAAAATGTTGATTGGTTCATACTGTACTAGTGAGTACTCCATTGAATCAGCAGCTTTCTTCAACCCTTCCATCGTTGAGGATTTGGATCAATTGTATCTGGAGCGCGGAGAGAAGCGGGTGATCATTTCATTCAGGGCCACTGGTGAAGGACATATCTCCTCAATCGTTTTCAGAAGAGGTGTGTTGGATAAAAATAATGATTTACAAGTAATGAAAGCTGGAGACCATATCGACATGGCCGAAGTTTCTCACAAAAAGCTTTACGATAAGAAACGATTTATCCGAAAACTTAAGGAAATGGAAATTCCTGATAAATATTCGCTAAGTATCATGCAAAACCTGCCCGAAAAATTTGAGTATTATTCTTTAAAGGAAGAAGTCAATAAAGTTTTACATGACCAGACTATCAGCAATGACCGAAGGAAGGCACTAGAAGAAGTAACATGGCTGGTCGATTCGTTCTACGATGTTAAATTTAAGTACGATTCTGATATTTCTGAACGTGTGCTCTTCCCGATTTCGGATTCTGAAAGTCGCGGCATTGAAGATGCCCGATTTGTTCGGTTCACTGACGATGACAATACCGAAAAAATTTATGCGACCTACACGGCCTATAATGGACATACCATATTACCTAAACTTCTATCGACCGAGAATTTTTATACGTTTCGGGTGATGCCGCTGCACGGGAGTGGAGCGCAAAATAAAAATCTGGCCTTGTTTCCAAAAAAAATAAAAGGAAAGTATGCCATGCTGGCAAGAATTGATGGAGTGAATAACTATCTCATGTACTCCGATAGACCAACGGTTTGGAATAATCCTGTCATGATTCAAGAACCCCGCTTTCCCTGGGAATATGTTCAGATCGGAAATTGCGGATCCCCTTTATGGACGGAAGAAGGATGGCTGGTGATCACCCACGGTGTTGGGCCGATGAGGCGTTATTGTTTAGGGGCTTCTTTACTTGATTTAGATGATCCTTCAAAAGAAATTGGGCGATTGGATGAGCCATTGCTCTCACCTCGTGAAGATGAAAGAGAAGGATACGTGCCTAATGTGGTGTACTCATGCGGCTCCATCATTCATAACAACAGTCTCATTTTGCCTTACGCAGTATCTGACTATTCATCCACCTATGGTGTGGTGCATCTGCCAGAACTATTGGAAGCCATTAAGCAAAGCAATTGATTTGAGCTTAGCTTATCGATTCTCAAGGATTTGAGCATAGACATTGATGTATTCTTCAATCATCCTGTCAACGCCAAACTTACTGACGGCATGATCGCGGCAAACTTGCGATTCAATTTGATCAAGTCGAGCAACTGCCTCAACGGCTTCTGAAATCGTGTTGACCAGATACCCCGTTCGACCATCAACAATAAGTTCGGCCATACTGCCCCTGTTAAAGGCGACCACGGGCGTGCCGCACATCATTGCTTCTACAATACTTAGGCCGAAAGGTTCATCAAAAGATATCGGGTGCAGCAACCCTTTCGCTTTACTAAGGAGTTCGTTTCTCAGAAGAGGATCTGCATTACCCAGGTAAATTACTTGTTCATCGTCAAGGTGTGGTTTTATTTGATTCTCAAAATAATCATGATCTTGAATTAACCCGGCTATTTTTAATGGATAATCTGCTTGCTTTGCAATCTCGATGGCAACATGGGCGCCCTTATCGCGATGAATTCTTCCGAAATAAAGAAGGTAGTTTTCCTTCTTGTTGCTGAAGGTGAAATTACTGGGATTGATGCCATGGTAAATCGTTCGCAGGTAATGAAGATCAGGATGTTGATCTGCGTTTGATATTGAAATATAATTGGTAGCGTGATTGTACTTTTTATAGACTGGTATTATTTGTGGCGATGAAAACCCATGGATGGTGGTGATCATGGGTGTGTTGATCAGGCCGGAGTAGGTGAGGGGTAGGAAATCGAAATGGTTATGGATGAGATCATACTGATTGGCTTTTTCCATGGCGTTGGCAACGTGCAAGCATTCCCAAACTTTAGGATCCAATTCACGATTTTCTGCATACGGGTATTTACAGACGGAATCTAGATGCCCCTTCGTAATTGAATCAGCCGTAGCAAACAAAGTGACATCAATTCCTCTTTCAATTAAACCTTCTGCCAAGGTAGAAGCCACCTGCTCCCACGGACCGTATTTCCTTGGGGGAGTACGCCAGGCAATCGAAGAAAGCAGGGCTACTTTCATGCATCGGATTTGTAAAAATCATCATAAGCCTGTAACACGGTAAGGTGTGAAATCAGATAGGCCAATGAACTTTCCGCTCCCTGATTTCTATTGACGCCATCATTTTCAAATCCATCGCAGCATCCCTTCGTTTCAAAATCATAAAGGCTCATGCGCAAATCATTTTCTCCCAGAAACCACATAAAAGAAGTATACAACTGGTTGAGGTACTGTTTGGCTTTTGTTAAATGAAAGGCTTGATGATACATCAGTACCATAGCGAGTGCATCGATCGGTTGTTGAGCAAAGAGGGAACGTTCACCATCCTTTCTGTACCACTCTTTATTACCGATGATGGATAAATAACCGTCTTTCATGGTAATCGCTGTAAGAAAATTCATGGAGGCCAAGGCAACCGCCTGAACCCTGTCATCATTTAATATTTCAGCCGAATGCAAAAGGGCAAGCGGCAACATTCCATTGTCATAAGCTAACAATGGCTCGAACCATTTCCATTCACTGGTGCTATTGTCTTCAAAATGTTTGATGAGGATATTGGCCAATTTCCTTAACCGCTCCGTCATGCCATCGTCAGAAGGGTTACTTCGGAGATAATAACTTATACCGATCATCGTATTGGCAATACTCCGTATCGATTGCAGTTTTTCAAAATTCGGAGCAGCCGAGAAGAACACTAATCGCCCGGTTTGGTAGTATGCATCATTAGGCGCGTTGCCCAACAAATAACCTAAAGCCCAAATGGTGCGACCAAAGGAATCTTCTGAACCTACTTCGTCAAGAAAGTTACGGTTGAAGCTCAGGAAATTTCTAAACATGCCGTCCTTATTTTGCATGTAATGAATATAGCTCAGGTAGATGGGAGAAAGTTCAAGTGCCTGCATATCTTTCTTTTGTTTGTAGGCCATCAATACCATTAGTAAGGCGCGCGCATTATCATCCAAACAGTAGCCTTCTTTTAGATTGGGAATTCCAAATTTGGCATGCTGGATTATCCCGGTGTCATCGGTTAATCGTTTAATGTGGGCCAGCGAGAAGGGTGGCAGCAGAAGGGGATCAACAATCGTTTTCTTTCTAACCATTGCATTCTTTGGCTCCGCCAACATTGCGCTGCATAGTTGTTCATATTTCTCTCCAATCTTGGGCCAGGTAATACCCTTTCCATAGACGTACGCTTTTTCCTGAATTTCTCTAAGATTCTCAGGGTGGTCAAATAATTCCATAAAGATGGTGGCCAATTCATCGGAGTTACCAAAACCAAATAGTCTCCCACGGCCTTCTGCTAGCAGCTCAGTGGCATGCCAGTAGGGTGTAGAAATAACGGCACACCCGGCACCCAATGCATACGAAAGCGTACCACTAGTTATTTGTGCTTCATTAATATAGGGTGTTATATAGACGTCTGAAGCGGATAAATACTTGAACAGTTCTTGCTGATCGATAAACTCATTGAGAAACAATACATGATCTTCCAAGTGGAGACTCTTAACTAGCCGGTGAAGGTAGTTGCGGTATTCTTCACCGGAGTGACGTAGAATATTGGGATGCGTTTTTCCTAATATAATGTATAATGCATTTGGATACTTCTCAATGACGCCCGGCAATGCTTTTATAACCGTTTCAATGCCCTTATTGCGACCAATAAATCCAAATGTTAGCAGGATTTTTTTATCTTCTAATTTAAATTCTTTTTTTACAGCAAGTTTGTCAAAATGAATATCCGGTACACCATGATGGATAAATGAAATTTTTTCTTTTGGGACTCCATATATTTCATCGAGGAAGCCCATGGCCTTTACGCTCATGACCACCACTTTAGTGGCCATTTTGCAAATCTCCTTTAGCACGGCCTTTTCATTGTAGGAAGGCATTTTGAGAACGGTATGAAGTATAACAATCACCGGTATCTCCAGCCGGTGCAAAAATGGAAGAATGTAAACTCCGTTTTGGCCGCCATAGATTCCAAACTCATGCTCTAAGATGCAAAGGTCTGCTCCGCTTAGGTTTATGAAATTGACAGCTTCCAGGTAATCGGCTTGCTGCTCTTGCTGAATTACTAATTTTACCTCTGGTGGATACGCGTAAACTTGTTCGTGATCGCTTATAGCCACGACAAAGGCTGTAACTGGTTTTGTGTCTTTTCTTTCAACGTTGACTAAAGAATGTAAGAGATTTTGAGTAAACGTGCCGATGCCGCATTCGCGGGGTGGATAGGTACTGATATGGGCGATTTTCATTTTGTATAATCAATTCGGGAAACAACTTTTATAATGCCCTAGATACCGAGCAGATTGAATGGCCGCTGGTCTTTAAAGAAGGACGACTGGGGCATAAGGAACTCGATATCTGTCAATATACATATATAAAACGCCATCTCAAGCTTTTTCAGGCATTAGAAAACCAATTGAGCTCAATTCGGTATGTATGTGAAATCTTTTCGAGACAAGAGCTCTACTAGCGGATGCCCGCCAAAGATTCCGTAATAAAAAGCGATTGGAGAAATTATCCACAGTAGCTGTAATCCGAAAAGTTCATGAGAACGAAGGTTTTTCATGTGTATCCCTTTCTCCCTTTCAACTCTACGATGTAAAGTTCAAATCAGTATTCTATATTTACAACCTATCAAATTTTTCAGTTATTGATCGGCTGATATTTAAGATTGCAGGAGATGCTTAAAGCAATTTGTGAAGGAGATACCGTGGGCTAAGATGAACATCAACACATTTATTGCTTTCAAAAGTCGGAACTACCGGTTATATTTTTCAGGTCAATCCCTTTCCCTGATCGGAACGTGGATGCAGCGCACCGCAGTGTATTGGGTAATCTACGAACAAACCCATTCTACGTTTATGTTGGGCTTTGTGGTTTTTGCTACGCAGTTTCCTTCCTTCCTGTTTTCGCCTTGGGGTGGCGTTGTGTCCGACCGAAATAATCGGTACCGCGTGCTATTGATCACACAAGTTGCCTCGATGATTCAAGCTACTTTGATGGTTTTGTTGGTGATGTTCACGCAGTATGCCGCGTGGGAAATTTTTGCCCTCAGTATTGTGCTAGGCACAATCAATGCTTTCGATGTGCCCGCACGACAATCCCTGATCCACGAAATCGTAAACAATAAGGATTACTTGCCCAATGCCATAGCGCTCAATTCTTCCATGGTCAATATTGCGAGGTTGATTGGTCCTGCGCTTTCGGGTATCGTGTTAGAAACGCTGGGTGCCGGAACGTGTTTTTTGATCAACGCCTTAAGTTTTGTGGCCGTCATTGTTTCCCTTTTGTTGATGAAGTTACCTGCCTATGTGCCTCATTCCAGTCAAAAAAAAGTACTTCATGAATTTAAAGAAGGATGGGATTATTTGAGGCGAACGCCTTCTATCGGTTATGTGATTTTGCTGTTGGCGTGCGTTAGCTTGCTAGTACTTCCTTTCATCGCCTTGTTTCCCGTTTATGCAAAAGTGATATTTCATGGCAGTGCCTCTACCTTTGGTTTTATCAACAGCTTTATTGGCGTTGGCGCTATTGGAGGAGCCATCTTTTTGGCTTCGTTAAAAGGAGGGGTCGATCTAAAAAAGGTTCTTTTCATTAATTTGTTAATTTTTGGTTTGGGACTTATTCTTTTTTCTCATACCACCTATTTTCCTCTCGCGTTGGTTTTTGCCGTGATCACGGGTTTCGGGATGATGTCGCAAACCACGATTATTAATACCATCATCCAAACCAGTGCTTCACCTGCCATGCGAGGTAGGGTGATCAGTTACTTTGCGATGGCTTTTTTTGGAATGCAGCCGTTAGGCGGTTTGTTGATCGGGATATTGGCGACCTATATCGGCACCACCAATACCATCTTGGGCCAAGGGTTTGCCGCGATTGTTATCGCGCTTGTATTTTTTCCTTTCCTTCGGAAGGATCTTTTGAAAAAAGAAGATGAAATAAAGTTGGTGGCGTTGGAAGATCCGGCAGTCGATACGAGTCAACAATAATAAAATTAAAAATTATGGAAAATAATTTGAACCAAACTAATACTGCTTTGTTGGTAATGGATGTGCAGGGAGCAACCATTAAAATAGTTGGCGAAAATTCACCGCTACTTCCCTCCCTTGCGAAGGCTATTAAAAAGGCGCGCAGTAAAAATATCCCGGTTATCTATGTGGTGATCGGTTTCAGAAAGGGATTTCCGGAAGTGAGAAAGGATAGTCGATCGTATTCCATGATGCAGAGTATGAACATGGATACTGCAGCGGCTTCGAAAGTGTATGATGCCGTGGCTCCAATGGAAAATGAAATTGTTATTACGAAAAAGCGGGTGAGTGCCTTCAGCGGTAGCGATCTTGAAGTGGTATTAAGAGCCATGCGGATCGACCATCTTATCCTCACGGGCATTGCGACTAGTGGCGTGGTGTTGTCAACGTTGCGTGAAGCGGCCGATAAGGATTTTAAACTTACAGTTCTTTCGGATTGTTGTGCCGACCGGGATGAAGAGGTCCATCGCGCGCTCACCACAAAAGTTTTTGTGCGTCAAGCGGACGTGATTACCGTGGATGAATGGAAACCTTAGAATTCAATGTTTAAAATTTAAAATTCAAAATAAACAAGGCAAATGAATATTTCGAAAACTATTGTTATTGCGGGTAAAAGTAAAAGCCCCTTAACGGTTAATCGTTTGGGCTATGGTACGATGCGGTTGACCGGTGAAGGGATTTATGGTGAGCCACCCAATCGATCGGAAGCCCTTGAAATTTTAAAGCAAACGACTAAATCAGGAATAAACTTTTTAGACACTGCCGATTATTATGGTGAGGATGTGACCAACCGATTGATCGCGGAGGCCTTGTTTCCCTATTCCTCTGATCTGGTGATATGCAGTAAGGTCGGGGCCTCCCGTAAACCCGACAAAAGTTGGATACAATTCAATACACCTGAAAATCTACGCACGAGCATTGATAACAATCTGCGAACTCTCAGATTAGAACAAATGAGTTTGGTTCATTTCAGGGTGATGCCGCACAGTAAGGTGCCTTTTAAAGAATCGATGGATGCGATGTTTCAACTTCAGAAGGAGGGCAAAATAGTACACGTGGGCGTGAGTAATGTGAGTCCGGAAGAATTGCAAATCGCCATGACGATGGGCAATGTAGCAACGGTAGAAAATATGTATGGTCACGGCCAACGCACTACCCTAAAAGGTCCACACGGAGAAAGTCGGGGTGGGGAAGAGGTCCTGGACATTTGCGAGCAAAACCAAATTCCGCTTGTCCCTTATTTCTCTTTACTCAATTCTTTGTCGAAAAAGGACGACAGGATTTTTCAGATCGCTCAAAAATATGAAGCTACGGAAGCTCAAATAAATATTGCCTGGTTACTGCATCGTTCACCTTGGATTTTACCTATACCGGGCACGTCTTCACTAAACCATTTTAGCGAGAATACAGCATCATCAACGATCAAATTGTCGAACGAGGATATCGAGTTTTTAGGGTAATCGGATTCGTGGTTCGAACAGGTGTTGCTTCTAAATAAAATTGAATCATAAGGGTAGTTTTTTGCATCTTTGTTTGAATTAGGATCTTAAAACATACAAATCTTATGGATAAAAGAACCTTTCTAAAAACATCAAGCGCATTAATGGCCGGTAGTATCCTTTCTCCAATTATTTCTTGCACTCCGCAAGAAGAACGATTAAGCAATTGGTCGGGCAACTTGCAATACAGTACGGGCAACGTGGATTTTCCAGCTACTGTTGGAGAAGTTCAAGAAATGGTAAAACGCCATGCCAAGTTGAGGGCGCTAGGAACCCGTCATTCGTTCAACACGATTGCAGACAGCACACATAATCTCATCTCCACAAAGGGTTTAAATAAGATCATCTCCTTAGACAAGGAGTCTGCCACCGTTACGGTGGAAGGAGGATTGAAGTACGGTGAACTTTGTCAATACCTTCATGATAATGGTTTTGCCTTGCACAATCTCGCTTCGTTACCTCATATTTCCATTGCAGGAGCAATTGCCACCGCCACCCATGGCTCTGGTGTAAATAATGGAAATTTGTCGACAGCGGTTTCTGCGATCGAGTTTGTGAACGCTGAAGGCAAGATCGTTTCCCTCTCGAAAGAAGATGGTGAAAAATTTTATGGTGCAGTTGTCGGGCTTGGTGCGATAGGTGTTGTCACAAGAGTGACCCTTAATTTATTGCCCACCTTTGACATGCAGCAGGTGGTTTACCGTAACCTCCACATGAGTGCTCTCGAAAATAATTTTGAGGCGATCATGTCGAGTGGTTATAGTGTAAGTTTGTTTACCGATTGGAGAAATAAAAACATCAATGAAGTTTGGGTAAAAAGCAAAGTAGAAGGAAAACCGATCACTGAATTTGCGCCTGAACTGTATGGCGCGAAGTTGGCCACTAAAAATTTGCACCCGATAGAAGATCAGCCTGCCGAAAATTGTACCGAACAGATGGGTGTGCCTGGGCCTTGGTTTGATCGGATGCCTCATTTTAAGATGGGCTTCACGCCCAGCGCGGGAAAAGAGTTGCAAGCGGAATATTTTGTCCCGCTCGAAAATGGATTTGAAGCCTTGATGGCGGTGGAAAAACTTCACGAGAAGATAACCCCTCATTTATTTATTTCGGAAATACGTACTATTGCTGCTGACAATTTTTGGATGAGTCCTTGTTATAAAAAAACGTGTGTGGCCATCCATACTACCTGGAAACAGGAAACAGACGAAGTAATGAAGTTGCTTCCGCTGGTGGAGCAACAGCTGGCACCTTTCAACCCTCGTCCTCATTGGGCCAAGTTATTCACGCTTGCCCCTTCAATACTTCAGTCACGAATTGAAAAGTTGAACGACTTTAAGCAGCTTCTTAAAGAATATGATCCTTCTGAGAAATTCAGGAATCAATTTTTAGAGACCAATCTTTATTCGAGTTAGTTGATTCGTGGTGGAGTGTGGTTACATTCGCAGTAATTAAACTAAGAATTGAAAAATCTAAAAATTTGCTCGCTCGTTCTTATCTACTTTGCTTTAGCCATAGCCTGCCAAAAGGAAAGCACCACCTTATTCACGCTTTTACCTTCAAGTAAAACTGGTGTGACCTTTAATAATCTGTTAAAAGAAGACGATCCCGAATTTAGTATTTTAAGCTATCCTTATTTTTATAATGGGGGCGGAGTTGGCGTTGGTGATATCAATAATGATGGGCTGCAAGATTTAGTCTTTACGGGTAATATGACTAAGAATGCACTCTACCTCAACAAAGGTAATTTTGAGTTTGAAGATATTACCCTGAAATCAGGTATCGGTGCAAAGGGCGGTTGGTGTACAGGTGTGACCATCGTGGATATCAATGAAGACGGTTTACAAGACATTTATATTTGTCGATCGGGGCTACCAAAATCCGAAGACAGAAAAAACTTGTTGTATATAAATAAGGGTAATCTGACTTTTACTGAAAGTGCCACGAAATACGGTTTAGATGATGCCGGACATTCTACCCAAGCTTCCTTTTTTGATTACGACCTGGATGGTGATCTTGATATGTTTCTCATCAATCAATCCGATCCGAAATATTCCCGAGGTAATCTGGACTACATTCAAAACCGATTCCAGAAAAGTGATAGTGCTTTAGCCAATAAGCTTTTTAGAAATGACAACGGACATTTTAGTGATGTTTCCAAAGAGGCCGGGATCACATCTACCATTTTCACCTATAGCCTTGGTCTAAGCACTGCAGATATAAATCAGGACGGCTGGCCTGACATTTATGTGGGCAATGATTTCGAAGAAGCAGATTACCTGTATATTAATAATCAAGACGGCACCTTTACGGATAAGCTATCTCAAAAAATAGATCACACATCTCTCTTTTCGATGGGAATTGATGTGGCCGACTACAACAATGACCTTCTTCCAGACCTTGTGCAGATGGACATGCTGCCCGAAGGAAATTATGCTCAGAAGATGCATTTGGCTGGCGATAACTATAACCGCTATACCCAGCAGTTTAACAAAGGGATGTTCGCTCAATACATGAAAAATTCACTTCAAAAGAATTTTGGTGATGGCACTTTTGGAGAGATCGGTCAATTGGCGGGGATATCAAATACCGATTGGAGTTGGTCACCTTTATTAGCGGATTTTGATAATGACGGACGTAAGGATCTGTTTATCACCAACGGCTATCAGCGTGACAACACGGATATGCAGTTTGTGGTCTATGCCATGGATCAATCGCAACATATTCAGAATGGCGGCAAAGCTCCTTCCGCGCAAGATTACATTTCGCATATGCCCGGCATCAGTCTTCCTAATTATGTTTTTAAAAACGAAGGCAATGATCGGTTCTCCAATAAAATTAAAGACTGGGGTTTTGATCAAGCTACATTTTCGCATGGAGCCGCCTATGCCGATCTCGATAATGATGGGGATTTAGATATAGTAATCAACAACACGGCCAGCGCTGCGGGTGTCTATCAAAACAATGCTGAGCGATTATTGAAAAATAATTTCTTAAGGATAAAACTCAATGGCGTCTTACCGAACCAAGAAGGGATTGGCTCTAAAATTTATGCTTACGCGGGGACAGAAAAATTTTATCTAGAGCAAACGCCAGTTCGTGGGTACCAATCTGCCGTTGATAAAATATTGCATATCGGATTGGGAACTCATACACAAATTGATTCGCTTCGGATTTTTTGGTCCGGGAAATTAAGCCAACTGTTGGAGAACGTGAAGGTGAATCAAACGCTCACGTTGAACGGTAAAGATGCGAGGCCTTACGAGATACCAGCGGCTAAGGATAATAAATTATTTAACCAAGAGGAAGTAATTGATTTTGCCCATCACGAAAACGAACCAAATGATTTTGCCCGGCAATTTTTGCTGCCGCATTCCTATTCTCATTCAGGACCTTGTATGACAAAAGGCGATGTGGATGGAGATGGATTGCTGGATGTTTTTGTGGGGGGTGGTAATGACCAATCGTGTGCCATTTTCTTACAGACAAAGGATCACCATTTCAAAAAATTAAAGAATAGTGCTTTCGAGCAGGACGCCTTAAGTAAAACTACGGACGCGGTTTTCTTTGATTCGGATGGCGATCAGGACCTTGATCTGTATGCGGTAAGCGGTGGCTACGAGTATCACGAAAACTCACCCTTACTACAAGACCACCTTTATATCAATGATGGAAAAGGGAACTTTAAAAAATCAACAGGACGAATAGAACAAAATTATTCGAACAAAAAATGTGTCAGGCCGGTTGACTTTGACAACGATGGTGATATCGATTTGTTTGTGGGTGGGGGTGTGGTGCCCGGAAAATTCCCGTTGGCTTCGCCTAGCAAAATTTACTTTAATGATGGAACCGGAAATTTCACTTCCATAAAACCCGGAAATGCACAACTCGGCATGGTGGACGATGCGTTGTGGATTGACCTCGATAAAGACGGACGAAAGGATTTGATTGTAGCCAGTGAGTGGGCACCATTAAAAGCTTATCGGGCGGAAGGCGCTTTATTTAAAGATGTCTCAAGCCAGTGGTTTCCATTTGCAAGCAATGGATTGTGGAATTGTTTGGCGCAAGGAGATTTTGACCATGACGGAGATATAGATTTGGTGGTGGGCAACAATGGCCTTAACTCACAACTGAAAGTCGATGATGGTCATCCTATGAAATTGTATTATTCAGACGTAGATGAAAATGGATCGTTAGATCCAATCATTACCTATTATAATGGCAACGAAAATGTGCCACTTTCATTACGCGATGATTTGATTGGTCAAATTCCATTGCTAAAAAAGAAATTCAACGATTACTCGCTTTTTGCGAAAGCTGGCATCAATGATATTTTGTCTGTAGATCAATTGGCAAAGACACCTTCGCTAACAACGAATACCTTAGAGACCATTTACCTTGAAAATACAGGAAAGACTTTTATCAGAAAAAAACTTCCCGTTGAGGCTCAATATGCGCCAGTGATGGCAATAGCAGTGGCTGATCTTGATAAGGACGGTAATCTGGATATCATCATGGCTGGAAATAATTCCAGAAACCGGATTTATTTGGGCAAGGACGATGCGAATCACGGTACAGTTTTGTTGGGAGATGGTAAGGGAACCTTTACTTATCTTTCCCAACCTAAATCAGGGTTGAACATGCGTGGAGATGTGCGAAGTATTTTGGTGGAAGGAGATCACGTATTGTTTGGCGTTAACAATTCAGCTATTAAAAGCTACCGTACGAGGTAGGGTTTTCAAAAAAAGTACTCATTATAAAATGGATGCCCTCGTATGTGATTTTGAAATGCATATTAAAGCAAGAGTAATTTGGGAACTCGTTATGATTTCTTCTTCATCACCACCGTGTTGTAGGCTACCCCTAGCCCTTCCCTGATTATTTCCTTCGATACCAAATCCAATTCAAAAGTGGTGGCGCCTTTCTCACCCCATTTATTAGGAACTGGATATATGTTTGACGGATCTTTTTTACAAAAAAAGGTTTGCTCTTTGACAGACAAAAAGATGTTGGCGGTGTTATTTTCGGCCCAATAGGTAGTGAACATTCTTTTGCCTATCACTTTAAAGCCTATCCTGTCGAAGTGTGGTTTTTGCTCCGTGTTTGGGAAAGAAAGCGCCATGGCGATATATTCTTCTTCCGTTATCAATGTCTTAGTGTGGAAATGCGTTTGTCATTGTTAGAATTTTTTTATCCTACTCTTTAAAATTAAAATTCTGCCACTGAGTTCAACGGCTTAATACAAATACGGGATTATTCGATATTTTACTTTTTTTGAATACGTCTCCCATAATTTTCCATACTTGGCAGTACACCGTCTATTATCGTCTCTTTGTCGAGGCAATAAAAGAACTAAATAATAGATTGGATAAAGCCATACACCCAGCACTCCGTAATGGCCCACACAGAGGGCAATCCCCAATGCCATTAAAATTTCACCCAGGTAATTGATGTGCTTGCTCATTCCCCAAAATCCATTGACCAATAATACTTTATTCCCATCAGAAATAGTTTTTGGTTTAATTCCAAGGAATGAATTTTCGGGATTATTCTTAAAAAAATATTTTTGCATGTTCGCTCCTCGCGCCAACATCCATCCGACCATAAAAATAAGCGAAAAGAAAAAAAGTAACCAGGCGGGCGTTTCTGGATCGGGTAAATTTACGGTTGACCAAAGTACGATGGAATAAAAGTAGGGGTAGAACCCTAAACATCCCCAGCCTAATTTGATGCCTACTTTCTCTGCGAAGAAATCGTACGTGTAAAGATGGACCTTTTCAAAAGTCAAATAATCAAACACAAAATAAGACAACATCGCTGCGCATAATAAATAAGGCTTCAAGCGGTCGGCACGACCCAGCGTGAAGCCTATGTTGCACGGAACCTTCGGTTGCGGTGAGGTTGAGTTTTTTCTATGGAGATTGAATGGATCGGAGCAGATCAGGAACAGCTAAGATTCATGCCC
>DAHVFH010000166.1 GCA_027317105.1 Cytophagales bacterium
GTTTATTATGGTGCGAGCGATGAGGTGATTTGCCGGACCGATTTTTCGATTGAGGAAATTCTGAATTCATTGTTAAGACAAATCTTATGACCGTAACTGCTATCCTGAGAAGGCCAAGGGAGGAGTATTCCATCTTTTTGCAATTGCCTCGTCCGACAAGGGTGCTGTTGATTTCCAATATGATTTATGCTTTTGTCCTTCCGGTGATTGAAATATTTGTGGGTGCCTATATCATGCGTAGTTCAAACAATCCTTCAATCGTGGCCATCTATCAGCTTACGGTTTACACGGGGATACCGATTACTTTTTTAGTAAATGGTTTCTTGCTTAATAAAATAAAAATTTCACACCTCTACAGTTTCGGCATGTTGCTCAGCGGGCTTTCTATGGTGGTCATGATGAGTCTGCAAGACCTTTCTGCGGTGGGGGTTGGTATTGCAGGATTATTAATGGGCTGTTCGTTTGGTTTCTTTTGGGCCAACCGGGATTTTCTTGCCTTGAATACCACGAATGATGGAAGCCGTAATTATTATTATGGCTTAGAAACTTTTTTTTACACCATCACCTATATCATCGTTCCAGTAATTGTCGGTGCTTTTTTGGCGACCACTGAAACCGGTCAATGGTTCGGAGGTAATGTGAACATGGCATATCGTATCGTAACGGTGATCGTTTTTATATTAACTATACTTTCCAGTATCGTCATCCACCGGGAAAAATTCAAAAATCCGGTACAGAAGCAATTCTTGTTTTTCAAATTTCATGCGCTGTGGAAGAAGATGATGGTGTTGGCAGGATTGAAGGGGCTGGCGCAAGGTTATTTGGTCACTGCACCCGCTATATTAATTATGCGATTGGTAGGGAACGAAGGTTCTCTAGGATTGGTTCAAGGAATTAGCGGGGTGGCAACGGCTTTTATGTTATACGTTTTAGGGCGTACCACAAAGCCATCCGATCGTATTTATATTTTCTCTGTGGGTTTATTTATTTTTTTAGTAGGGACCTTATTCAATGGCGTTTTATTCTCGGCCATTGGTGTGGTGATTTTTGTGCTGTGCAAAGTGCTCTTTGCACCCCTTCATGACATTGCCTATTTCCCCACAGAAATGCTGGTGATTGATGTGGTCTCCAAAATTGAGAGGCGGAGCGAGTTTGCTTACATCTTCAATCACGAATTCGGACTTTATATCGGACGGTTTCTTGGCTTAATGTTGTTCATTGTTCTTGCCAACTATGTGTCTGAAATCTTTGCGTTGAAATATGCGCTGATCATAATCGCGGTAATCCAGTTGGCTTCCATTCCTATGGCTAACCATATCATCAAACAAGCAAACCATCTTAACGGAAAATGAAAAAACATATACCCTATAGGCATCGCTATTCACTGTTGAGCTTAGGCTTTCTGTTTGTTCTTGCTGTCGCCTGTGCCCCGAAAGATGAACTCGTGAGTCAAGTCGTGATCGATCGGATCGCGAAAATGCCCGACCACCCCGAGCCTTATAAGATGAGCGACTGGTATGAGAAGGCACACAACTTTGATCAGTATGTTTTTAATATTGACCTAAAAGGGGAATACCTCCCTTTTCTGTGGAAAGACGATTCAAAACGGAATTTTCCCCAAAATGCTTTCGGTATTTATACGGCCATTGGCGATGTGCGTCAAGGCCCGAAAGGGAGCAAAGAATTTCATGAAGCCCTGTGCGAAATGGGCGCCTTGCTTGGTGCAGGATTGGTGGGTATCGATAAGACCAATCAAAGCGGAAACAACTATGTGAAGATGGTTCAGAATTATTTCAATGCGGCCAATGGATGGAACATCATGATGGACAACACCAGCAAGGATGTGGCCAAACTGGGTGGCGGCTATGGACGGGATTGGTGGTATGATGTATTTCCCAACGTTTTATTCTATGGGCTTTGCGAATTGTTTCCGAATGTGCCTCGTGCCGACAGTTTGCAACACGTTATAGCCGAACAATTTTTCAAAGCCGATTCAGTATTGAAGGGCAACTACGATTACTCGTTTTTTGACTATGGTAAAATGCAGGGCGTGTCTAACGACATTCCGCACCAACAAGATGCCGCTGCCGGTCATGCCTATGTATTGTTATGTGCATTCGAAAAATTTAACGATGTGCGTTATCTGCATGGAGCAAAGTCGGCCATGGATGCATTTGCTAATCAAAAAGAGAGCCGGTTTTATGAAGTGCTTATGCCGTTTGGTGCCTTGGTGGCCGCACGACTAAATGCGGAACACGGTACGAATTACGATGTGAAGAAAATTTTGGATTGGACATTCGAGGGGTGCAAGGCGGCAGACGGAAGAACAGGGTGGGGGGTAATTGCTGAGCGATGGGGCGATTATGATGTGCATGGATTGCAAGGAAGCATCACCGATGGCGGAGGCTATGCTTTTCTGATGAACTCGTTTGATTTAGCCTGGCCGCTCGTGCCCATGGTTCGCTATGATAATCACTATGCCAATGCCATTGGAAAATGGATGTTGAATGTTACCAACGCTGCCCGGTTGATGTATCCCTATGAAATTGATGACGAGCATCAATGGCTTCCAGAGAAAAAAGAGATCACCAAAAATGTGATTGCCTACGAAGGACTTCGCAAAGTAGATTACACCTACAAGAAAGCATCTTTAGAAGGGGTAAGCCCGGTTGCCCTTGGCGATGGCCCTCAATGGGCGAAAGATCAACCGAAGGTCTCGATGTTTAGTTTGTATAGCTCCGCACAGGTAGGAATTTTTGGTGCGCTAGTGAAAAAAACAAACGTTGAAAAAATCTTGCAAATAAATTGTAACGCCACAGATTTCTATCAAGCAAATTCTTTCCCTACCTACTTGTACTATAACCCCTATGATACCATTAAGTCCATCTGTTTTCAGAACGCTAAAAAAGATAAGGTGGATTTATATGACGTGCTAAGCCATAGTTATTTAGCCAAAGAAATTAGTGAAGAGGCTTGTTTTAAGATCCCATCCAAATCTTCAAGACTAGTTGTGATTCTACCCGGTGGCAGTCAAATCAAATTGCAAGATGAGGACTATTTGGTAGACTCGAAGGTAGTGGCATACAATCAAAATAAAATCCATTAACCAACTGCCTATGAAAAAAATCATATACACGTTTTGTTTTTTCATGGCAACGGTTGCGCTTCCACGCTATGCATTTGCCCAAATCACAATTTCGGGAACGGTAAAAGACGAATCTAGTGAACCCGTCATTGGTGCGACCATTCAATTGAAGAATACGGCCGTTGGCACAGTCACTGATGTTAATGGAGCATTCAGTTTACAAATTCCAAAAAACAATTCGAATGATGGGATACTCGTCTTTTCGTTTATCGGATATGTTACCCAGGAAGTTTCAATCGCTAACAGAACGGATTATTCTATTGTATTGGCCGAAGACTCGAAGACGCTAAATGAAGTTGTGGTAACGGGTTATCAATCGGAGGAAAGAGGTAAAATTTTGGGGGCGGTTAATACGGTTAGTCCACAACTGATTACCAAAATTCCTGTTTCAGGTATAGACCAGGCAATTCAAGGAAGAGTACCTGGCGTGGTGGTAACTCAAAATACCGGTTCTCCTGGAGCTGGCGTGATTGTCCGGATCCGTGGTGTCGGTTCGTTGAACAGCAATAATCAACCGCTATATGTAATCGATGGTGTACCTACTTTAGATGCTACATCCATTGCCCCTCAAGACATTGCCTCACTTACTGTACTCAAGGATGCAAGTGCTGCTGCCCTGTATGGATCTCGTGCTGCGAATGGAGTTATTCTGATCACTACTAAAACAGGTGCATCGAATAAAAATGTAATCTCCTATAGCACCCAATTCGGTGTGCAAAACCCTGTGCGGCTTGTGCCTATGGCCAGTACTAGCCAATATGCGTCTATCTACAATCAGGCTGCCAATGCCGACAATCCAGATTTCCCCAGTTTTTTGCAGCGGCCTTTAATCTCCAGTCAACTTGAATCGACTTTACCCAATGTAAATCAGGTAAAGGCCATCATGCAACCGAACGCCTCTCTGCAAACACACAGTCTGACTTTCTCAGGTGGTGAAGGAAAGACGAAGTATTTAGTAGCAGGTAGTTATTATAAGCAAGCCGGAATTATAAAAGCCAGCGACTATAGCCGATTAACGGGTCGTATTAATGTGGAATCAGAAGTGAAAAAATGGTTAAAGACAGGAATCAACCTTAATCTTTCTGGTGCTACCACCGATTTAGTTGGTGATTCAGGAGATGGCGCGGGAGGAAACGGTGGAAGTGTGGTGCGCTATGCCTACTTCCGTTCTCCGGCAATTCCGATTTATGATTCAAGTGGCAATTTCACAGACAAACCGGATCGCTATGATCTTTTTGGTGACGGCTACAATCCTGTTGGAATGCTGGCACATAACCAAAATAAGAAAATAACAGATCGTTTGTTTGGAAGATACTATGTCACAATCAAACCCATTGAAGGGTTAACGATTACCTCTAACATTGGTGTAGACTTTACTAATCAAAACCAAAGGCGGTTTGACTATAACTGGGGGACAGGGCTAAGGGTAAACAACCCCAACCGACTTACGGTAATCGAAGATCGTAATCGCACGATCACGTTTAGCAATTTTGCCAACTATACTAAATCATTTGGCTTACACAACTTCACGGCCTTAATAGGTACGGAAGCAATCAAGACCCAATTGTATGAGGTCGTAGGAAGCGACACACAGTTTGCCAATCAAAACCCAACTTTGACGTATCTCGGCAATGGACTTGGGATCAAATCACTTTCAGAAACGAATCAAGGTAACGCACTGCTTTCTTTCTTCGGTAAAATAAGTTATGATTTTAACGAAAAATATTTAGCGACCGCAACCTTGAGAAGGGACGGATCTTCTCGATTTGGCCCCGCAAATCGGTATGGAAATTTCTATGCTGGCTCACTTGGGTGGCGTATCGATAAGGAAAATTTCCTAAAGGATAGTCGATGGATAGACAAACTGATGTTGAGAGCAGGGTATGGTGTAGTTGGTAATCAAGAAATCCCCAACTATGCCTTCTCTGATCAATATTCAGTAACGAATAACTATCCATTTGGTGGGGCTAAGAATTTTGGCTATGCAGTTTCTAAGTTGGGCAACGCAAACGTAAAATGGGAATCGAGTAATCAATTGAATGCAGGTATTGATTTGGTGATCTGGAATGGAAAACTCTCCACATCAGTGGATTACTACAATAAAATCACTTCCGATTTGCTGGTGGCAGCACCTATTGCATCGTCTGCTGGTCTTGCTTCTCCCGCTGTGATAAACAATGGAAAAATAATGAACCGCGGGGTTGACTTGTCAATTAACTACACCAACAAAGTAGGCGAATTGACCTATACCATCAGTCCTAATGCCGGGATTTTAAAAAATGAGGTGTTAGCTGTTAATGCTCCAATCTCAGGCGGAGCCTACGGATCGCAATATGTTACGCGCACTGAAAAAGGATACCAGGTTGGTTCATTTTACATGTACCAGATGCAGGGTATTTTTCAGAACCAGACAGACATTTTTACCCACGCGGTTCAGGGCCAAAGCACGGGGCCATCTCGTATTCAGCCGGGCGATGTAAAGTTCAAAGATCAAAATGGCGATGGCGTAATTGATGGAAATGATCGCGCCCATGTGGGCAGTGCAATTCCCAAAGTGTCAGGGGGTCTTAATATTATGCTCAATTATAAAAATTTTGATCTTTCTGTCTTTTTTCAAGGGGCTTATGGTCAAAAAATTCTTTCTGTTTTGAACCGTGACATTGAAGGATTTTATCGGCCTTTCAATGTCACTGAAAGGTATTTTAAAAATCACTGGACTGGAGAGGGAACAACAAATCAATATCCGCGTGCTTCGTGGGACGCTTCCGGTAATAACACCCAAATCTCTACACGCTTTCTTGAGTCTGGCTCATATACACGATTGAAAAACCTGCAAGTAGGGTACACGATACCTAGCGGAATTTGTCAAAAGTATGGACTGGCCAGCGTTCGGATTTATTTTTCGGGCACAAACCTATTCACATGGTCTAAGTACTCGGGCATGGATCCCGAAATGTCTGTTAGCAATAATTCTTCTTCCGATGGTGACAAAGCCAATGGCATTGATTGGGGAACATACCCTGCGGCTAAGTCTTATAACATGGGTTTGAATATTTCATTTTAAAAGCAAATGGCTATGAAGACAATAAAAATATTTTCAACACTTTTTATAGTAACACTTAGCAGTTGCCATAATTTCTTAGAAGAAAATCTGCAAGGGACTTTTTCGAGTGCTACATTTTACAAATCGGAGAGTGATGCCCTAGTGGCACTCACGGGCGTTTACAGCGATGTGTCTTTTGTCAATACCATGAATCAGTTATGGGTATTTGGAGATGTGGCCTCTGATGATGCCGTGAAGGGCGGTTTGGCAGGTGATCAAAGTGACATTCAATACATTGATCAATTCAATTATGTCAGAACGAATACAGTCCTGTCCAATGTGTGGAAATATTATTACGATGGCATATCAAGGGCTAATTATGTATTGTACTATGTTCCTGCCATCGTCATGGATGCCACACTTAAAGCAAGGATCCTCGGTGAGGCAAAATTCTTGCGAGCCTACTTTTACTTCAGTCTGGTCAACATCTATGGGGAAATTCCATTGAAAGTATTGCCACCCCTTTCATCCTCACTAATTAACGTTCCCAAATCTCCGGTTGCCACCATTTATGCGCAGATTGAATCTGACCTAGCGGATGCATCAAAAGTTTTGAATAATTCTTATTCAGGTGCTGATGTTGGCCGCGCAACAAAGGGAGCAGCCTTTGGGTTGCTGGCAAAAGCGCGCCTCTATAATCAGGACTGGAGTGGAGCATTGGCGGCTATAGATTCATTGGAAGCATCCGCAACGTATACGCTTGTGCCTGTTTATAAAAACAATTTCCTCGATTCCACCCAAAATAATGCCGAGTCCATGTTTGAAATACAACATCTAAGCATGCAGAATCCATCCTTAGGAAGTTTTTTAAATCAATATTTTTCTCCAGCCGCATACAACGGTTATTACTTCAATGCACCGGTTCAAGATTTTATTGATGAATTTGAAGTGACCACAGGGGGCGTTATCGATCCTCGCTTGGATTACACCGTTGGTCGGGCAGGCAATAAATGGGTGAATGGTGAACCGTTCGATCCGGCCTGGTCGTCCACAGGTTACCTGAATAGAAAACATAGCCAATCGAAATACGATGCACCTATTGTTGGCAACTCCGGTCTTGACTATGTGTACATGCGCTATGCAGATATTTTGTTGATGAAAGCGGAAGCAATGAATGAATTGAATCAGGGCGCACAAGCTGTTGTGTCAGTAAATCTTGTTCGAAAACGGGCTCGCGAAAGTTATTTGTACGATACAAGTTTACCTGGCTATGGCACAGTGCCCACCAATTTATTGCCCGATGTGGTTTACACGGATCAACCCACATTACGAGCGGCTATTCAACACGAAAGACGCGTGGAGTTGGGTTTTGAATTTCACCGCTATTTTGATCTTATGCGTTGGGGCCAGCAAGTAGCGGAAGCCGCATTGGGATCGTCCGGTTTCTCTTGGGCCAAAAACCGATATTTCCTTATTCCGCAGTCTGAACTCGATACCAATCCGGCGATTACCAATTAATGTATATATGAATTTTCTTCTTTCTAAAATTTAAACAACTAAACAAACAATTATGAAAACAAAAAAAGTGTATGGTCTATTAAGTGTGCTGGCGGTCATGCTCATTGCGTGGACGTTCAGTTCGTGTTCGAAAAGTGACTCAACGCCACCAACAAGTTTCACTTCATTAAATGCTGAAATTGCCACTGCTCAGGCTCTTTTATCAACGACTTCAGAAGGAACAGCGGCTGGTAATTATGTACGAGGATCGCAGGCGATTCTACAGGCCGCTATAGCTGCAGCGCAAGCGGTGGTTGCAAACACCAAATCAACCCAAGCTGAGGTTACTGCTGCTACCGCGCAACTTACAGCAGCAGTAGCTACCTATCAAGCGGCTGTGGTTACTCCTATTGATGCCGCTGATCTTGTAGGGCAATGGACTTTTGATGAATTGACAACCGCTTCAGCGGGAACAAGTGTGAAGGATTATTCTGGTAACAATTTCAATGGTGTTATTACCGCAGGCCATCCTTATTTTAGTACAACGCCTGGCTTGCCCTGGTCAGGTTACACCGTGACATCGAATGTTCCAACACAAGTGGCTGATCGTTATGGTGATGCAAACAAAGCACTTCATTTTACAGCTGGTGCCAACGTGGAGATTCCTTATAATACGCTTCTTAACCCAGGTCAAATCACGATATCATTATGGGCTAAAGCTGATACGCTTCCTAATGATCCCGGAAAATATTGGGCTAATAATTATATGATTTCAATGAACCGTTGGAATACCTACAAATTCCAGATACAGGATACACCTAGAGCTTTTTTTACGGCTCATGCAGCCGGAGTTAATTCTCCCGCTAAGGGAAATAGTACCGACACAACATACTATGACAGGGATATGAATGCAGGGAAAATTTCCCCACTAAACAAATGGCATCACTATGTGGTGACTTTTGGTGGAGGGCATGAAGTATTCTATGTTGATGGATTTCTTGTATACGATTGGGGATCTAATAATGATGGCGTTCCAGGAACCATCGTGAACATTGCAGCTAAGCCGGTTAACTTGGTTATTGGTCAGGATTTGCCTACGGCTAAATACACTACTGACCCTAATTCACCCTATTATGTGAACTATGGTGCCTACTTTATTGGTGCAATCGATGAGGTGAGAGTTTATAAGGCTACACTAACGGCACAACAAGTGACCAGTATTTATAACTTAGAAAAGCCATAAGTGATTTTCATTTATGAAATAGTTTAATTCCTTTAAAAGGAACAGTGGATAGTATTTCACTGTTCCTTTTTATTCTCTTTATAGAATGGAAAGAATTTGCTTAAAAAATAGAAGCAACGCACAATTCACCTGGCTCTTTGGTGTTGTGGTTCTCTTAATTTTTATTGGCTTATACAATCAGGCTCGAGCGCAAGCTGGGCAGATCGAAATAACGCGTGTGGCACAAATGCCCAACATGCCGTCTCCCTACCTCATGGAGAATTGGAAAAAAGTAGCATTCAAATACGATTCATTTATTTACAACCTCAATGCCACCGGGCAATATTTGCCGGTAATGCATTTGAAATCAAGTGGCGTTAGTTATCCTTCTCTTCAACCTATTTTGTTGGATTCCTACGTAGGCGTTAACGGAGCTGGATCGGAAGCAGAAGCGATCAACATAATTCCCTCCGTTGTCGGTGCTTCACTTGTCGGCATTGATAAATCCAACCAGTTTGGAAACAACTGGGTATTGAAAACAAAAGACTTTTTTAATAAGGCCAATGGCCAGAATGTATACCTCAATGGGTACTCCTCGGTATCAGGAAACGATTGGTGGTATGACCTGATGCCCAATGTATTTTTTTACCAATTGTATTCACTTTATCCTTCGACTCCAGATTTTAACACCCAGTTCACAACTGTTGCCGATCAATGGTTATCGGCTGTTTATGCGATGGGTGGATCTACCACACCATGGAAAGTTCCCCAGATGAATTATCGCGCCTTCAACCTGGCTACCATGACGCCAAACAGCTCAAGCGTTGCCGAACCGGAAGGAGCAGGAACGATCGGTTGGCTATTATATCATGCCTACAAACAAACGGGAAGAAAAAAATATTTAGATGGCGCACAAATGGCCATCAGTTATTTATCAGGAATTAATTTTAATCCTGCTTACGAAATTGAACTACCTTATGGAACGCTCGTTGCTGCGAAGATGAACGCAGAATTAGGTACAAATTACAACATTCAAAAAATGATCAACTGGAGTTTCGACCTTAGCTCCGAACGCAATTGGGGAACGGTGGTTGGCACATGGGGGAATAATGTAACTGGGTTGAATGACGTGTCGGGTTTAGTGGGGGAGATCGATAATCCCGCCACAGGTTACGCATTTACCATGAATGGCTTTGAGCAAGCCGCTGCGCTGGTACCGTTGATGAAATATGATAAACGCTTTGCCCGAACAGTAGCCAAGTGGGTGCTCAATTTGGCCAATGCAAGCCGGTTGTTTTATTCGCAGAATTTGCCGGCCTCTCATCAAGATAGTTATCTCTGGAGTTCGGTCAATGATCCGAATCATGTGATAGCCTATGAAGCACTTAAGCAAACTGGCTTAAACGATTCGCTTTTATATGCTACCGGAGATGCCATCCGCACGGGGGGTGGCCAAACCAATCTGGGTCTATATGGCTCATCGCATGTGGGCTATCTCGCTTCACTTTTGCAAACAACAGACATATCGGGCATTCTTTTATTGGATGTAAATAAAACCGACTTCTTCGGACAAAATTCTTTTCCTTCTTACGTAGTTTATAATCCGTATTCTTCCAACCAACTTGTAACGCTTCCGTTGGGTTCATCGACCTATGATATCTATGATGCAATTTCTCAAACGATTGTAAAAACAAGTGCTACAGGCAATTCACAAATTAGTGTACCCGCCAACCAGGCCATGCTTCTTGTCTATCTTCCACCAAATGCTCCGACTACCATTGCAAATGGAAAGCTGATGCTCGGAAGCAAAGTAGTAGACTACAGCTATGGATATAATTTCAAGGGAAAACTTCTAATTCAGTCGTTGGCTTCTGTCGATTCTTTAGTTGAGTTCAATCAACAGGTTCCGGTTTATAGTTCGGTAAGAAATAATGTTGGCCCAGTCACCTATAATTGGTATGTAAATGGAACGTTGGCACTATCAACATCCGATAGCACATTCACCTGGACGGTACCACAAACCGCAGGAGCGTACCAGCTTTTGTTGCGCGTAACGGATGGCGCTTCAACGGTGAGCGATAGTTTACAGTTTTCCGTTGTCGCGCACATTCCTGTACCGCCCGTTATTACGAGTATTTCCCAAGATTCATCCTTTTACTACGTTGATAGTATAGCCACCATTATTTGTCATGCACATGCATTAGATAATAGCTCCTTAAAATATACATGGAGTGTTCCCAGTGGATTAATAATTGTTCAGGGTGATTCAATCCTAAAGTGGAAAGCGCCTCAAACGGACGGGTTGTATAGCATTACCGTTACCGTAAAAAACTCCGATTCACTTTCTGCATCTTTATCAAAGCCAATCCTTGTGAAGAAGATGACACAGTTTGTTGGAAGTCCCGTGGCGTACTATCCCATGAATGGGGATGCGAAAGATTATAGTGGAAATGATCACAATGCCACCGCCACTGGCGTGCAGCTAACGCCCGATGCACGCGGTGAACCGAATCAAGCCTACAAGTTTGCAGGTAGCAGTAGCTTGATTGATGTGCCTAATGCCACAAGCCTTAATTTTCAAAATCAAATCACGCTTTCTTTTTGGTTGGAGTTAGATGCAGTGCCTGCCGAATCGTACGTGCTTTCCCATGGTAGTTATCAAGAAAGATGGAAAATCTCCGTAATACCCAATAGCAATCTTCGTTGGACCGTCAATACCACTTCAGCAATAACTGATCTCGATAGTTCTTTCCCACTTCAGCTTAGTAAATTTTACCACTTCACGGTTGTTTATACGGGCTATTCCATGGAGTTGTATGTCAATGGTACTTTGAATTCCTTTATCGCTGATTCTGGAATCATTAACATAGCTACCGATGATATTACATTTGGACAAGAAACTTCCTCCAATTTCAAATACGGTTTGTTTGGCACATTGGACGAGGTAAGGATCTATGATAAAGCATTAGGCCCAAATGAAATCATCACCTTAAAATCTCTTTGGAATTCAACGCCCGTTACGGCAATTCAACAAATTC
>DAHVFH010000171.1 GCA_027317105.1 Cytophagales bacterium
ATTTATGGATGTGGTGCAGATTTTCGGAGGCTCTTTTTCTCCGGACGAAAGTAAAGTTTTGATCAGTAGCAAAGCCACAGGCATTTTCAATGCGGTGGAAGTTAATAGCGAAACGGGTGAACAGAAACCCTTAACCACATCGACTGACAACTCCGTCTTTGCTTACAGCTATTTTCCCAAAGATGACCGCGTGCTCTATGGAAGCGACAAGGGGGGAAATGAAATCACGCACCTTTTTGTGCGGAATACAGATGGAAAAGTTAATGACCTCGTTCAGGATACCTCTGCGAAGGCAGAATTTGCAGGCTGGAGTTATAATCAAAAACTGATGTACTACACGACCAACAGTCGCGATAAGAAATATTTCGATCTTTATCAGTTGCAACTTGATGGCGGCCAAAAAGAAGGAAAAATTTATCCCACCCGTTTGATTTATAAAAATGAGCTGGGACTGAACCCGGATGCCATATCGAATGACGACCGTTACATAGCGCTTTCGCAAAGTATTACCACCAATAACTCTAACATGTTCCTGCTCGACACCCAAACAGGTAAATCAAAATTGTTGAGCGAGCACGATGGAGACATTCAATATAACCCGCAATACTTCAGCCTTGACGGCAAAAAACTCTTTTTCTTAACGAACGAAGGAAGTGAGTACATGTACCTCGCGAGTTATGAAATTGCATCAGGTAAGAAAACTAAAGTTGAGGAGGCACTCTGGGACATTAACTATGTAAGGCTTTCAAGAAATGGTAAGTACCGGGTAGTGGCCATTAATAACGATGCCAGAACCGAAATAAAAATTTATGATGAATCAGACGGAGGTAAGCTAATTCAAATCGCTGGTTTGCCTGAAGGTGATATTACTGGTGTAAATATTTCAGACAGTGAAAAGAAAATGTCTTTTTATGTAAGTAGTTCGAAGTCACCGAGTAATTTGTGTGTCTACGATTTCGGCAGTAAGGAAATAAAGCAACTTACCCACACCTTGAGTAAAGAGATTGATCCCAATGATTTAGTTGCCGGGGAGGTAATTCGTTACAAGTCCTTTGACGGCATGGAAATCCCTGCACTGCTTTATAAACCTAAGGGAATTGCCGAAGATCAAAAAGTTCCGGTATTACTCTGGATTCATGGCGGTCCAGGCGGGCAGACAAGATTAAATTATTCTGCTTCTTTGCAGCATTTGGTCAATAACGGCTATGCTATTCTTGCGGTGAACAACCGTGGCAGCAGTGGCTACGGAAAAACTTTTTTTGCGGCCGATGACCGCAAACATGGCAATGAGGATTTAAAAGACTGCATTGCCGCCAAAAAATTTCTTGCCGGCTTAAGTTATATTGACACCACAAAAATTGGGATTTATGGCGGAAGTTATGGCGGGTATATGGTGATGGCAGCATTGACTTTTGCGCCTGATGAATTTAAAGTGGGTGTCAATTACTTCGGTGTCACTAATTGGCTTCGGACGCTGAAAAGCGTTCCGCCCTGGTGGGAATCTTTCCGAAAAGCGCTTTATGTGGAGATGGGAGATCCCGCCACTGATTCGGTGGCCTTGTACAATAAATCGCCTTTATTTCATGCCGATAAAATCACAAAGCCATTTATTGTCCTTCAGGGTAAAAACGATCCCCGCGTTTTGCAAATCGAATCGGATGAAATTGTGGCTGCGGCAAAAAAGAATGGAGTGCCTGTAGAGTATGTGGTGTTCCCCGATGAAGGCCACGGATTTGTAAAGAAGGAAAACAATATCAAAGCTTCCGAAGAGGTGCTAAAATTTTTAGATAAATATTTGAAAGGAACTGGCACAACAAAGTAGAAGTTAAACCAACGGCTGAAAATATTCCTCAGGAAAGCTCATTCCTTATCTCGACCTGAGCCAATCGTATGCTTCTTCTTCGTCCGAAAAAACGCCAAGCTGGACGCCCTGGTTCTTAAATTTATTTTCGGCATCCATCTTAAATTTCTCCATGGGGTATTCAGCAAAAAGATCCTCGCCCAAAATCACTGCATGATATTTAACCTGCGCCTGATTAAAAAGTAAGTCGTCCCAAATTTCGTTGAACCATTGCTCTGTCTCTTCATCAACTTCACCTAGCAGTTGGGTATCCGCCAACCAAGCCAGTTTGGGATGTTCCTTCGCATGCTCCAAATAATATTGTTGAATTTTTATAAGATTATTGCGAAAAACATTTCCTGGAGGCGGTTTTTTCCAACGATGTTTTAAAACAGGTACAGATTCGTCCAATTCACAAATCACGTATTCGTTTTCAAGTCGCGCCATGATTGGGAGCATTGTTGATTTCTTAGGTAGCAGGTCGTACTAAAGTTAGTGAATTCTCAGGCAGAACCAAATCTTCAATTATCAAGATGCATTTCAAATTTTCGCTCTGCACCATTCGTTCCCAGAATGAGAATATCACTGGTTTGCCTTTTCTACCTGCCATCCGCTCCGTTCAGAGCCTTTTCGAGGGTAGAATCAAAAAAATAATAGGAAACGCGTTCCGTAGGAACGACAGGTAACTGGGTCAATTAAAATGTTCCCATTATCAAACTGAAGCCAGCACAAAGAGTTAAATAATGGTTCTATAGCCTAAGCGAAAACATTATAACCATCAATCTTCACTCAATCGAAAGGAATGCACTACCCAAGCGCTTCCACTTCTTCCACCTCTTCTGGCATCATCTTCTTGAAAAGATTCTCGATACCTGCTTTTAAGGTGATGGTAGAAGAAGGGCAACCACTGCATGATCCCTGAAGGGCCACTTTAACCCGCTTATTTTCGTAGGAGTGAAAGGTAATTGCGCCACCATCTTGTTCCACGGCTGGGCGGATGTATTCGTCCAAAATGGCTTTTATTTTTTTGATCGTTTCCGTTTCCTCCTGCTGAGGGGCAGTGTCTTCTTTTTTATCTAATATCAATTTCCCGGACTCCAAAAAGGTATGAATATGGTTCTTCAGGGTGTCCTGAATCTCAATCCATTCAACATCTTCCTTTTTGGTAACGGTAACAAAATTGCTCATGTAAAATACACGTTCCACAAAAGGATACATGAAAAGTTCTTGTGCCAAGGGGGCGGCCTCTGCCTCTACCGGGCTTGGGAAATCAAAACTCATCCCTTCGGGCACCAGCATCTCATTCACCACAAATTTTAGTGAATTGGGGTTGGGATTGCTCTCTAAGTAGATATGGATGGATTTAGGGGCTGCTTGTAACATGATATTATCTTGTTTGTATGGAAAGAACAAAAGTAAGGAAATTAAGTTCGCGTTTCGAATAATCGCGGATCGACATCTTCGGATTATAATAGCAATAAAAAGCAGATGCTCTCCCTAACGAAAAAGAATTAACTGCAATCGATTTAAGAATAACCATTATCTTCACGCTGATAACCCTATTAGCATTGAAACAAAAAACGCTTGCTCTCCTTATATTCCTGTTCACAACTATAGCCGTCTTTGCAGGATTAGTAAACTATTATCAATGGATCGAACTAAGCCCATACTTTTTATCAGGAACCCGTTGGGCCGTTTGGACATTGTTGATCTATTTGGCCATTCAGCGAAAATCCCTCACCGTTTGGATTGTGGTCAGCATGTTCCTCGGTATCGAGATTGGGTTTTCCTTTCCTAAAGTGGCCCTTGAACTTAATGTACTGAGCAACATTTTTCTGCGGCTAATCAAGACCATCATTGCCCCTCTTCTATTTTCTACACTGGTTGTAGGCATTGCTGCTCACTCTAATCTTAAACAAGTTGGGCGGATGGGGATAAAAGCAATCTTGTATTTTGAAATTGTGACAAGCCTGGCGCTGGTAATTGGCTTAACTGCCATCAACCTTACCAAAGCGGGCGAAGGTGCCCATATCGAAATGGCCCAAGGCGAAGAGCAACGGGCAGAACAATTACTTTCACAAAAGAAATCACACGATGTGATCCTTGACATTTTTCCTGAGAACTTTGCCAAGGCGGTCGCGGAAGGCCAGGTGCTGCAAGTGGTAGTCTTCAGCATTCTATTCGCAATCGCGCTGGCCATGCTCAACGAAGAAAAACGGAAGCCAATGCTTCAATTTGCTGAGAGCCTTTCGGATGTGATGTTTAAGTTCACCCACATTGTCATGTACTTCGCCCCGTTGGCCGTGCTGGGGGCGCTGGCGTATTCCATCGCTTCTTTCGGTTTTGATGTGTTAAAAAATCTAGCACTTCTGGTAGCCACCTTGTACGGTGCCTTAATCGTATTTGTGCTTTTTGTTTTAGTGCCTATTGGCCTGATCATTAAATTGAATTTTAAAAAATTTATCAACGCAGTTTCTGAACCGGTGGCCATTGCTTTCTCCACCGCCACCAGCGAGTCCGCCCTTCCGTTGGCCATGGAGAATTTAGAAGAAATGGGCATCCCACGCAAAGTAGTCGCTTTTGTGTTGCCCACAGGGTATAGTTTTAATCTGGACGGAAGTACCCTATATCTTTCACTTGCTTCTGTATTTGTGGCACAGATGGCAGGCATTGATCTATCAATAGGCGATCAGGTAAAAATGGTGTTCATCCTCATGCTTACCAGCAAGGGCGTGGCCGGAGTTCGAGGTGCCACGTTTTTGATCTTAGTGGCCACGGTTGCCGACATGGGCATAGACCCTCACAAGGCTTTTGTGGTGCTTGGTGTCGATGCCATTATGGATATGGCTCGTACGGGGATCAACGTACTCGGCAATTGTTTGGCCACGGTGGTGGTGGCAAAGTGGGAGGGTGAGTATTCAGATTGAACCGAATAGTTACTACAATCCAGAATCAGGCTATAATCTAAATTGCACTGTAAATAATACGCCAAATTTCCGCACATCGGGATTGTCCAGGTAGCTCATGCGATGGACAAAATCCACGCGAAAGAATTTAAAAATATTTTCAACCCCGTAGCCCAATTCCACATACGGCTTTCCTGTGGTAAAATAACTCGTAATCAAGGCGGGATCACCCGTAGGTGTGAAGCGCGAAATCAACGCTTGATTAGATTTTCGCAGACTACCATAAATAACATTGGCGGTACCCACTAAACGCCATTTAAGGCGGTTCATCAGTGGGATGCGGTTTAAAAGCAGTCCCTCCAAATATTGCCGATAGTGAATGGAAACCGATTCATCGCTCGCAAACTCCCCATAATTCATCAGGTTAAACGTGAAAGGCGTATAGGTGGCAGCCTGATTTCCCAAGTGAACAGTAAGTAAAGGGTACGGCAGTTGATTGTAAATATATTCACCTGCTACCGAAAGATAGCCGGCTCCTAACGGCCCCATATTTACTCGTTGCTCCACGTTCAGCATTACTTTATCGTAGTTAAAGTTGCTCCCCTCAATGCCTTTTATTCCATGCGTATAACGAAAAGTGAGTGCGGGCCATTTATCTAACCCAAGACTTACTCTTTCATTTCCATTTTGAATAAAGGTTTCATCACGGGCGTAACGGGCTTCAAAAAAAACCTCCGAGCTTTTGAACTGTTTTGAGACTGGTGAATTAGGATCAGAGGGGTTCAATTGAAATCCGAAGGCGTATGTCGGGTCAAAAGTCCAGTAACGAAATGCCGTCCTTCCCGAAAGTCCCCGGATGAACTCCCTGTTAACAGAGGCGAAAGCCTCATCATAATAGTAAGCCCGTTGAAAACGCCCCCATCGGGCAGCCGTAATAAATACCGGACTGGCACTTATTGCTTCTTCATCCACACCCAACCTGATCACGTCTTTCCGCACCCTAAGGTTTAGGGTAGTCCAATGGTTTCTTGACAATATTCTTTTTGTAGAAAATGAAAATTTAAGTTTGGTATCCAGAAAACCATAAGCCAGCATACCGCTGTAAACCATCTTTTTGCTAAATTCATAATTTGTTCGAAAGCCGCCTTGCACCCTCACACCTTCCACGGTGTTGGAGGTAATGGCGCTCAAATAAGGTCCCACTTCCACCTTTCCAAAATTATAATACCCTTCTACCACAATTTTAAATACTTCAATATACGTTTTCACTACTGGAATATTTTTGAGTGTATCAATCATTTTATACACGTTTTTTTCGGTAAGACTAAGCGGTTCGTGCCGAAGGGAATCCCAATATTTGTCGCTAACGATAAGTCGAGCGTCCTCCGCAACTTGAATCCGCTTGTCGTAAAAAGATAGTTCATAAGGCTGGTTCACTACAAAATTTTTGTTGCTGGTGTAAAACTTAGCCAACAGACCAGGCGAATTCTTTGTGAGCTCACTCACATTTACCAATACGCGGTTTTTCACAGGCAGCCAATGCCCACTTGCGGTTGGCGAGAGCTCCTGCTGTATCTGAATTTTGTCGATAAAGTTGATGTTGGATCGTCTTCCTACCGAAGCATCGATTTGCTTTAGGGCATAATCTACTTTGCGTATCCACATCGATCCGGAAAAGGCGAGCTGAGCCGGGCTCTTAGGGTAAAAATCAAGTCGATAGCAAAAATCGCTGCCTACCAGAAGGCTATCCGTCAAATCATAGTTATAATAAAATCGCCAGCCATCGGCTAAAGGAGAAATAAAATTCTTACCAAATATTTCAAGCCAATTTTGATAAAAATTGTATTCCTGAAAAGAAGAGCCAACCAATTGGGTAACGGTAGATCCATCGGTAACCCCAACGCCACTTATTTTGGTGTTTAGGATTTGCTCCGTTTTTAAGGAAGGAGAACTGCGGTAATAAAACTTAGAAATACTTTCAGTGATGGCTAAGGGAATAATCGGCTTCCCGTCTTCGCCCACAATGCGGTCGATGCTGTCCATCACTTGGGCAATTTTTTGCATCATCTTCTTTTTACGAAGCTTATCCGAAATATGGTTGATGTCTACTTCTGTTTTGGTGTACACATCGCACTCGTAGGCGGAGAGGTTTCGCTTATCATTTTGATCCTTGTTTATCACAACCCTCCGAAGAATTTCAAAAGCTGGGTTTTCACCCGCAAATACAACCAATTCCTGCAAATTTGTTACTGCCTCTTCCAACTGAAAATTAATGATTTGTTTCCCTAAAGTGACGGCTTTAGTCCGGGGCATGTAGCCAATTGACGTGGCTGTGACAGAATCCACCTTACTTTTCGTTTTCAAAAGAAAGCTGCCTTCAAAATCGGTTGTAACTCCTTCGGTAGTTCCCTTGAAAATAATATTTGCAAACGGGATTGGATCGCCCGATACAGCATCAGTGACTTTCCCTTTTACTTCAGTTTCCTGTGCGGCCAAAACGATCGGGGAAAAAAGCACGACCAATAAACACTTTTTTAGGAGTGTTAAAAATTTCTCAGTGACCTGCATTAAAAGAATTGAATCTGATTTTGTGGTTTTAATAAATGTCCAAGAGTTGTGCTTGAGCGCTGGTTTTTGCACTCTGCAACCAAGGACATCTTCAAAGATAGGCTTCTTGAATGGACTGACAACTGAAAATTTTTTTTAGACCGTGATAATTATTCTCGTGGTTAAAAAACAATAATAAACCAGCTTCAACAATGAGTTCATTCAAATTGCCATCAATAAAGAAATTGAATATCCAAAAAAACCCATCGTTAAAGATTTATCCCCCAATTTGAAGTAAAGCTCCTTATAAAAAAAATTCAGAAAAACAGCCTAATTATGCTGGCAAGGTCGAAAGTAATTATCGAATTCCCTTCTCGTTATTAATACTTTGAATAAGT
>DAHVFH010000176.1 GCA_027317105.1 Cytophagales bacterium
AATGGGTCAACCGATCTCGATACATTTTATCCCTTCAAATCTAGTGGTCAGTTTGCTGCGGAAAACGGTGGTCAGCTTCCCGCGGAATCAGGTGGTCAATTTGCAACGGAAAAGAGTGGTCACTTTGTGCGGAATCTCCAGTACTGTGCATCCACGCGATTTAGCAAATGAACCCACCATCGTTTATGTTGGGGTCGGTGGCGGAATGGAGCTTTTGCAATTCGCCTATTTCAGCAGAAAGAAAAAAGGTGTGATTGGGATTGATGTGGTGGATGAAATGCTCACTGCATGTCGTGAAAATTTTGAGGAAGCGGAAGAACAAAATCCGTGGTTCGAATCTGATTTTATTGAATTGAGAAAGGGTGATGCACTTAACCTTCCCTTAGAAAATGAATGTGCAGATGTGGCTGCGCAAAACTGTCTCTTCAATATTTTTAAAAAAGGTGATTTAAAAAAGGCATTGGAGGAAATGTATCGGGTGTTGAAACCCCATGGTCGATTGGTACTCTCCGACCCTACATGCGAAACTGAAATTCATGACAATCTAAAAAATGATGAAGCGTTGCGTGCCATGTGCCTGAGTGGTGCTATGCCCTTGCATGAATACTTAAAAATGATAACCGATGTTGGTTTTGGAACGATCGAGGTGAGAGCAAAAAGACCATACCGGGTTCTCGATACCAATCATTATAACACTACTGAAAACATCTTTATTGAAAGTGTGGAAGTATGCGCCATTAAAGACCCCATGCCTTCAGATGGCCCCTGCATTTTTACAGGAAAGACCGCCATTTATTATGGAATCGATAAATATTTTGACGATAATAAGGGACACGTGCTCAATATCAATCAACCGATGGCAGTCTGTGACAAAACAGCTAATGCTCTAAAATCGCTGCATAGAAAAGATATTTATATTTCCAATAGTACGTGGTTTTACGATGGTGGAGGATGTTGCTAATAACCAAAAGCCATTTTTAAGATGGCATATAAACAAACCTTATGAGGAAATACGATTTAGTTGTTATAGGTGCTGGTTCAGGCGGTCTTGGAGTTTCGTTGTTTATGGCCAAGGTGGGTTTAAAAACATTGTTGATCGATAAATCGGATGAGCACATTGGAGGCGATTGCCTCAACTTCGGCTGTGTTCCCAGCAAGGCTTTAATTCATGCTTCCAGAATTGTACACCAAGCGAGTGAAGCTGTACAATTTGGATTTACCGTAACAGGCAAACCCGATA
Organism: Cytophagales bacterium; assembly: GCA_027317105.1. Classification (GTDB taxonomy): domain Bacteria; phylum Bacteroidota; class Bacteroidia; order Cytophagales; family Cyclobacteriaceae; genus ELB16-189. Next base: position 1,241 of record DAHVFH010000176.1, read on the forward strand.
TTGCAAAAGCTATGGAATATGTTTTGTCAAGACAGAGTATTATCCGTAAACATGAAAATGCTGAATTTCTTCGGGGCGAGGGTCTTGAGGTTGCGCTAGGGTCGGCCTGTTTCCATTCTCCTAATTCTGTTATCGTAGGTGACACTATTTATTCTGGGAAGAAGATCGTAATAGCCACCGGTTCCAGACCCGCTTCTTTAGAAGTGCCGGGAATTGAGAAAGTAAAACAGTATAACAACGAAAGCATTTTTGAAACCAGAGACTTACCGCAGCAAATTTTGGTTGTCGGTGGGGGGCCGATTGGGATTGAAATTGGACAGGCTTTACACCGCCTGGGTTCTTCGGTCACCATTGTGCACCGTGGCACAAACATTCTTCCACATGACGACAATGAGATTGCTTCGATACTTTTTGAAAGGTTAAAAGGAGAAGGCATTGAAATCATTTTGAATTCGGAAGTGAAAGAATTTATCAGTGCGAATGAAGCAGTAATCGTTGAAAAAAATGGAGATGTGAAAAGTATAGCATTTGATGCAGTATTTGTTTCCGTAGGCCGAACCCTTGAGTTGGAGCAATTGAAATTAGAAAAAGCTGGAATAACAGTGACTAATAAAAAGATACAAGTAAATGCTTATTTGCAAACCAGCAATAAACATGTTTATACCTGTGGGGATATTTCCGGTTCACTCCAATTTTCGCACGCTGCAGAACAACACGCTAGACTTCTGTTGAATAATTTGTTTTCGCCTTTCAAAAAGAAATTGAATAACGACAACATGTCTTGGGTAACGTTCACCGATCCCGAAGTAGCAACATTTGGTTTGCAGGAAAAACAACTTCAGAAACAAAACAAATCTTTTGAGAAAATAGCGATGGATTTTACTGACGATGACCGTGCCGTGACTGATAGCTATCGGTACGGCAAGCTCGTGCTTTACATCTCAAAAGGCGGCCTGCTTCGTAAGCAGAAGCTTTTAGGTGGGAGTATGATCGCCCCCAGTGCCGGTGAACTCATTCAGGAACTCGTACTGGCCAACAGTGCAGGCATCAGTGTCGATTCCATTTTCAATAAGATTTATCCCTATCCTGTGGCTTCGCGAGTCAATCAAATGATTATTGTAAAGCATAAGGAAAAGATATTGACCGGTGGATTGAAGAAACTGCTACAATTTGTCTATCACCTATTAAACTAATGTTTTATGGAATGGTTACTTGACTTGAAAGATTGGTTTATGGGACTTGGTGAAAAATATAATGTGAGCCCGATTATTTTTGGATCCATTTATGTAGGCGCTATTCCTTTTTTCTTCCTTTCGCTGGGATGGCTTGTGAAAAGGATTAAGCAACGGAAACCCATTGTGACCCCTGTGCTATTAACAGGTTTCTTCTTTGTGTCAGCGTATTTATACCTGATTATAGCAGGTCGTAACATTCCCTTATGGGTTTACTTTTTTATCGGTGCGATGATTGTGTACGGTGTTTATTCTACTATAATAAAAATCAGAAAACAGATTTCTAAAAATGAATAAGACAGATAAAGAACTTTTTCAAAGTAAAAATACTGCTTATCTCATTTATTCTTATTTATCCTTGAGCCTGGGTATGGCAGCAATTCAACGTTCAGATTAACGAAGAAATTGCCAAATGCTACTTCTGATTTGCAATTAGGTAAAGAACAAATTGAAACTGTTACAGAAGCATTAGACTTTAGTACAGAAGCGATAACGCTCTTTGGCCTGGAAGTTAAAAACCTGAAGTACGTTCCGGTTAGAACAGAGTAACGCAATAATAAATTATACTTTGGCGGTCGAAAGCAGAATACACATTTTTAAATAATCGGCTAACAGCACCAGGCCCGAAAAATTTAATTCAAAAGCGACCTCCTTGCGAAAACCTTAGGGTTTGTCAACCAAGGGACAGTAAGCGGGAACCATTTATCAGGCGTACGTATTAAATTGGTGATTACTAACAATCAATCATGCGACCTACTCAGCTCTCCTTCTCTAATCAAGCGGGCCAAAAACTTTCGGCACACATGGAATGGCCTGCTAACCAGCAACCGTATACATATGCTCTTTTTGCGCACTGCTTCACGTGTGGGAAAAGTCTGAATGCCGTTAGAAATATTTCTAAAGCATTAGCAGCAAGGGGCTTTGCTGTATTGAGTTTTGATTTTACTGGGTTAGGCAAAAGCGATGGCGACTTTGCTGACACAACATTCTCCGCGAATGTAAGCGACCTTATTGCCGCCATTGATTTTTTAAAAAATGATTTTGAAACACCAGCATTGCTGGTGGGGCATTCATTGGGAGGTGCCGCAGTAATACATGCAGCATCACAAATTGAATCGGTTGCTGCTGTTGCTACCATTGGTGCACCCGCTGATACAAAGCATATAACCCATATTTTTGATGAAGCCCTACCAGAACTAAGAGACACAGGCATAGCAAAGGTTAATATCGGTGGCAGACCCTTTACCATCAAGCAGCAATTTGTAGATGATTTAGAGAACCATTCTGTTACAAATACACTTTCTCATCTAAATAAATCTATACTCATATTGCACTCTCCGCAAGATGAAATTGTAGAAATAGCAAATGCCGCGTTGCTTTACCAGGCGGCTCACCATCCAAAAAGTTTTATATCATTAGATGGTGCTGATCATTTGCTCACCAATAAAAATGACTCCCACTATGCTGGTGAAGTGATTGCAGCCTGGGCCCAGCGGTATTTGAATTTACCGGAAATAATCGCTCCGGAAACTACACATCAAACCGTTGCCTCGATTGGCGATAAAGATTCCGGTTATACTACCATTATTAAAGCTGGCAAACATTTCATTACTGCCGATGAGCCAGAAGATGTTGGGGGAAATGATTTTGGCCCGTCTCCTTATGAACTATTAAGCTCTTCACTCGCTACTTGTACGGCCATGACCTTGCGAATGTATGCCAATCGCAAAAATTTGAATGTACAGAAAATCAGGGTGCATATTAATCATTCCAAACAACATAGTACAGATTGTGAAAAAAATGAGCATATTGATCATTTCGAGCGACTTGTAGAACTGGAAGGAGATATGACTGAAGAACAACGAAAGCGCCTGCTTGAAATCGCAGATAAGTGTCCGGTGCATAAGACATTGGAAGGGGAGATAAAGATCATCACTCACCTTTTATAATTATCTTCACAGCCTATAAATTATGAGTGCCTTTGAATATGTAACCGCGCTCATCTCCATCATGCTTGGATTGAGGATAATGCAAATTTGCCGATCCTGTTCACTAGCGTGAACGGGCAACCGTTTACTGTCCGCACCTCACAACCAACGGAGGGTTTCTGCCTTCTTAATAGTTATATTGTTCCATATTTAGTCAGCATTCAGAGCTGGTATCATAGAAAAAACGAAAATAATAATGGAAGTTACTGTACAAAGCATCGGGCATAACTTTAACAAAAAGGAAGTTCTTGTTGAGATTACCCACACTTTTGCAAAGAAAAAAGTAACAGCAATTCTCGGTAAAAGCGGTAGTGGAAAAACAACGTTATTACAAATTATCAATGGAATGATAAAGCCGTATAGCGGAGCTGTTACTGTTTTTGGAGTTCCTTTGAATTACAACAATCTACCGAAACTACGACTGGAAATGGGTTATGTTATTCAGCAAGCAGGGTTGTTTCCTCATCTCAGTATTCATGCAAACATCAGCATTCTCGGTAAAATCAAAAAACTGTCAACTGATTTTATAAACACACGCGTTTCTCATTTGATGGATCTTGTCCAGCTTCCTGCATTTTTCAGTACTAAGTACCCTCACGAATTATCAGGAGGGGAGCAACAACGGGTCGGTTTATGCCGCGCCATATTTTTAAATCCGCCTATACTTTTAATGGACGAAGCATTTGCCTCTCTTGACTACGAAACCAAACAAAGTATATATTCTCATTTGATGAGCAACCAGAAACATGAACCACGCACCATCATTTTGGTTACACACGATTGGGACGAAGCCCTTCGGTTAGCCGATGATTTTATCTGGCTTGAGAATGGAAAAATAAAAGCTTCAGGCGGTAAGAAGGAGTTAATGAAAGCTAAGGCCGATTATTTTGAAACTACATGAGAAGGGCATCGTTCCAATTGTTTTTCATTATTTCCTGCTCGTTGCAGGCACAGCAAACCATTCATGTTGGCGCTAAACATTTTAACGAGGGTTATATCTTAAGCGAGATGATCGCACTTGTGCTGGAGGATGGGGGCTTCAAAGTCGAACGTAAATTTAACCTTGGTGGCACCACAGTAAGTTTTGAAGCACTTAGAAACCAAGCTATTGATGTGTATCCGGAATATACAGGCACCATTGAAAAGGAAATTTTAAGAGAAGATAGCAAACTTTCATTTGAGCAACTTAGCAATGAAGTAAATGAAAGGTTTAAGCTTCAAATCTCGCAACCCTATGGTTTTAACAATACCTATACACTATTGATTACCGCTGCCTTAAAAGAGAAACTTAGCATCAAAAACATTTCTGACTTGGAAAAGCATCCAGATTTACGGGTTGGGTTAAGTTATGAGTTCATTGATCGCAAAGATGGCTGGAATAATCTTTCAACTTTTTATAGGCTTCCTCAAAAAGTAATTGCACTGGAACATGGTTTAGCTTACCAGGCTATTCGTGATAACAAAATAGATGTAACAGATGCCTACTCTACCGATGGTGAAATCAATAAATATAACTTAATCCTTCTTAAGGATGACCAAAACTTTTTTCCTGCTTATCAAGCGGTTTCATTTTATTCCAAAAATCTCCCCGTGCAAGCAAAGGAGCTATTGAATAAATTAACGTCTGTACTTTCTGAAGATGAAATGCAGCGATTAAATGCTATGGCACTGTTTGAAAATAAATCGTATCACGAAATAGCGCGGATGTTTCTTTTGCAAAAAGGTTTAATAAGCCAGACTGAAACAACGCAAGCTTCCACTATATCCAGAATTGTATCCAAGGCCTGGCGACATTTACAGCTTACCCTCTTTGCGCTAATTGTAGCAATTTTTGTTGCCGTGCCGTTGGGTATTTTCATTTTCAGGAATCAGCAGGCGACAAAAATTATTTTATATCTCATCGGTATCTTACAAACTATTCCTTCGATTGCGCTTTTAGCGTTGATGATTCCGCTTTTTGGCATTGGCGTAGTTCCAGCTGTTATTGCGCTCTTTTTTTATGCGTTACTGCCCATATTACGGAATACTGTAGTAGGGCTTACCACCGTTGATCCCCTACTAAAAAAAGTGGCAGCAGCCATTGGGCTTACCCTATGGGATAGCTTACGTTTGGTTGAAATACCACTGGCTATGCCAACCATTCTCGCGGGTATACGCACAGCGGCTGTCATTAACGTTGGAACTGCAACGCTTGCTGCTTTTATTGGTGCCGGTGGTTTAGGCGAGTTTATTGTTACAGGACTTGCGCTAAACAACACCGACATGATTTTAATGGGCGCTATTCCGGCTGCCGCTTTGGCTATGCTTACAGAATTATTTTTTGAGTTAATGGAAAAGATTATACTACCAAAGCATTTGCAAAGCGCTTTGTGAGTTTCTACTTTTTAAAAAGCACATCACAGAAGTAATGTTTGCAATCAAAAAAAGCATCAACCACCTCAAGACCCGCTCTAGATGCTAACTCGTCAATCATAGGCATATCATATTTTTGAGACACTTCGGTGTGAATAATTTCCCAACGATTAAAATGGACAACCTTATCACATGCCTCGAAATACACATCCTGATTTTTTAAACTGACCAAATAACTTTTGGTCATACCGGTTTCAGGATCATAGTATGGGTAATGGTGAAATTGATCCAGTTGAAATTGCGCCCCCAATTCGCGGTTTAACCGAACTAATAAATTCAAATTGAAATCACGGGTAATTCCATGTGGGTCATCATATGCAGCTTGGATCAGGCGCGGATCCTTTTTCAAATCAAAACCTATCAACAATTGATCACCAGGTGACATTGATTTTGAAGTGCTGCTAACGAATTTTGTTGCTTCCTTCACATTGAAGTTGCCAATGTTTGCACCCATGAAAAGAAAGATTTTTCGGAACTCATCCTGTTGAAGCAACTCAATGGCTTCATCATATCTTTTATTGATGGGATTAATGGATAACCGGGGAACAGAATGTTGAAGACGACCGACCAATTGTTGAAGTACAGTTTCTGACACATCAATTGGGGAGTAGATAAATTCCGCTCTTGCCTCTGTAAAATGCTTCAGCAGGATTTCTGATTTCAAACCATCCCCCGCACCCAGCTCAATGAGGTTGAAAGGTGATTGCACCGCTTTAAAGTGACAGAGCAATTTTCCTTTATTCATTTGCAAAATCTCATATTCACAGGTAGTGAGATAATATTCAGGCATATGCATGATGGCTTGAAAAATCTTATCTCCTGTCTCATCATAAAACAACCAACTCGGAAGTCTTTTGGGAGTTTGTGAGAACCCCTCTTCTAAAGCTTGTGCCACATCTGCAAATTGTAAATCGGTTCTTATCATTTCTTATTTCTTACAAAGCCTAATTCCATTGAACTGCCAACGCAAGTGTGGGCGGAAAAAATTTCTGTATGACTTTCGTGAATGGTCTTTGGGCGTAACTACTGAAGCTCCACGCAACACCATTTGGTTGACCATGAACTTTCCATTGTATTCTCCAATCGCGCCTTTCTCTTTTGTAAATCCTGGATAGGGCAAATAAGCGCTATTCGTATACTCCCAGCGCTTGCCCCAAGCAAAATAATCGCTCGCAACTTCCCACTCAAACTCCGTAGGCAACCGCATGTTTTTCCATTCAGCGAAAGCGAATGCTTCGTAAAAACTAATGTGGGTAACCGGTTCAAGCGGATCAATGGATTCAATGCCTGCAAGAGAATAACGCTTCATTTCACCTTCGATAGAATACCAATACAGTGGTGAATCAATGTTGTTTTCGATCACCCACTCCCAACCATCGCTATGCCACCATTGCGGATTCTTATAGCCGCCTGCTTTCATGAATTCGTGATATTCTCCATTCGTTACCAAGCTTTTTCGAATAGAAAAAGAAGGAAGCGAAACCTCATGAACTCCAAGTTCATTGTCGAATGAAAAACCATTGCCTTGAAATCCAATTGTATATTTCCCTTCCGACATTGTAATGAATGAATGGTCGACCTCGTTTGTTTGGGACTCACTGAAGCCTGAACGGTATGGAGGAAAGAGTGGATTGTGCCCAAGAATGTATTTGATATCCGTGTATAACAATTCCTGGTGCTGCTTTTCATGATTGATTCCCAACTCAACTAAGTTAATGGCTGATTGAGGAATACCTCCAAGAAATTTATTCATGCATTCATCTACATGCTGACGGTAGTCCAATATTTCATCTACCGTTGGCCTTGACATATTGCCTCTATCCAACTGAAGTACACGTTCACCAACAGCGTTGTAATAGCTATTAAACAAGAATGTATATCGGGGATGAAACCATTTGTAACCAGGGTAATATTTAGCGAGCACAAACTCTTCCCAAAACCAAGTGATATGGGCCAGGTGCCATTTGGGAGGACTCACGTCAACAACTGGCTGCACTACGTAATCCTCCTTTTGCAAGGGGGCGCAAATCTCAAGTGAGTGCTTTCGAACGGAATTATATTTTTCAAGCAAATCCATTTACGAAATAATAATGGACGATTTGGATTTATTGAGTAATTGAAGGGAAGCGTTGATGCCTTCATCATAAAAGCTCTTCACAAATGTGTGCTGGTCACGCTGAGCAATTACTTCGTTGGCTGGCAGTACTAACCCTTTCCAGTCTCTAGTATTCCAAGAGCCATAGCTCACTTTTGGAAAATGCTCTGGATATTCTATCGGGTTCTTACTCCAATGATTGATGAAAAAATAGGGCTCGTCAACATATCCATCTGGAATAGCAAGCCCAAGGCCAATGGATTGAATGGCATTACCCTGTTCATCTTTTATTAGAGGAATGTAAAAGCCCATATCAAAATGATGAGGCCACACTTTAATTTCGGATGACCATTTAAAGCGCTGTTGAATTTCTTTCAACAGAAACTGAGTGTTGCTAAGATATCTTGACCATTCATCAAGAAGTTCGTTGGCCGGTTTAGCTAAAGGTAATCCATCATCGACTGAATGAGAAGGAATGCTAAACTGAGTTACCAGCTTTAAACTTGATGGATTTAAAGTTGTAGTCATTAACTCTTCCTGAAGATTTCCGACAATCTGCTCTTTTGTCCAACCATCAAGTGGTACAACTTCCAAGGTCAAATACTTGTCGATAATTAGTTCAAAGTCGGCAACGTTTAAAAGTGCCCTGACTGTAGTGGACTTTATCCATTGGCCTTCCAAATGATTATTTTCATTGTTCCATGCGAAGTTGTTTTGTGAGTCATCGGGCTGTTTTGATAAATAGCTGTTGCTAACCATCGCCACGAATTGTGCAGCTTGATGAAGTAAACGAATGGAAGCATTTAACGCTTTGCTATCAATTGAAAGTGGTATCCAGTTTTGCATGATAATTATTTCGTTATTTGAATACCTTTCCAAAAGGCTACCCGATTTTTTATTACTTTGGCCATTTCACTTGGTTTAGCATAATACCAAACTGCGTCCTTGTTTTCCTTGCCCTCCACATCGAGTGAATAATAATTGGCTTTTCCCTTCCAATGACATTCCATTTCCGTTTTACTTGATTTCAAAAATTCTTTCTTCACGCTTGATTCAGGGAAATAATGATTCCCTTCGATAACTACGGTGTTATCACTTTCTGCAATTACCTTTCCGTTCCAAATGGCTTTCATTTTCGACTGATTTTTTGTAATATAACTATTTAAGATTCTAGATGAACAAACTGTTTAAAGACTAGCTCCTTCAGGCTAATCGGATTTAGTCCCTTTGTAAACTCCTTCACATAATTTGGATTGCGATGCTTTGCCGTGCATTCTCATTTTCAAAAATCATTACGTCTTACTGTATATGGGCATCTTTAAAATCTTCCATTTTGATCGCCTCAACGTCACCCTTTTCGCGAAGAGAAGGGTATAAGGAGTTTTTAGAGATACCCTTGAGTGAATTAACCAAAATCGATCAAATAAGATTCTTTCCTTCCACCTCTCAACTGTCTAATGGTTGACAAAACTGGATTTTGATGAAACATTGTCTATTTGTTTTTTGAAAATCGGTAACTTAAATGGTTGGTAGAACCTGTTTTCATTATGGACACGATTGAAAATTCTAACAAGCGAAAAGTAGTCTCACAATGGGTGCAACAGCATGGTAATGAATTATATTCCTGGGCCTTTCACAAAACTTCAGATGAAGCTACCGCCCAGGATTTGGTTCAGGAGACGTTCATCTCTGCTTTTCAGCATTTTGATAATTTTCAAAAAGCAAGCGCTCCGAAAACGTGGCTTTCCTCCATATTAAAAAATAAAATCATAGACCATTACCGGCAGAAAGCAACGACTATCTCAACACAAAATCCTGTTAATACTGAAGACGAAACAGCTCAATGGTTTGATAGTGACAACCGCTGGAAAGAGGAGCACCGCCCTGAACCCTGGAATACTGATGAAAACCTTCTTGACAATCCCGAATTTGAAACCGTCCTGAGCAGCTGCATTGGTAAATTGCCAGTGTCTTGGTCAACTTGCTTGCAATTGAAATATTTAAGCGAAAAAGATAGTGCTGAGATTTGTCAGGAATTAAGTATCACAGCGTCTAATCTTTGGCAAATTCTTTACAGGGCAAAAATGCATCTGCGCTATTGCTTGGAGAGGAGTTGGTTTAAAGCTTAAAAGTAATGATGCGACTCATGAACATACTGATGCTCTCCTGCCGCAAGGCTACTGAATTGATGGAAAAAAAGTTACATACGGGCATAGGCCCGTTAGAAAACATTCAGCTATTCATGCACAAGCGGATGTGCGATGGATGCAGGTTGTATGAGCAGCAAAGCCGTTTCATGGATATAATTTTAAGAAGGAAGTCTACAAAACCTGAAAATGATTGTGACCAAAAAGCCCTTCCTGCGGAAGTTAGGCGCCAGATTGTTAATGAGTTAGAAAAACTCTGATTTTTTTTGCATTGTTTGTCAGGATTGAACAAACTTCCCGTCTATTCCCCTGAGAATTCAATTGTATCGTTTTACTGGATTTCATTATGACAAAGAAGAAAATAATAAAAGTAGCATTGATCGTATTGGCTATCGGTATTACAGGTGCAGGGAGCGTGGCCTACTACATGTTCAATAAACCGCATCGGGATGTACAATCTTCGGCTATAGATTTCACACTAAACGGCAGCGCATTAGTACAGGAATATCTTACCGATGCCAATGCAGGCAATCAAAAATATTTAGCTGAAACAGGCGATTCAAAAATTATGGCAGTTACCGGAAAAGTGCACTCTATCTCGCGTGATAAGAACAACCAACTGGTTGTTTTGCTGAAAGAGGATGGAGACAAAGCAGGAGTGAGTTGCACTTTTACAGCAGCCACCAATCCATCAGCAGAAAAATTAACAGCGGGACAAACAGTGACTGTGAAAGGTGTGATCCGCTCCGGGGCCGGCTATGACGCTGACCTCGATTTGTACGAAGATGTTATCCTCGAAAAATGTGATGTTCTCAATTAGTAATTGGACTTACGCAAAGTTAAGAACGTCATTGCGAGCACCTGTGATGGAATTGTCTGTTTGCGCGGAGCAATCTCCGGTTAGGGGATCGCTTCGCCCTTCCCGCTACCTCCGCTGGAACTCGCGATGACGTCAAATTTTTAGTTTGCGTAACATAAGTTAGTAACCAAAACAATTAAACAATATAATGAATATGAAAAAGTTAACGTATCTCTTTATTATTCCGATGGCCATGTTTGCCTTGGCAGCTTTTCGGCCCGTTGCGGGTAAATTGATTAGTAAGGCGGGGCATATCAATTTCTTCTCACATACTTCTTTGGAAGACATTTCCGCCAACAACTACAAAGTTGTCAGTACATTAGAAACTACTACGGGCAATGTAGCATTCTCTGTTCCGATGCAAGGGTTTGAGTTTGAAAAAGCGCTAATGCAGCAACACTTTAACAGCAAAGATTTTTTGAACACAAAGGATTTTCCTAAAGCAAAATTTGAAGGCAAGATCACCAACATCAGCGATGTGGATTTTACCAAGGATGGCGTTTATGAAGCTAATGTTTCAGGTAATCTTACCATTAAGGATGTTACCAAGCCCATCAACGAAAAAGGCACAGTTACGATAAAAGGTGGAGTATTAAATGCTAAAACTAAATTCAAACTGGTATTAGCAGATTACGGAATCACGTTCAAGAAAGGAAAGCCTTCCACAAACGTTGCGAAAGAAATTGAAGTTACGTTGGATGCTGACTATCAGTCTGAATAAAAATGGTCAGTGGTTCTTTTCTATTCTCTGGGAAGGCCATGGACAGCCTGGAGAATATTTTTGAAAGCGAGTACTAAAGTATGAAAACTTTGTCTGCATTGATCCTGATAGCTGGATCCTTGATCATCGTTGCTGCAGCATGGATAGATGGAGCTCAGGGCAAGGAGACCAGTATCCAATTTATGAAGGGCAGTTGGGAAGAAGTTACAAAGAAAGCGAAGGAAGAGAATAAATTAATATTTATCGATGTCTATGCCACTTGGTGCGGCCCATGCAAATTGCTGAAAAAAACAACCTTCTCTGACAAGGAAGTGGGTGAGTTCTTCAATTCCAGGTTTGTTAATGCTGCATTTGATGGTGAGACAGACGAAGGTCAAATGATTATGCAACGTTACAATATCAGGTCATATCCAACGATGTTCTTTGTTAGTGCTGATGGCACTATCAAAGAAGCTGTAGTAGGTTATCACACAGCCCATCAATTATTAAGGGCTGGAAAAAAAGTTTTGAACTAGTCAATGAATTTAATTCGACACAACTCAACATTTTGGTGTAGCGCCTTCTACAATTCGCCACCAAATAAATGGTAAAAATGACGAGGTGATTTAATTCAATGTTTTTAACAACTTTGTTATGAGTGACAAGGGTCGTTTCCGCATACTTTGGATTATATTGACCTTGACGATCATGGCAACCATTTATCTTATCGGGTTCAATTATTATAATTCTCTTCGCTCTTCAAAAAGACAAGTACTGGATCGGTTGAAGGGGATCACTTGCACAGCCTCTCTCCAATTAGACATTAAGGCCCACCAACGATTAACTGATCGATGGACACAAAAGGGCGACTCGGTGGAAGGCACAAATGAATACCAACTCATACATCGTCAATTGAGTGCCATCCAGCAAGTGAATGAGTTAGGCAACCCAATCAATACCCTTGCCTACGATTCAAGTTATCATCTTTTCCAATTTATTGTTACCTCGGCAAAGTACCCCAACTTCAGACAAGATTACATTCATTTTCCGAAGGCATTGCTTGAAAAATACAACGAGGGCGGCACGCTCGAAGAGTATGAATCAGAAACGGGCGAGTGGCTTTCCGCCTTCGCCCCTTTAAAAGACACCAGCGGACGAACAGTTGCCTTGCTGCAGGCGGATGAAAACTGCGGTCAATTTATTTCACGCGCTCGTCAGCAACTCATCCAGCAATCGTTGTTGGCTTTCGCAACGGTCTCTCCGCTCGTATTAATTTTATTTTTTTACACACGAAGATTCTTGGAACGGCAGAAAGAGTACGAACGAGACATTCAGAAGCAACAACTTGCCCTTATTAACCAGAGCAACATCATTGAAACGCAAAATAAAAAGTTGCTGAGGATCAATAAGGAAGTAGAATCTGCCAACAAAACGCTTGAATCACGTGCTAAAGAAAAAACCAACGACTTGCTTGAGACAACCCAAGAGTTGAAAACTTATTTGTATCGCTCATCACATGATATGCGCGGGCCTCTCTCCAGTCTGTTGGGGCTTTGCAGACTTTTAAAAACGGAACAGAAGATCGAACCTTATGCAGGAATGATCTATGAAACAAGTTTGCGGTTGATAGACCGTATCCAAAGCCTTTCCGATGTATACGAGATCAAGTCAAAAAAAATCGAAGCGGTAAAACTTGATGTTGGTCAACTGATTAATGATGTTGGGAAATCATTGGCCAAAGAAAATCAGTTGAACTACATCATTTGCAGAGACTCCTCGTCATGCGAAGAAATATATATGGATAAAGAGCTTACCAAAATGATGCTCCGCGAAGTGGTTCACAATTCAGTTTACCACAACAGGTTCTCACGAAAGCTAACAAAAATCTGGATTAAAGCAGGAAGGGTAAATGGGTCTTTAAAAATTGAAGTGCGCGATGACGGATTGGGAATGTCGGAAACAGTGAAGCAAAAGGCCTTCGATATGTTTTTCAGGGGCAATGAACTTTCGCAGGGAATTGGGCTGGGCTTGTTCAAAGTAAAAATGATTGCTGACCGTCTCAATGGAAAGATCACCCTTGAATCAACACAAAACCAAGGTACGTCAATACTCATGGCGATTCCGGTTTTCAATCTGTCTATTGGCGGACAAAAGGAAGGTGCGGCTTTTTGAGTCAAAATTCATTTTATAAATGTGTTGTTTACTCTATAGCCAAAATCAATAGGCCGTGAAAAATATCAAAACTACTTTGGTGCTTGCCTTACTTACTTTGAGTGTGCACGCGCAGACATGGAGCATCGATTACGCTCACAGCTCTATTAATTTTTCAATCAATCACTTTTTTACTCCGGTAATTGGAAAATTCCAACGATTCACAGGAGCATTGCAATTCAATCCCGATCAACCTGAAAATAGCAAAATTGAATTTACAGTGGCGGTTGCAAGTGTCAACACCGATAACGCCAAACGCGACAACGATCTGCGATCTACCAATTTCTTTGATGAAAAAAAATATCCCAAAATGTTCTTTGTTTCCAGTCGCTTCGAAAAAAAATCAGACAATCAGTATATCGCCTATGGTAAAATGACCATTCGGGACGTAACAAAAGATATTGAAATCCCATTTACCTTATTAGGCCGTGGTGATCATCCGATGAAGCAGGGAATGCAAATCATTGGCATTAAAGCCGAATTCAAGTTAGCCAGAACGAAGTATGGCGTTGGCAATGGAAGTTGGGCTGCAACTGCAATTGTAGGCGATGAAGTTTCCGCAATAGTTGTTTTGGAGGCTTCGGCAAAGAAATAGATCAGTCTTCCAAAGTCGTCTTGCAGTTGACAAACCGATCCTAAATATTTAAGTATTTCCTTAAATAAGAAAGCTAATTAAAACTTTAGACTGTTGAACAATTACGACCAATTGAAGTATGGAAAAGAACACTTGCATGAGGGTTTTTGCTGATCAGAACCAGATCAAACAATGCCGGGAGAAAGTTTCGGCCAATGCCAAGTCCTTCTCCCAACTCAGCAATATTCTTTCCCTTGCGGGACGTGAGGTAAGACTAAAAATTCTGTTTCTGCTTGACGAAGAAAATGAGCTTTGTCCTTGTGATTTGAGTGACATAATTGGTAGGGTGTTCCTGCTATCTACCAACATTGGCGAAAGCTTAAAGACGAAAATATTATTGGACAATTCTAGTTCACTTTTTATTCTGCAAAATGATAATAATCATTCTTTCAAACTAGCCAATCCTGACATAAGTCATGTTTATCTGAATTACTGTGCAATGCAACTAAAATTATACCTTGCAACGTCATTAATGTTCCGTATAGGGGTATTTTTTGATTTCCTCCTGACACACCTTTGTGCATTCGAAAAAAGTGGAGAAAGGAATAACATACTTACAAGCAAATAATTGGAACCTCATCGGCACCAATTTTACAAAGGCAGACATTCATGTTCGCAGTAGCTTTGCAATAACTAATGCGGCAATGGCTGACGTGTATGCCAATGCAACCCGCAAAGGGCTAAAAGACTTTGTCGCCATCTCTACTTGTAACAGGACGGAGTTTTATGGCTGTGCTCCCTTGAATGTTATTAAGGACATCCTAAAAGATCAGTTGGCAGTCACCGATGAACAGCTAAATGAATATTTTTATTTTAAGAGCGGCAAAGAAGCTATTCGTCATTTTTTTAGAGTGGTAACGGGTATCGACTCCCAAATTATTGGCGATTATGAAATTGTAGGCCAGGTAAAAAAGGCCGTGCAACTCTCTAGAGAATTTGGGTTGACAGGAACGCATACCGACAGAATGTCCTCCTTGGCGTTTCAGGCCTCCAAAGAAATAAAAACCAAAACCAACCTTAGCCACGGAAAATATTCGGTGAGCTATGCTGCAGCTGAACTCATCACCAACCATCAAGCTGAGCGAACGATAGACCGAATCCTTATTGTGGGTACTGGAAAAATGGGACAGGCAGTATCTAAAAATCTGCGTGAATATTTTCCTAACCAAAAACTTACCATCACCAATCGTACGTTGAGTCATTCACAAAAGTTGGCTGAGGAAACAAAAGCAGAGGTGCTGCCTTTCGAATCGTTTATTAATCATTTAAGCGATTTTGATGCAGTGATTACTACCGCTGAGTCGAACCAATTTTTGATTAATCCGAAAGATATTCCTCCCATGCCTTGTTTGTTTTTAGATTTGAGCGTTCCCCAAGTGATCGATCCAGCCATAAAGAACATTGCGGGTGTCACACACTTTTCGTTGGACGAAATTTCGTTCTTTCACAATCAATTGATGAAGCAACGGGTTCTTGAAATTCCGCGCGCAGAAGAAATCATCGAAGAGTTTATCAAAAAATTAGCTGACTGGCAAGCGATTTTTATGCACCGCGGAATTATTCTGGGCTATAAAGAAAAGATGACACGCATTATTCATAATGGCGGAAACCCAGGGCCAAAAATAGAAAAGAGTTTTTCAGGGTTGATTCAGCGTATCAAGGCTGAAGGCTATCGTGGGTGTACGGTTATCCAAACCGTAAATGATCTCATGGCGTTGGAAAAATGATTTCTTCAAAACGGATTCGCATAGGCACGCGCGAAAGTGTCTTGGCACTTTATCAGGCACATGCCGTAAAAGACAAACTTCAAAAAACTGGAATTGAATCGGAAATCGTGGAGATCACTTCCGATGGTGATGTAGATTTGGTTACTCCGCTTTATGAAATGGGCATCCAAGGAATCTTTACCAAGTCGCTGGACATTGCACTGCTTCAAAATAGAATTGATATTGCTGTCCATTCGTGCAAAGACATCCCAACCAAATTAGCCAAAGGGCTTTCACTCACCGCTGTTCTTGAACGGGCAACTCCTTTTGACTGTCTGGTTTTGCCAAAAGGAAAAACACATCCTGATTTTTCTAGCGATTGTATCATTGCCACCAGCAGTATGCGAAGAAAATCACAGTGGCTGCATCGCTACCCAAACCATCGCGCTGAAAATTTGCGCGGCAATATACAAACCCGTCTAAAAAAATTAGATGAATCTCATTGGGATGGCGCAATTTTTGCACAAGCCGCACTAGAGCGGTTGGCGATTTCTTCTCATGAATTTATTACTTTGGATTGGATGCTGTCTTCACCAGCGCAAGGGGCAATTGCTGTGGTTTGCCGTCAGGAAGATCATTCAATTGAAGAAATTTGTGCTGCTATCAACCATGAGGAAACCAAGCTTTGCATTGCGGCCGAGCGCGACTTTTTAGCTGCCCTTCAAGGAGGCTGCGCAGTGCCGATTGCGGCTCACGCTGTGGTTCAAAATAATCAACTGCTTTTTAAAGGAAATATTTTCAGTCTTGATGCCAAAGAGAAATTTCGGGTAGAGATGTCTTTTGATATAAGTCTGGCCAAGGAAGCCGGATTGTTGGCGGCAAAAAAAATCTTGCAACAAGGTGCTGATAAAATTGTTAATTCATTTAGGACTTCTGCTTGAAAATGGAACTTCATATCGTATCGACTAAAATCCTGGAAGAAGGACTCGTCCGGCAATTGGAGGATCATGGCCTGAAGATAACGCTATCCAATTTTATAAGAAAGACAATTCAAATTCCAGAAAATATTACTTCGATTTCTATTAACCCCGTCATTGTGCTAACCAGCAAAACAGCTGTGGAAGCTTGGATGGAAATCTTGAAAGTACTACCGAAGGAGGCATTAAAATTTTCAGTTTACTGTTTGGAGTTTGCAACCCAAGCGAAAGCTCACGAATTTGGATTAAACATCGCGGGTGTTGCAAAAGATGCCAGTTCACTGGCCACATTGATTCCAAATGACAAAGCTATTTCTGCGGTCACGTTTATTTGCGGCAATCTTAGGCGCGATGAGTTGCCGAATGCATTAAAAAGCCAAGGCGTTCACGTGCAGGAAATTGAAGGGTATCGAACAGCGCCAACTTCAATAAAAATAGAAAAGCCTTATCACGGTGTGCTCTTTTTTAGTCCAAGTGCCATCGATAGTTTTCTTTCTCTTAACGGTATCGGATCAAGCGTTGCTTTTTGTCTCGGAAAAACCACGGCTGATCATGCGCGGATCGTTGGGTTTTCAGAAGTTCAAATAGCGGCATCGCATAGACCAGAATCGTTAGTTCAAACCGTGATCAATTTTTATAAACTGCCAGTACATGCTCAAAAATAATTTACTTTTAAAAACACTTCGAAAAGAAAAAGTTTCTCGCCCACCGGTGTGGATGATGCGACAGGCTGGGCGGTACCTGCCTCAATATATTAAACTGCGAGACAAGTACGATTTTTTCACTCGCGTACAAACTCCAGAGTTAGCGTGCGAGATTACGATACAACCCGTTGACATTGTTGGTGTAGATGCCGCCATTATTTTTAGTGACATCCTGGTGATTCCGCAAGCGCTAGGCATGACCGTTCTGATGGAGGAAGGCAAGGGACCTTTGTTGCCCAACACTATCAAATCGCTTAAGGATATTGAGAGCCTTGATGAAACAGGGATCACCGAAAAATTGGATTATGTGTTAAAGGCGCTTACCTTAACGAAAAAGGAACTGAACAACCGTGTGCCATTAATAGGATTTGCTGGTGCACCTTTCACATTGCTGTGTTACATGATCGAAGGCAAGGGAAGCAAAGGTTTTGAAAAGGCAAAAGCGTTTTGTTTTTCGCAGCCAGAGCTAGCTCACCAATTACTGAGTAAAATTACCCGAGCTACCATAGCGTATTTAAAAGGGCAAGCGCAAGCAGGCGCTGATGTGGTTCAGGTATTCGACAGTTGGAGTGGTTTATTAAGTCCCGTTGACTTTGATCGTTTTGCAAGTCCATACCTCGTTGAGATCGCGGATGCACTTGCGTCTCACGTTCCAGTAATTTTATTTCCGAAAGGAAGCAGCTATGCGCTGCATTCGCTTTCAGGACACAAGTCCGTTTCTGGTATTGGCATTGATTGGAGTATTCAACCGGACAAAGCGCGGAAGGAATCACAGAACAATATCGTTCTCCAAGGAAATTTTGATCCATCAAAACTTTCTATGCCGCCAGCAGAAATTAAAAAGGAGGTAACCAAAATGATCAAGGCATTTGGTGTTCAATCGTACATCGCTAATTTGGGTCATGGAATTTTGCCTCATATTCCTGTTGATCACGCAAAGGCTTTTGTGGATGCCGTAAAAGAATACAGTGAATGACAACGTTTAGGGAACAGTTCAGAGAACATATTCAAACCCTTCAGACTAAAATTTGTAAGGGGTTAGAAGAAGAAGATGGCAAAGCCAAATTTGTTTCCGATAAATGGGAGCGTCCCGGTGGCGGTGGTGGCGACACGCGGGTGATCAGCAATGGAAATATTTTTGAAAAGGGGGGTGTGAATACTTCTATCGTACACGGTGACTTAACACCACAGGCAGCACAGCAATTGAATGTGAACGGCAAATCATTTTTTGCCTGTGGCTTGTCGCTCGTGATTCATCCCTTCAACCCTTTCGTGCCAACGGTGCATGCCAACTGGCGCTACTTTGAATTGTACGATCAAAATGGATTACCCGTAGACGCCTGGTTTGGCGGGGGCACTGACCTCACGCCTTATTATTTAGTTGAAGAAGATGCCATTCATTTTCATTCAATTCAAAAAAAATCTTGTGACCGTTTTGGTGATTCACTTTATCCGAAATTCAAAGAACAATGCGATCAATACTTCATCAACCATCACCGCGGAGAAGAACGGAGAGGCATCGGTGGAATTTTCTTTGATCACTGCCGCGAAGATGACCAACATGATTTGAAATTTTGGAAGACGTTCACGGAAACGAACGGCACTGTTTTTCTGGAGGGTTATCTCCCAATTGTATCTAAACGTAAGCAAACCTTATTTACCGATAAGCATAAATATTGGCAGGAAATCCGTAGAGGTCGCTATGTCGAGTTTAATTTAATCCATGATCGCGGAACGCTTTTTGGTTTAAAGACGAACGGACGCACCGAAAGTATTTTGATGAGTTTACCTCCCACAGTTCGGTTTGACTATAATTATATTCCTGAGCAGGGAAGCGAAGAAGAGAAATTGATTAATGTGTTGATGAAGCCTAAAGAGTGGGTGTGAAATTCGTCATCGCGAGTTCCAGCAAGGCAAGCGGGAGGGACGAAGCGATCCCCTTCCTGATAGCCATCGGGAAGAAGATTGCTTCGCGCAAACACAGAAATCCATCGCAGGTGCTCGCAATGACGTTTATAACTTGTTTAAGTCCAATTAATAACGAAAGCTGTATAAAAAAATTTCGATAGCATCGCGAGTACCAGTAAAGGGAGGCGGGAGGGATGAAGCGATCTCTTAAATGAAGGATTGCTTCGCGCATCCGGACAAATCCAAAGCAGATGCTCGCAATGACGTTTCATTGTGTTGGTACGAATATATTAAAAGAAAGAATATGATCAGAAGAAATAGAATTTTACGAAAATCAGCTTCCGTGCGAAGCTTAGTGAATGAGACCACCTTGCAACCCACAGATTTTATTTTGCCGCTATTTATCATGGACGGGCAAAACAAAAAGGAAGAAATTTCTTCTATGCCTGATTTCTTTCGCTATTCGTTGGATTTGGCCATAGAAGAATTGAAAACGTGTTATACACTGGGCTTGCGGTGCACCTTGTTGTTTGTAAAAGTGCCCGATGAATTGAAAGACAATGGAGGGAAGGAAGCGTTGAATGAAAATGGGTTGATGCAGCAAAGTATTCGTGCGATTAAGAAAGCCTTGCCCGGCATGGTGGTGATGACGGATGTAGCACTTGATCCCTATTCTTCTTTTGGCCATGATGGCATTGTGGAAGAAAATGAAATTATCAACGACAAGACGGTGGAAGTATTAGCGAAGATTAGCGTGAGCCATGCAAAAGCCGGAGCTGATTTTGTAGCGCCAAGCGATATGATGGATGGCCGCATTCTTGCTATCCGTCAGGCGTTGGAGAAAGAAGGGTTGCATAACACGGGCATCATGAGCTATGCAGCAAAATATGCCTCCTGTTTTTATGGGCCTTTCCGCGATGCCCTCGACAGCGCTCCTGGATTTGGTGACAAGAAGACGTATCAAATGAATCCTGCCAATCGATTGGAGGCCATAAAAGAAGCAGAGATGGATGTTGAAGAAGGAGCTGATATTATAATGGTAAAGCCTGCCCATGCGTATTTAGATATTATTCGCGAGGTCAAAAACTCTGTTCATATTCCGGTGAGTGCGTATCATGTTAGCGGAGAATATTCGATGATCAAAGCCGCTGCGAAAGCAGGATACCTGAATGAAGAACAGGCAATGGTGGAAGTGTTAACTGCTATTAAGCGTGCAGGAGCAGATTTGATCGCTACCTATTTTACGAAACGGATTCTTGAACTTATAAATAAGAGTAAATAATGATGAAATTAAATCGCGAAAAAAGCAAACAACTTTTCGCGCGCGCGCAACAACATATTCCGGGAGGAGTAAATTCTCCCGTACGGGCTTTCACAAGTGTGGGGGGCATCCCCGTCTTTATCAAGAAAGCTAAAGGTGCATATCTTTTTGATGAAGATGGCAACCGGTATATCGACTACATCAATTCGTGGGGGCCGATGATTTTAGGTCATGCTTATCAGCCTGTAGTGGATGCCATCCGATCAAAGGTGGAAGACTCAACTTCGTTTGGAGCACCTACTGAATTGGAGATTCAAATGGCGGAACTTATCAAAAAGATGGTGCCCAATGTTGACCTAGTCCGGATGGTGAACAGCGGCACGGAAGCATGCATGAGTGCTGTTCGTTTAGCACGAGGGTATACCGGCCGCAACAAGATCATAAAATTTGAAGGATGTTATCACGGCCATGCCGATGCTTTTTTGGTGAAAGCCGGAAGTGGTATGGCCACGTTGGGCATTCAATCTGTTCCGGGCGTTCAAAGTTATGTGGCGCAAGACACGCTCACGGCTGCGTTTAATAATATTGAAGAAGTAAAAAAACTTATCGCAGCCCATCCAAAAGAAATAGCCGCCATCATTATTGAGCCCGTAGCCGGAAATATGGGATGCATCGCTCCTGCGAAAGGCTTTTTAAAAGCCCTTCGTGACTTGTGCACTGAACATGGTATCGTTTTGATTTTTGATGAAGTGATGACGGGCTTTCGTTTGGCAAAAGGAGGGACCCAAGAACTTTTTGGAATTGAAGCCGACCTGGTCACCTATGGAAAAATTATTGGAGGAGGAATGCCGGTAGGTGCTTTTGGTGGAAAAAAGGAGATCATGCAACATATTTCACCACTCGGAAATGTTTATCAGGCGGGTACGCTGAGTGGTAATCCGATTGCAATGATTGCCGGTTATACCTTGTTGAAAGAACTCGATAGCAATCCTTCCATTTATAAAGCGCTGAAAGAAAAATGCAAAACGTTGAGTGAAGGCATTGGTCATATTCTTGAAAAGAAAAAAATACCGCACGTCATCAATCGCCTTGGCAGCATGATGAGCGTTCATTTTGGTAATCATCCCGTGGTTGATTTTGAAAGTGCAAAGGCTTGTGACAATCTGCTTTTCAATAAGTTTTTTCATCACCTTTTGGAAAATGGTGTTTACCTTCCTCCCTCGGCCTTCGAGACTTGGTTCATCAGTTCGACTATTTCAGAAGAGGATATCCAGCATACGTTGGCAGCCGTAGAAAAATTTTGATCATTATTGGATAAAAATGAATTCCATCCTTCCCCTTCTTTCCAAGTACGATAAGCCGATACCGCGATACACCAGTTATCCAACGGTGCCTTATTGGGAACAGGAAACGATCGATGAAAAAAAATGGAAAGTAGCCATAACAGATATTTATCAAAGGGAGAATGGCGAACTCTGCATTTACATTCACCTTCCTTTTTGTGAAACCTTGTGCACGTTTTGTGCCTGCAATAAACGCATCACCAAAAATCATAAAGTAGAAGAAAAATATATTGAAACCGTCTTAACGGAGTGGAGGATTTACCGTGAACTTTTATCCGGTCAGCCGATTATTCGAGAAGTTCACTTGGGCGGTGGCACCCCCACTTTTTTCAGTCCCGAGCATTTATCTTTTTTGATGGAGTCAATTTTGAAAGATTGCATTGTTCCATCTGATCATGAATTTAGTGTTGAAGTTCATCCAAACTACACCTCCGAGGCGCACCTGATTGCCTTGCGGAATGTTGGGTTTACACGGGTAAGTCTGGGTGTGCAGGATTTTGATCCTGAAGTACAATATATCATTAACCGGATTCAGTCGTTTGAAAAAACGAAAGAGGTGATTGATTGGGCTCGCCAACTAGGGTATGATAGCATTAATGTCGACTTGGTGTACGGGCTTCCTAAGCAAACGGTAACCCATGTAGAATACACCATTGATCAGGTCAATAAATTAATGCCTGACCGGATCGCGTTTTATTCCTATGCGCATGTTCCCTGGAAAAGCAAAGGCCAAAGGCGTTACACGGAAGCCGATTTGCCGCCTGCCAAATCCAAGTGGGAGATGTATAATCGAGGAAGGGAGATGTTGGTAGAGAATGGATTTGCCGCCATTGGCATGGACCATTTCGCTTTGTCGAATGACAAACTCTGGAAATCGGCTTCTCAAGGGAAAATGCACCGGAATTTTATGGGCTACACCACCACGCAAAATAAATTGATCATTGGGTTAGGAGCTTCTTCGATCAGCGACTCGTGGAATGCGTTTGTGCAAAATGAAAAAGAAGTGGAAGCTTATGAAGAGAAAGTTGGTAAGGGCGAGTTGCCGATTATTACGGGTCATCTGCTGAATTCGGAAGATATCTTGTTGAGGAAAAATATTCTTGAACTGATGTGTTCCAATAAAACAACATTGAATAAACTGCAGATTGACGAACAATTTTATAATTTGATTGTTGAGAAAATGGAATTATTCAGAAAGGATGGCTTGGTGGAATTGACCGATGATACGATCTCCATCACCAACTTGGGCACAACTTTCATTCGAAATATTTGTTCAGTTTTAGATGCTCGAATGTGGAGGAACAGCGATTCGACAACTATTTTTAGTAAAGCAATTTGATTTTAATTTAATACAATGGCAACCACCGCAGTACTCCTGGCCAACCTGGGCTCACCCGGCTCCACAGAAGTGAAAGACTTGAGAAAGTATTTAGGGGAGTTCTTAATGGATGAAAGGGTGATCGACATTCCTTATTTGGTGCGCCTCCTTCTTGTCAGGGGGATTATTGTTCCTTTTCGTTCGCCAAAAAGTGCGGCCAAATATAAAACCATCTGGACAGAAAATGGATCGCCATTAATTCATATTTCAAAGCAGGTACAGAAGCATCTTCATGAAAAAATGAATTTGCCTGTAGAATTATGCATGCGTTATGGAAACCCTACTGCAGAGGCTGCATTTGAAAAACTGGTTTCTGAAAATCCTGATTTAAAAGAAGTAGTTTTGGTTCCACTTTACCCTCACTATGCCATGAGTAGCTATGAAACGGCAGCCGTTCAAGTGAAAGGTATCCACCATAGAAAAGCCTATTCTTTTTCGCTGAAAGTCGTGCCGCCATTTTATAACCACCCGGGTTATATCCAAGCTCTCGCAAATAGTTTTAAACCGTTTCTTGAAAAACCGTTTGACCATCTTCTGTTTAGTTATCACGGAATACCCGAAAGGCACGTGCGCAAAACGGATATGACGAAAATACATTGCCTTGTCACTGCGGATTGTTGCCATGTTGCTTCTCCCGCACATCAGACCTGTTATCGGCATCAGGTTTTTGAAACCACCAAATTGACAGCGGAAGCGCTTGGGCTTTCTGCCAACCAATTCAGTACTTCCTTCCAATCCAGGTTAGGAGCTGATGCCTGGCTAAAGCCATTTTCTGTGGAGCTGTTTGAAAAATTCTCAAAGCAAGGAATAAAAAAATTGGTAGTAGCATGCCCCGCCTTTGTAAGTGATTGCCTGGAAACATTAGAGGAGATTCAGGTAGAAGGACGCGAGACCTTTATAAAAAATGGAGGTGAAGAATTTACCGTGATACCTTGCTTGAATGAAAGTGAGGAATGGATCGAGACGTTGAGTAAATTGGTCA
Source organism: Cytophagales bacterium (assembly GCA_027317105.1). Lineage (GTDB taxonomy): Bacteria > Bacteroidota > Bacteroidia > Cytophagales > Cyclobacteriaceae > ELB16-189. The sequence continues at coordinate 25,778 of DAHVFH010000176.1, forward strand.
TGGCAAATAGTTATTTTGAGAATGCATAGGGAGCTTACCAAAATTTTGAACGTCATTGTAAGCATTAGCATTGAACTGTGCGGTGGCGCGAAGCAATCCTTTGATTTTGGGGATCGCTTCGTGCTTCCCGCATCCCTTCACTGGTACTCGCGATGACGTGAACAATTTTACTGAAAACATTCTAGCGAAAAACATGTATTTCTACATTAAGGCAATTCATATCATTTTTGTAGTCACCTGGTTTGCTGGGCTTTTTTATATTGTCCGCCTTTTTATTTATCACCGCGAAGCGCAAGATAAACTTGAGCCGGAAAGAAGCATTCTTCAACAACAGTTTTCTGTCATGATTAAAAGGTTGTGGTTGGGTATCACATGGCCTTCGTGTATCCTCACCGTTATCTTCGGAACATGGATGGCGATTCTCTTCGGTAGTTTGCCAACATGGCTTATCGTGAAAATTGGATTTGTAATTGGATTATTAGCGTATCATATTTCTCTCCATCTTATCTATCGTCAACAGCTTGCCGGAAAATTCAATTACACTTCGCAACAACTTCGTATCTGGAATGAAGTAGCCACTCTTTTTCTGGTCGCTATTATAATGTTAGCCTCCGTGAAAAGTACGTTAAGTTTTGTTTGGGGGCTGATCGTCCTTGTCGGTTTTACTTTTTTGCTTTTGTTGGCTATTAAGCTTTATAAAAAAATCCGAAACGGGTGAATATTTCAGTTCTCTAGAGGAAGTTCCGGCCTTTATTCGTCTCCCCCTTTCTTAATTGCGTGTGTCCTGTGATGTAATTCTCGTTTATTTTTGATTTTATTTTTTCGGATGTAAGATGCCGTTAAAGGAAAATATTCCGTTGGGACAACGTATCCTAAAAATAAATTTCCAATAAAATAATCCATAAGAGCCTGAGGTAAATAAAATGAACTAAGGTAAATAATACGTATTTGGCATTCTCAATAGCTCACACAATTTGTTGTTTCGTATGAATGAAAATATTCTTTTTATTATCGCCTAAATTATTGCTAGGGGAATAAAAACCTAGTTCCATTTGTCTTACTATACATACATAGATAGTGATGAGGATAAATAGTAAACACATCTTTTTAAAGACGTTTGTATACCTGAGTTTGCATTTGGTTAGTTTGTCGGGTGTTCAGGTAATGGCCCAACCTTTAGCGAGGGATAATGGTAAAATCAGTGGCACGATCATCAATGCGGAAACAATTCAACCAGTGGAGTTTGCCACCATAGTGGTTATCGATCCGCATTCAAAAAAACCAATAAATGGTAACATTGCTGACGAGTGGGGAAATTTCACGATTGATCATATAGCAGTCGGTACCTATCAGCTGAGCATTTCGTTTATCGGTTATGAAAGCCAACAAATTGATAGTTTAGTAATAACTGAAAATAAAAACAGAATAGATCTTGGAAAGGTATTGCTTTCTCCTTCTACCAAAGTATTGAAAGAAGTAGTGGTAGAAGGGCAACGACCAATCATTGAAGAAAAAGTAGACCGCACAATCTACAATGCAGCAAGTGACAAAACTACGCAAGGTGGAGATGCTACCGATGTTTTAAAAAGGGTACCGATGCTCACCGTGGATATGGATGGCAATGTTTCCTTGCGGGGCAATCAGAACATACGTGTATTGATCAACAATAAGCCTTCCATTATAGCCGCGAGTAGTATTCCAGATGCATTAAAACAAATTCCCGCAGATCAGATTCAATCTGTAGAGGTGATTACGTCCCCTTCTTCTAAATATGATGCGGAAGGGTCGGCAGGAATTATCAACATCATTACAAAGAAAGACAAAATGCAAGGCGCCATGTTGAGCGTCCATTCTGGTGTTGGGTATCGTGGTTCAAATTTTGGCTTGCGTGGAAGTTTTAGAAAAGGAAAAATGGGATTTTCATTGGGCGGCTATGGCAGGGCGCAATACAATGTAAACGGCACCTATTCAAATAATCAGACGACTACTTCCAGCTCAGGAGAAAGAATGACAATGCAAAATGCGGCTACACGAACCAACGCACTTCGTGGACGCTATTCATTGGGATGGGATTACGACATCAACAAAAATAATTATATGACTGCCTCTGTGCAGTATGGGGTGCGCAATAATAAAAATTTTCAAGATCAATTGCTTACCCAAACCTTTGAGGGCAACACACGTCTTGCGAACAATACACGAAACGTGGAGGTTACTAATAACTCGGGTACGGTTAGTTTAAACCTTGACTACATCCACACGTTTAAAAAGCCGCAACAAGAATTTAGTGTGTCAGGGCAATACAGTAAGAATAATCGGACGAATAATTTTCTCAATACTTTCGCAATCACCAACCAACCCGATAGCCTTATAAAAAACATCAACAATAGTTACAATGAGGAAATCATTTTTCAAACGGACTATCAAACACCGATTGGAAAAACGCAAATGGTTGAATTTGGAGCCAAGGAAACGTTTAGAAAAGTGACTAGCAACTATAAATATTTGCATACCCTTGGCGATGGCAATGGCCTCGTTGAAATTGCCAATGCAAATTCAACTAATATTTTTACGTACAATCAAAATGTATCTGCCGGCTATCTCTCTTATACGGTGAGTTTGCCCAAGGACTACAGTTTGAAGGCAGGTGCACGTTATGAATACACGGCTATTTCCGCTGACTTCCAAGACCCCAATGGCCTAAGCACAAAGATTCCTTCCTATGGGTTATTAGTTCCCAGTATCAATTTTTCAAAGCGGCTAAAAAATGGAAACCTACTAAAGGCTGGTTTTAATAGAAGGATTCAACGGCCTTCCATTCGTTACCTAAATCCAAATGTGCAGGCCTCCAATCCGTTGTACATCACGGTAGGCAATCCGGATTTAAGCCCTGAGTACACCAATAACTATGAATTGGCGTACAGTACGACAATAAAAAATTCGTCTATCAATATTGCGGCCTTTGCCCGGAACACGACAGGAGCAATTCAAAGCATTCGTTCTGTGCTTGATAAAAATGTGATTCAAACTACCTATGCAAATATTGGCGTTGAAAATGCTTATGGATTCAACTTCTATGGAACATTAAAGATCGGCCCCCGGTTTTCACTCAACGGAGGAACGGATATCTATTACGCGTATCTCAACAATAAAGTAGCTGATCCACTCTATCACGCCAGCAACTCAGGATGGGTGGCCACCGCCCGTTTGCGTTCTAGCTTTCAACTTAATAACGGCTGGTCTATGGAAAGCTTCTCCATGTTTCGTGGACGACAAGTGCAGTTGCAAGGGGTTCAGGGGGGCATTCGTATTTATAGCTTAGGCTTTCAAAAAGAATTGTTCAACAACAGAGGAAGCATTGGTTTTCGGATAGAAAATTTTCTGGCTTCAGGTTTGGTGGTGCGGAATTATACAAAGACCCCTTTGATCAATCAAAAAAGCGTCAACATTATGCACAATTTTAGCTTTCGGATCAATTTCAGTTTCCGCATCGGAAAAATGAATTTTGATAAACCGAAGCGGAAAAAGCAGGGCAAAAACGATGATGAGTTGGACTGGTAATCGCTTCAGCTATTCCTTATATTTCCTTACTGGAGGCGCAGGAACATTTTCAAGAAATGATGTGAAAGACTATCGTGCTGAAGCTTATGCCTTCACCATGCCGTCATTGATTGCTGCTTGATGGATAACTACTTTTTTTAATAAACCTTTATTCTTACCTTCATTTTGAATTTGGTTATCAACGATTCAAAAATCAAAATGACATCACGCAGGTCTTTTTTTCAAAAGTCCTTCGGCATGGCCGGGGCTTTATCGCTTTCCCCTTTTCTCACTCACGCAAAGGCAGAAGATGTTTCTGATGCTTTAGTTGAACTGAACAAACTGTCGCCCTTGGATGCCGCCACTGACGAAGACCTTTGGGCGCGGATGGCTCAGGCATATACCGTTTCCCCCACCATTCTGAATTTGAATAATGGCGGTGTAAGTCCGCAGCCCAAGGTGGTGCAAGATGCTGTGGATCGCTACTACCACTTGAGCAACGAAGCGCCCTCGTATTATATGTGGCAGATTTTGGACAAGGGCCGAGAGGCGTTACGCAGAAAATTGGCCGATCTGGGTGGGGTGTCAGCAGAAGAGATTGCCATAAACAGAAATACGACCGAAGCATTGGGCACTTTTACCTGGGGCATTGATATGCACAGGGGAGATGAGATTGTGATGACGAAACTGGATTATCCTAACATGATCCATGCCTGGAAACAGCGCGAGATGCGAGAAGGCGTGAAGATCAATTGGATTAATTTTAATTTACCCATCGATAATGATGACGTAGTCATAAAAGCTTATATTGATGCCACCACCTCTAAAACGAAAATCTGGCACATCACCCACTTGATGACCTGGACTGGACAAATTTTGCCGGCCGTGAAACTTTGTGCCGAAGCCCGCAAACGTGGCCTTATCACCATTGTTGATGCGGCACATTCTTTTGCACACCTGGATTATAAAATTTCCGATCTAAACTGTGACTACTTTGGCACCAGCCTACATAAATGGATGTGTGCTCCTTTCGGCACCGGAATGATGTACATCAAGAAAGAGCACATCGAAAAAACATGGCCCTTGTTCCCGACCGATAAACCCAAAAGCGGAGATATTAAAAAATTTGAGGCATTGGGCACCCGGTCATTTGCCCCTGAACAGGCCATTGGCCAGGCGATTGATTTTCACAATGCAATAGGCGGGAAAAGAAAGCAAGAGCGACTGCATTATCTGAAAACCTATTGGTGCAATGCCTTAACAAAAAACCCAAGGGTGAAACTTCATATTTCATTAAAGCCGGAATATTCATGTGCGCTGGGCACATTCAGTGTAGATGGAATGGACGTGGGTAATATTTCTTCTAGACTAATGTCCGATTATCAAATCCATACCGTTTCTATAAAATGGGAAAATGTAAATGCGGTGCGGGTAACTCCGCATGTGTACACCACTACGCGAGATCTAGATCGGTTTATTGATGCGATTCAGAAGATAGCTGCATCGTAAAAACAAAGTTTTGATTATGATTTCTGTCCCCGATCGGTAGATAGGCACTTACAAACAGCTCTTATTTTTAGGTTGGATCTCTCGGCAATATTCTTAGCAAGATAACCCCTTGCTCGTTGTCAATTTGCTTCTCCTTGCTTAACTTGACCGACCCAAACATTATCAATTATGAATAACCGCCAGCTTTTCCTTTTATTTTCTTTTATTATTCTCCTGATTCTTTCCGGTTGGACCTATTATTGGCACGATGCTTTTGTTTTTATTTTGTTTGCATTGCCTTTCATTTACATGGGCATTTACGATATCCTACAAAACAAGCACGCAATCAAAAAAAACTACCCTTTGTTTGGCCGCCTTCGTTACGTGTTCGAAGATATCCGTCCCAAGATTCAACAATATTTTGTTGAGAGCGATACGGACGGTACTCCGATTAACCGAAACGAACGATCGGTAATTTATCAGCGGGCAAAAACCCAAATTGACACGGTACCTTTTGGCACACAATTGAATGTTTACGCTGAAGGCTATGAGTGGATGACCCACTCCATTGCACCCCGCGATTTTCATAAAATGGATCATAACCCTCGTGTCCGGTTTGGAGGTGAGAAGTGCACACAACCGTATGACATGAGTGTGCTCAACGTATCAGCTATGAGCTTTGGGTCATTAAGTCAAAATGCAATTGAAGCGCTCAACGCTGGCGCGAAGATTGGGGGGTTTGCCCACAACACTGGTGAGGGGGGGTTAAGCCCTTATCATCTAAAACATGGTGGAGATATTATTTGGCAGGTAGGCACTGGCTATTTTGGGGCAAGAACCGAAGATGGTAACTTTTCAGACATTGCTTTCCAGCAAAACGCCATACGACCGAACGTGAAAATGATCGAAATTAAATTATCTCAGGGCGCCAAGCCAGGCCACGGTGGAATTTTGCCAGCGCCTAAAAATACGCCTGAGATCGCAGCAATTCGTTTGGTGAAAGTAGGAACTACAGTTTTTTCTCCGCCTTATCACAGTGCCTTCAGTACGCCCGGTGAATTGATAAAATTTATAGAAAAGTTGCGCACCCTTTCTGGGGGAAAACCTGTCGGGTTTAAACTTTGTGTAGGGCGCAAATCAGAATTCCTTTCAATTTGTAAAGCGATGGTGGCACACAACAGCTATCCCGATTTTATCACCATCGATGGTGGTGAGGGTGGCACGGGGGCTGCTCCTCCTGAGTTTACCAATTTTGTAGGCATGCCTTTGCTGGATGCCCTCGCTTTTGCTGATAATGCCCTAATTGGCTTTGGTATTCGCAATAAAATCAAATTAATAGCCTCTGGCAAAATCTTGACAGGCTTTCATATAGTACGGGCGATGGCACTGGGTGCCGATACCTGCAACTCCGCTAGGGCAATGATGATGGCGCTCGGTTGCATCCAGGCACTAGAGTGTAATAAAAATACCTGCCCCACCGGTGTGGCCACTCAAAAACCGGAGCTTATGAAGGGACTGAATGTTGAAGCTAAGAAAGTCAGGGTGGCGAACTTTCATAAAAACACGGTAGAAAGTTTTGTGGAGTTATTGGCCGCTTCCGGAATTGACCACCCCGAAAAAATCAACAGGACTCACGTATACAGACGTGTGTTTATGAACCTGGTTAAAAATTACGAAGAAATTTTTCCAACTATTCCGGAGGGATGCCTGCTAGAAGGCGGGGATGCCCCCTTTGATTTTGAAGAATATTTAAAACGATCTTCAGCAGATGTATTTGAGGTCGCCTAAACGGGAAAAGAATGGCTTGCAGGTGAACTTTCTTTAGGATTAAACTTAATCGGTAACTTTGCGCCATAGTTTTTTCAAACTTGAAGGTCGTAAAAAAAATTATTCTCTATCTATCGCTTACAGTGGTCGTGTTGATCATTGCTTTTAGCGCGTCTGTTTATTTGTTTAAAGACCGGATTATTCAGCAGTTCATTCGTGAGGCGAACAAAAGCTTAGGGACACCTGTTCAAATTGGTCAAATCGAAATTTCAGCCTGGCGCGGTTTTCCCAACCTCGCTATCACGTTTAGGGATGTGTACGTGGAAGACAGCCACGCTGGTCTTTATCCGCTATTAACGGCCAAGTCCGTTTCCTTTTTTCTTAATCCCATCGAAGCGTGGAAAGGAAAATACTCTATTCGCGGATTGCAAATACATGATAGCGAAACCAATTTAAAAATTAATGATCAAGGCCTTAATAATTTCACAATCGTAAAAAATTCAGGCGGTCGAAATGAAAATATTTCTTTCGATCTCCGAAATGTGAGACTCTTCAATACGCATGTTTCTTATCGGGATTTGCAAACACGGCAACATTACATTTTTGAGAGTGAAAAACTTATTGCTTCTGTAACCTTGCGAAAGGCAATCTATGAAATTGAAGGCCAAGGCGATGTGACCATCGGGCAACTTGGGATTGGTGACCTAACGTTATTAAAGAACAAGAAAATTATTCTCACCGCCAATTTAAATTATGACGATGAACGCAAATCGGTGGTGATTGAAAAATCGACCTTGAAGTTGGGTAAGTCAGAATTTAACATAACGGGTAAAAACGAATTTAAGAAGCGCAACCTTGTCGACTTCACCTTGAAAAGTAAGGATACCGACATACAAACCATCCTTTCGCTGTTTCCTTTATCGATCGGCCAGAAGTTAAAGGAATACAAAAGCCAGGGTGAAATTTATTTTTCACTCACTACAAAGGGTGAAGTTTCAAAAAATAAGAGCCCGTTTCTATCAATTTCGTTTGGTTGTAAAAATGCTTCATTCTTTCATCCGACCTACAAATCAAAAATAGAAGAGGCCAACCTGGAGGGTTCCTTTGCGAGTTCCTCCATGTCTGATTTTTCAAATGGCGAGCTATTTCTCAAAAACATTTCAGGGAAACTAAATAGCAAACCATTTACAGCCGATTTCTCCATTCAGGGCTTTAAAGATCAAGATGTCACCTTGAAATTCAAGGGGGGATTGGATGTAGGCTGGATCAAAAATTTTTATCCGATAGAAGAAGTAAAGGAGCTTTCTGGCGAAGCTAATGCGGATATTAATTTTGAAGGGAAGATTTCTTTACTGAAAGATAAGCGCACCGCACAACAAGTACGTGCTGAGGGAGCGATTGAGCTAAAAAACATTTCATTAGTTACCGGAAAACAAAACCTTCATTTTACTGATTGGAATGGCTCTTTACATTTCAACAAAAACGATATTGCCATGAGCAACGTAGGGGGACGATTGGCGAACAGTGATTTTTTGCTCAATGGATTTTTGAAAAATGTGATTACTTTTTTACTTTTTGAAAACCAACCAATTGGAATTGAGGCTGATCTGAAATCGAATTTTCTTGACCTCGACCAATTGGTTGCCTTTGGCCTAGGCGAAATAGGTTCGAAAGACTTTGGCTTTGCCCTTTCACCAAATTTGCATTTGAATTTTAATTGCGAAGTAAACCGAATGCGCTACAAGCGGTTTGCTCCGCGTGCGATAAAAGGCAACCTACTCGTACAAAATCAGATGGCCGTAGCGCGACACCTGGCCCTTGATGTAATGGGGGGAACGCTTACCGGTAACGGAATGGTGAACGCCACAAACCCGAAAGCCATAGACGTTTCCTCATCGTTTAAGCTGGACGGGATCAATGTGGATAGCATTTTCTATGTTTTTGAAAATTTTTATCAGAATTTCATTGAGGCAAAAAATTTGAAAGGCCAAGCAATTGCCGATGTGAATTTTGAGTTGTCTTTAAACGAAAAGCTTCACTTGTTCCCTGAAACCCTGATAGCCAATATTAGTGTGCTGATCAAAAATGGAGAACTCAATAATTTTGAGCCACTTCAAAAGCTTAGCCGGTATCTGGATGATCAGGCCTTGAGCCAATTGCGTTTTGATGATTTAAAAAATGACATCCATATCGAGAACAAGACCATTTTCATTCCGCAGATGGAGGTTCACAGCAATGCCACCAACATCACCGTGAGTGGAACGCACACCTTCGACCAACACATAGACTACCGGGTAATTGCACCCTTGCGAAACAAAAAGAAAATTGATCCCGATGAAGCATTTGGTGCTATTGAAGAGACCGCAGGACAATCCAAAATTTTCCTTAAAATCATCGGCACTTCAGATAACTACGAAGTATCTTTCGATAAAGAAGCTACGAAGAAAAAAATTATAAGTGACTTGAAGAAAGAAGTGAATGAGCTAAAAGAAGCGTTTAAAAATCGCGGCATTAAAAAAAAGAAGGAACTTGAATTACAAAAAGACGAATATTTTGATTGGGATAATTAATGTCTGCAATTAAACTCAATAATCCACTAACAGATGTTGGGAAAAAGGTTTTTGGTTAAGATTTCGATTCGAATAATTGCGGCAGAAGTTGATTGGGAATGAAATTAGTATGATTTTAGGCAAAGATTCGAGCCAAAAAATACATGCGCCAGCGATTTGACCAACAATTGAATTTAGGGGTCCATCCCATATCCGAAGTAAAGTTTCCTTTAAAAAGCAGAGATGAATTGCCCCCGATACTTCGTGGGCTTCAATACATTTTCATAACCCCCCACTCAACGAGAAAGTGTTTTGATTGCTGGAAGAAAAAATATGCAAAGGGAAAGAGAACACCGGGCGGAAAGGGATGGACCTGTGGCATATTTTAGTACTGGCCGTAGTCCGTCATGGGCTGAACACCAACTTGGACAGGTTGGAAACAATGGCAAACTACGATGCGCTTATACGCATGGTACTGGGTGTTCACACCACTGCATTTAGTGCCCCTCAAATAGAGTTTACCTATCAAAGCCCATCGACAACGTTGGCCAGATAGACGAAGCCCTGCTTCAATCCATCAACCAACTCGTTGTTTGATGACGGCCATGAACTGCTCAAAAAAAAGGTCAGGCTAAAATCGTACTTGAGCTAAAGACAGACAGTTACGCGCTGGAGACCGATGTTCATTTCCCCACCGAGCTGAATTTGCTCTGGGACAGTGCCCGCAAATGTTTGGATACTGTAAAAATTAGTGCCAAAAAATAAAATTGATGCGCTTTCTTGCAGACACTACTTAACTTGTCAGAATTTCGCCTTTCCTACAAGATTTCTATTTGAATTGACTTATCTGCGCTCGAGTTAAAACCTGACTCATAACATATTTATTACAAGAATCCGCGAAAATAACTTGCTGGGTTTTTTGCCAAGAGGCACAAGGCCCCAATCCGTTAGCTACGTAATGGCATTTCCAAGTAATCGCCTGGTCAGGTGTTACTGACACAATTTGATATAAACTGGAACTGTCGCATTCCCCGCAACCGGTTAAGAAACAATAAACGATAGACAAAAGACAGTACTTCATTCGACACATAACGAAATGAATACGCTTGTGGTATCAAAAGTTACCCTCGGGATGGCGATAATCGCGATTAACTGTTTAAATGTAATTCGAGCTGTCTATAGGCATGGTTGAACGGCAAATCAGGAATGCAAAATACCATCCCTATCCAGTTCTTTGATAAAAACCAAATTGGCCTCGCAAATTGAGTCTGGCACAAACACAAATTTTTTATCGTAAATCTGAGTGCCATAGTAATAACTGACCCAATATTCGTTGTTGAGATGAAAAACGTTTGGATCGATAGGCTCGATGGTTATAGATCCTTTTGCCGGCACGGTTTCCAAAAAATGACGCAGGGTGGAAGTTCGCTGTTCTTCTCCATTTTTTTCTCCATAGCCCCGGCTAGCCACCAGGGTGTTTTCCAAATCAAAATCATTATTGTTCAGCAAATACACTTTCCACTCGTCCTGGCTTAATAAATTCTTTTCTTGTGCTATCGCCAACGTCACGTTCTTTACTTCCGGAATGTCAATGTCTTTTTTCATGATAATTGCATTTCAAACAAGGAAACAATTTGTTGCTTCAATAGTTCCTTTACACGGTCTAGTGGTTGAGTTGCCTTCAATTCCTTTTCCATTGAAGTGACGGCCTTGTCCGGAATGCCGCAAGGCACAATATGGTTGAAATAATCCAACGCGGTGTTTACATTTAATGCCAGTCCGTGCATGGTCACCCATCGGCTGGTCTTCACACCCAGTGCACAAATTTTCCTCGCCTTGAGCGGATCTTCCCAATCGAGCCACACACCAGTCAATCCTTTTATTCGCCCCGATTCAATTCCAAATGCTTTTAAGGTAAGAATCACCGATTCTTCCAGCATTCTCATGTATTGATGGATGTCGGTAAAAAAATTCTCCAAGTCAATCACCGGATAAACCACAATTTGCCCCGGCCCATGGTAAGTGATGTCTCCTCCCCGGTTGATCGGATAAAAACTTGCCCCGATAGAAGAAAGGTTTTCAACGGGCATCACCAGGTTTTTTTCATCGCCACTTTTTCCGAGCGTATACACGTGTGGGTGTTCGCAGAAGAGCAAATAGTTGTTGGTTGTATGTTGGTCGTTGGCCACGCGATTTCGATTCTCCGATTTAACGGCTAGAATTTTATTGAATAGATCGGTTTGATAGTCCCAGGCTTTTTGGTAATCCATCAGGCCAAGATCAATAAATTGTGTGTGTTTGTTAAGGTTGGAATTCATTAAAAACGCTTCATTTTAATTTCTATGTTTTGGTCCTTAACTTTAGTTTTCAAAGGTAAAACAAAAACCGGTGAGCGATAAAATAAAAAAAGGTAAAGAAGGCGAAGCGCTAGCGGCTGATTTTTTAGTGAATAAGGGATTTGAAATCATCGCACGTAACTATCGGCACAAGCGGTCAGAAATTGATTTGATTGTAAGAAAAGACAACTGGTTGGTTTTTGTGGAGGTAAAAATGCGCAGCTCAGATGCGTATGGCTACCCCGAAGATTTTGTGGATTATAAAAAAGCGAAGAATATCATTGACGGAGCGGAGGAATATACATACCAACAAAACTGGCAAGGCAACGTGCGCTACGATATTATTTCCATCCGTGATCAGCATGGAGAAAAAGAAATTGTGCATATTGAAGATGCCTTTTATTAATCAAAAATGAAACTAAAGGAATACCCCAAAATATATCTCTACAAGCGAGTGGTTCATGCAAAGATGTATATCGATAAGAACTTTTTTGAGGCACTGAATTTGAATCTTGTTTCAGATGAAGCAACTTTTTCAAAATTCCATTTTATCCGGCTGTTCAAAACAATTTATAGCCTCACACCTCATCAATATTTAAGAAAAGTGAGAATGGAGAACGCCAAATTTCTTTTAGCGCAAGGTCATTCCATAACGGGCGCATGCGAGCGTTCAGGATTTGAAAGTGTAAGTACGTTCACTTCTCTTTTTAAAAAAGAAAACGGAACAACTCCTGCCGTCTATAGACAACTTAAATTAGCGTTACGAAATGAAATGAAATTTCAACCGAACCATTTCATTCCTAATTGCTTTGCGGCTGTAAATGAATTGAAAAAAAGCAATTTTGAAGAAGTAGCGTAACCAAAATATTGCTCAGGTTTGTATAAAAAAACAAAATTATGATTTCAAAATTATCTCACGTAAGCATTTATGTTCTTGACCAGAGTAGCGCACGAGAATTTTATGTGAACAAGCTCGGGTTCAAAATTCACACGGATGCCCCAATGGGGCCGGATACCCAATGGCTTACAGTTACTCCTCCGGATCAACCGGATCTAGAAATTGCCATAATGCCTGTAAAAGAAGGAATGACATTTACGAAGGAGTCCGCCAAGGCAATGAGAACATTGATTGAGAATGGAACTTTTGGCTTTGGTGTTTTTGAGTGCCACGACATTTATGCCACGTATGAAGAACTAAAGGCTAAAGGCGTTAAATTTAAAAAGGAGCCTACTAAAGAATTTTATGGAATAGAAGCATTGTTTCAAGATGATTCCGGAAACTGGTTTTCTTTGGGGCAAAAAAATTAATCATGCCTAAAAACAAACAAGTAGATGCCTACATCGCCAAGTCGGCTGACTTCGCAAAACCGATTCTCAACCACTTGCGCGAACTGGTCCATAAGGCTTGCCCCGAAGTAGAAGAGAAAATAAAATGGGGGTTTCCCAACTTCGATTACAAAGGAGTAATGTGCAACATGGCCGCCTTCAAAAAGCATTGCTCATTTGGGTTCTGGAAATATTCATTGATCCATGATCCTAAAGGAATTCTTACCTCAAGAAATGAAGGTGGAAGCATGGGCAACTTCGATCGCATAACCGCTTTGAAAGATTTACCCTCCGATAAAATCCTTTTGGGCTTTCTTAAGCAAGCTGTGGAACTCAATGAAAAAGAAATAAAACGACCGGTGAAGACCACACTGAAAGGATCCAAGTCAATTGCAACCCCGGATTATCTGGCAAAGGCGTTAAAGAAAAACAAAAAAGCGAGTGAGGTCTTTGCAAATTTTGCCTACTCACACCGCAAAGAATACATCCAATGGTTTGAAGAAGCCAAAACGGAAGAGACACGACACAAACGCATCGCGCAAGCCATCGAGTGGATCTGCGAAGGCAAAGGAAGGAATTGGAAATACGAGAAGAAAAAACATTATCGATTATAGGTCATTTCTTCGCCTTTCAGAGATGGCAGCGAAGTAAATATTTGTTCAAAAACAGAAAAACCGTGTTTGAAAGAAGGGTATTCTAAACTTTCGGAATTGATAATTGATAATTGAACATTTACAAATTTGCCAATTGGATCAATCCCCTTCGTCATTCCCTTCTCCGAAGCCGACACACCTTTTGTCATCTATTCGGGCATGGGTTTATCTTTCAGATAATGATCAAAGAATTGCATCATGCGGATGGCAAAGTCGGTTTTGTCTTGGCGCTGGGTGAGGCCGTGACCTTGCCCGTTATAGTTGAGCATCCACACGGGCTTGTTTAATCTTCGTAACGCCATATAATATTCAATGCCCTGGTACTACGACACCGCGCCATCACCATCGGTAGTGAATATATTTTCAATCGCGAGGCTTTATACTATAATTTCAAAATTCACACCCTTGCCTCCATCTCATTCATCACTTTAGTTTGCACCTGAATTGATTCGTGGTGGATCAAGCGGAGGAGATCGCGGGTGAAGCCTTCGTCCAGGCCCATCGCCTTGCCCAAAGTCACGCGGGTTTTAATGATCTCTTCCCAACGGTTCACTTGCAAGATTGTCACCTTGTTATCTTTCTTGTACTGCCCGATCTTTTCTGAAATTTTCATCCGAGAAGACATCTTCTGCATGATCTCATCATCGAGGTGATCAATCTGGTCGCGCAGTACGCTGAGTTTATCTTTAAATGTTTTGTTTTCGCTGGAAGGAGTGCGCACTACCAATTCGCTAATAATTTTCCCGAGCACGGCAGGCGTCACTTGTTGTTTGGCATCACTCCAGGCAGCATCGGGGTTGATGTGGCTTTCGATCATTAAACCGGCCATGTCGAGGTCGAGGGCTTTTTGAGAAACAAAGGCGATAAGGTCGCGGTTACCCGAAATGTGGCTGGGGTCACAGATGATATCCAGTTCAGGGAAACGAGTTTTCAATTCGATGGCGATATCCCACATCGGCAAGTTCCTGAACGGACCTTTTTCAGAAGAAGAAAAGCCACGATGGATGGCTGCCATTTTTGTGATGCCAGCTTTGTTCAACCGCTCCAAGGCACCGATCCATAATTCTAGGTC
>DAHVFH010000178.1 GCA_027317105.1 Cytophagales bacterium
GTGCTGAATATCAATATGGACCTGTAGTAGATTACAGCATAAAAATGAACATGGACGTGTATAATAATAATGGACGAGGTTGGACGTGGGGGACCTCGGGAGTTGCTCCAATTGCAGCCCTAAACACTTTAGGTAATATGCAGATTGCAGGATCTTTCCAATCAACGGGTTTGACTACCGCGGGAGCAGCCTCGGTAGAGGAGACTATTTTAAATGCGACAAATATGTCTGACCAAGATTTCAATGTTAGAGTATCAGGCATTGGCGCAGCAACAAAGCGTACTATAATCGGACCGTCAACTTCAGGAAGGTTTTCTTTGGGAGTGAATGTTGGGAATGGTAACGAATATCTGACGATCTTATATGGTGGCAACATCGGCATCGGCACCACTGCTCCAGACGCCAAGCTTGCCGTGAAAGGTCAAATCCACGCGCAGGAAGTAAAAGTAGATTTGAATGGAGCAGTAGCTCCAGACTATGTTTTTAATAATGACTACCATCTCACTTCTCTAGATTCCATCAAAAAGTATCTTGATCAAAACAAGCACTTGCCGGAAGTGCCTTCTGCCGCAGCCATGGAAAAGAATGGAGTGCAACTCGGAGAGATGAACATGCTGCTGCTCAAGAAGATTGAGGAGTTGACGTTGTATGTGATTGAACAGAATAAGCTGATTTCAAAACAGAACGAAAGAATCGCGGCATTAGAAAACAAACATTAGCCATGAAAAAAATTCTCACCATTGCCTATGGACTTTCAATAAGTATTGGAGTTGCCGCTCAATGGCTTGGCACTAATCCTGTTTATTTCAATTCAGGCAATGTTGGAATTGGGACTTCTTCACCTGGAGTTTGGTTTGGGAGTAAAACGCTGGAATTTTCAGATTCGCGTCCAGTACTTAAACTCTCATCGACCTCCCCAACAGGTTTGAGCACAATTGTTTTTACAAATAGCACCGTAGATCCAAGTACGCACTTCGGAGAGTTTCATTTGAATTATCAATTTAATCAAGTTAGCAATGACAAGTCAAATTTAAGTTTTGGGTCTTACCCTGGGTCAGGTAATAATGGTGTGTTCACTTTACAAGCAGATGGCAATGTTGGTGTAGGTACTGCTTCACCAAGAGGTCAATTTGATGTGGCAGGAACTGCCGACATATATCTTGTCAATAGCCCTATTACAGGCACTACCCAAAGTGCTTTTTTACCAGGTCATATTTATTTCTCGCCCTATTCAGGCACAGACTGGACTTATCTTCAAGCCAGAAGATCTGATAATTCAGGATCAACAAATTTGAGATTCAGAACTCTCAATGCTTCTGCAATTACGGAAGCAATGTCGATCCTTAGCAATGGCGATGTCGGCATCGGCACCACTTCTCCGGATGCCACGCTTGCCGTGAAAGGCCAAATACACGCCCAGGAAGTTAAAGTAGATTTGAACGGAGCAGTAGCTCCAGATTATGTTTTTAATAAAGACTACCAGCTCACTTCCCTGGATTCCATCAAAAACTATATCGATCAAAATAAACATCTGCCCGAAGTTCCTTCTGCCAAAGAAATGGAAAAGAATGGTGTGCAACTGGGGGAGATGAACATGCTGTTGCTCAAGAAGATTGAAGAGCTAACGTTGCACTTGATCGCGCAGCAAAAACAAATCGATGAATTGAAACAATTACTCAAAAAATGAAAGTGACGATGAAAAGTAAAATCATACTGATTGTAATTGGCACTTGCCTCACCAGTTACTCCTTTGGACAAAGTTATACTGGAAATTTTTATAGCCCGAATCCTCAGGGTATGTTCACGGATGCTTATTTTAATTTGCATCCTAATAGTGGTGCGACCTCTGGCAATACGTGGAATATTTATCACCTTGATGGAAGCAGTTCTTTATTCTCTGTAGCATTTGGAGCTGCTGCTCCCTCAATTCAAATTGGTGCATCGAGAACAACAAATTTTTACGTTAATGGCCTTACAGGGATTGGCACGTCTACTCCCGATGGATTTCAGGTGAACGCATCGTTATCCTCAGAGGCAAGCCAAAGTTCAAATAATATTCGGATGGGTATTCTCGGTGGAAGTCCCCGTTTGTTATTAGACTATGCAGGAAGCACAACCTTTGAGTTGGACAACTTTGCAGGTAGGTTTAGGATTTTTAAGCCAGGGCTTGAGTTATTTACCATTAATTCGAGCGGCAGTGTGGGCGTAGGCACAATTCCTTCAGCCCTTATGCATATCAAAGGTGCTGCGCAAGGCAATGCCGTACTTTTCATCGAACCTAATCAATGGACAGGACCAGGCGATTATGGAGAACTTCGATTTGGAGATGCCTATCATTATATCAGAGGCGAAAACACCAACGGCATGACCTTTTATGATTATAATAAGTTTGCCTTCCTTGGCGGCAGCGTGGGCATTGGAACTGCATCACCCGATGCCACGCTTGCAGTGAAAGGTCAGATACACGCCCAGGAAGTTAAAGTTGATTTGAATGGAGCGGTAGCTCCCGACTATGTTTTCGATAAAAACTACAACCTTACCTCTCTCGATTCTATTAAAATCTACATTGATCAATACAAACACCTGCCGGAAGTCCCTTCTGCCTCAGCCATGGAAAAGAATGGTGTGCAATTGGGTGAGATGAACATGCTGTTGTTGAAGAAGATTGAGGAATTGACGCTGTACTCCATTGAGATGAAAAAACTAATCGAAGAATTGAAACAAGAAAATGCCCAACAACAGAATGAAATTGAAAATTTAAAAACCCAAAATCACTCTTTAAGAAAATGAAAAAGTTGATATGGTTACTCATTGTTTTTCTTGCCATCCAATCAAAGGGACAAACGCTATTTGTTCCAAGCGGTACTGCAGGAATTGGAACCTCTACTAACGCCAACACTGGAATTGGCACAAGTTCACCGCAATCACTACTTCATATTATTAGTACTGCCAATAATCTTCTCAAAATTCAGAGCGTTACAGGGGGAGCTGGTAATACTGCAGGAATAGATTTCTGCACATTTTCCACACCAACATCGCGAGTAGCTAGGATCGAGGCATTCGACAAGGGATATTTTAATGGAGATCTTGTATTTTATACCGATGGCGATAATATCGATAATGCCAACACAACAGAAAAAATGCGTATCCTAATGAATGGCAATGTTGGGATAGGCACTCCAAGTCCAAACCAGAAACTTGAAGTAAACGGAAGTATTCTGGAAAATTCAGAAAATTCATCAATGGGAATAGATGCCTTATCCAATGCCAGGTTAGGTTTCATAAAGAAATTTGGGTATTTCCCTGTCATTGCTTCTGACAATGGAAACCCCATTATTTTTTCTCAAAGTGATCAGGTGGGCGTGAACACTAATGTTTCAGGTGCAATACTTACTGAAAGAATGCGGATCGATGGCAGTGGTAATTTAGGCATCGGTACTCCATCACCTGATGCCAAACTTGCGGTGAAAGGTCAGATTCACGCTCAGGAAGTGAAAGTAGATTTGAATGGATCGGTAGCACCCGACTATGTTTTTAATAAAGACTACCGCCTCACTTCCCTCGATTCCATCAAAAATTATATCGATCAAAACAAACACCTGCCTGAGGTGCCTTCTGCCGCAGCAATGGAAAAGAATGGAATTCAGTTAGGTGAGATGAATATGCTGCTGTTAAAAAAGATTGAGGAGCTGACGCTATATGTGATCGAGTTGAGAAATGGCAATGAAATTCAAAAAAGGCAGATCGAAAATTTGAATGCAAGAATCAAATAGTTAGTTAAAGAGACCTTTCTTAATTTACTAACATACCAATTCACTTACTATACCGATCTGCTTTGGTCGGTCAGGTGTTGGGTTTAAATTTTGGAATATCCGAATTGGAAGACCATTATTAATGAAGGTATTGACATGCTAGATGTCCAAATAATATACCTTGTTCGATATTTACCCCATTAACTGGTTACTGTATCCTATTTAGCCTTTTGCGAGTCTTCTTTTTAGCCATCGTAGCCATTAAGAACGCCACTGTGAATTCTTCACCAAGCATGGATGCCTTATAATGCTGGCCATATTTTCTTACACTATAATCAACTAAACGGCCGGTGGCCTCTTCTTTAATTGCATTCGCCTCAAACCCTTTTGCTTTGAGTTCAACAAAGTAAGAATCAAAGTCCCTGAACTTTATTTTGCGGAGCTCATTGGCAATGAGGCTTCGATAATCTGGCGAATTTGGTTTGGTGTCTGACAACTGCCTTTGCGTAGTCGGTACCTTTATGGAAGTTGTTGTGATAGTGGTGGTTGGTGTTTCGTCTGAACGAGGTGGTTGGCTTGCCTTCAAAACAATAAGATTTGGTTTTTGATTTTTTAATGATTCAAGCGTAAACTTTTTCCCTATTTCGATAGCCTCAAAGTATAGGCCATATCTGGTGAAACCATAATTGAAGGGTTCTTTGGAATCGATATTAAATAGCGGTTTCACCTCAAAACCAACGCGTGTCAATTCCTTGAAATAATCCTGAGCGGTTGTGTATTTTAAATTACTTATTTCGTCAGCTATAATTTGCCGGATACTTTTTGGCTTGAGTTTGATGGCAGGATGTTCCTTTTCAAATTTTATTTTTAGGGAGGTTAGCGTAAATTCCTTGCCGATTTCTGAGGCATTGTAGAACTGGTCGTATTTTGTGACGCCATACCCTGAAATGGCTCCCGTGGCCTTGTTCAAATGGGCCTTCACTTTAAATCCTGCCTTCTCCAAATTTCTGAAATAGGATCCGATGCCATCAAATTTGACTTTTCGGAGGTCATCGGAGAATAATTTCAATACTTCGGTCATTGTATCTATTATTACCTGCTTCCTTGCCACGGGATCAAAATTCTTTATGACATCAGTCTGCAAACCCTCTTCAAATTTTTTGATCATGGCGGGTGAGATTTTTATTTCGTGCACCTTTTTTTTCAATTCTTTCAACGTAAACCGTTTTCCGATTTTGGAGGCATCCAAAAAGGTACCGTATTTGCCTACCCCATAGCCTCTGACTTCCTTGGTTTCCTTGTCGAAATACTTTTTCAATTGAAAGCCTTTTTTCACAATCTCAGCAAAATAGGATTCTACATTGACGAAAGTAATGGCGTCAAGTTCCTGGGCAATTCTTTGTTTGTTACCCACAGGGCCGGATTTCAACTTTGGGGTTGCAGCGCGTTTTGTTCGATTCTCCTTCATAATCTCCTTCGCATTTTTAAGCCCACGTTCCTCAGCAATTTGATGACCAACGCGATGGCTAAGTGTTACGTCATTTATTTTAGATCGCCATACTTTGCAAGTAGTTTCGTGGACCAAGTTAATTACCAAATGGAGGTGTTTATGAGAACGATCAGTATGGAGGAAAATAATGGCCTGCTGTTCAAGTAATTTCATTCCTTTTAAATAATCATGGGCAATGCCTTTCCAGTCATTGCGGGTAAGTCGCTTTCCATCTTCAATACTGGGCGAAAGAATGGCATGCAGGGTTAATTTTTTGGCTCTGCCCTTGAAGCACGCCTGCGTATCCTTCATTTGCATGCGAAAATCTTCTACACCTTTACCGACAAGGTTTACGGCTCCTATCAGTTCGGATTTTTCTTTTTTATGGTAATCGATGGTTTTATCGAGACTATTGTTTGATTTTACTTTTGCGATCATAGTTGTTCAATTAAATGGTTTATTCCTTTCATGGTTTGATTGATCTCATGGACTAATCTCAAGTCACGGTGTTTCATGTAGTTAGCAATTCGACTGAAATTGGTTCTGAATTCTATGAGAAGTTGCCGAAGTGCCTTTACGTCAATGAGCGATTCTTGTGTAGGCGTTGCCTGGACGTATCCGTTTAGAACCATCTCGCGACCATACGCGGTGGCGCATGAGAAACCGAATTCTTTAGATTTTAATCGAGCGGCCTGTAGTTCGTCTTTTGAAAGCCGGATATTTAGACCATAATTCCTAACTTCGTTTGGGTTATCTTTTTTGTTCATATTCATTGGATCATTGAAGTGCGAAAATTCTTTTTCGAGCGCAGCGAGAAAAACAAGAATAAAACGTGCAGCGTTTTAGCTCTTGCCCTCTTTATACTTAAACTATAGGTGAATCGGTTATTCATCTTTGCTACAATGTTTATTTGAAATAGTTGTTTTGAATTCATAACTAGCCTGAAATATTTGGTTTCGAATTACATTCTATTCAAGATTGATTTATGGACAAGAGAATTATTAGAACCTGGTTGTTAAACAAGAAGCCTCGTGTTTATACCGTAATTGTTCTAACTTACTATGAACAACTAAGTGTATTAAAGACCGCAATGTTTCTTGATTGGCTTGCCCGTGAGCTTGAGATTGATCCCGCCCAGATCAATCTCTCAAGCATCAATTCCGCCTTAAGGCGGTACAGAAAACAGCAAGAAAAAAAGCAGCAGAGAAAGAGTATCGTTCCTCATAAGGAATTTAAAACCAGAGACCCGTTCGATACCGAACTCCCTGATGGTATTTCGTTCCGTTAGCATAACATTACTTCCTCCCGAGATAGATGCGAATAGTTTCCTCATCGATCACATTGAATTCTGTGAAATTTTCGACCAGCGTTCCTTTGGGCCTTTTGAATTCTAAGAATAGGAAGCCGTTGCGGTCTGCATCAATTTGGTGAAGCAAGGTTTGCTCTACTACTGGTGCTGCTGATAATATTAACTCGGCATTTTTGATGTCGCGATGAGCAGCCCACCAGAAATAGGACGACCAAAAAATAATCATGATACCGGCAATCCAGAAGGCATATTTTAAGGTGATACCCAGTTGCCATCTAAAAGCTTCCCCAGACGAAAAGTGATAAGTTTTGGGATTAGCTTTCAGTACTACGTCATTCACTATTTTTTGAGTGTTTTCAAGAATTTTCTCCGTTTTCGCAAGGCGTGAAACCGTTGATTGATTTACCTTGAACATATAGTGCAGCAGCGGCAACATTTCGTCATTAATGGAAAGACGCTTTCCGTATTGTGACTCAAAATAATCAGCAAATGCCAACCGATCTTTCTCCGTCCAGCTCATAGCGAATCAATTTGATTGAATATGTTCTCCAGGTAATTGAGAATTCGCCTCCTGCGGATTACGTTTAGGGCCATGATGTCGGAATAGACTACACCTTCTGCCATCAAGCGATCCCATTCTTTTTGCGCCTCACTGTTCGTATCATCGTGGAGCCGTGTTATCTGAATTTTCGCATTGGTATATTCTTGCACTGATTTGTCTTTAATGCCACCTTGATATTCGTTGGCGACAATATGCGTGATCTCACCCATGCCATCAATTTGATTTGCTAGTTGAAAAAATTCCACACATTCCTTTGCAGAACCGCCACCGGCCATGACGAGTAGAATTTGAATCCCCATCTCTTTAAACGTTTCGATCACGTTATTTTTGGATTCCTCCTGGATGTAATAGATCCATTGCTCACTAGAGGCTGCCCCAAAATCGATGCACACATTGTCTAACCTTTCGATGACGGAAAGAAAGAGGTCGAATTTCGTGCGATCAATTTTGCGGTCGGTACCTGGAGATTCCGCACAAAGTGACCACTCTTTTCCGTTGCAAATTGACCACCTGATTCCGCGGGAAGCTGACCACCGTTTTCCGCAGCAAACTGACCACTAGATTTGAAGGGATAAAATGTATCGAGATCGGTTGACCCATT
>DAHVFH010000180.1 GCA_027317105.1 Cytophagales bacterium
AATGGGTCAACCGATCTCGATACATTTTATCCCTTCAAATCTAGTGGTCAGTTTGCTGCGGAAAACGGTGGTCAGCTTCCCGCGGAATCAGGTGGTCAATTTGCAACGGAAAAGAGTGGTCACTTTGTGCGGAATCTCCAGCCTGGTAATTGAGAGATCTTCTTCCATTTGAAGATCCAGCCAGTACATGGGCGTGGTGCCGAGGCTTTGCGAAAATTTTACCGCCCACTCCACCCCTATCCGGTCGTGACCAGTGGCAAGGTGAAGCCCTTGGTTTTTCGTTCCGCCGATATACTTACCAAACTCGGTGACGGTTATGCCCAGCGGCCTGAGATGCTCTTCACACAAGATGCTGCCCAGACGTGTTCTTTTACTTGGGTTTATTTTTGGGACAATTCTGTTGATCTGTAACCGTAAAGAATCTTCTGTCAAAAACTTGTGGGCCAAATACTCATTCTGAAGATTGATCCAGTGGCTGGCGGGCAAGTCAAAGGCTTTTACGAGCAAACTGATCAGGCGAAAATCCATCAAATTCCTTCCTTCCAGTGCCCGCTGAAAAGTTTCATAGCTCATGCAGAAAAAGTCAGCCCAATGATGGAGCGCAATTTTCGATGGCTTTAGGAATTGAGTTTCCGCAACTGAGCCAGGTGATTCGGGGGTAGTGGAATTGGACTCTGTAGGAACAAAATGGTGCGAAGGTTCAAATACCAAATACTTGGCAGCAGCGGGATTATTTTTTACATAAAAATCCAGGTCATCTTTGGTCTGCAGGTCGAGCCAGAATTTTGCCCCCGTGCCAAGCGCTTCACCCAGTCGTCCCGGGATATCATAATTCAAGTAGGCATGCCGGAGATTGAAGAAGTTGGTATAGTCGTGCTTGTTTACTTTCATTTGCGTGATGAGTTGCTTTTGCTCGATGTTCATGGGCCGCAAGAATTTATTCAGGAGTACTCCTTTGACCAGGCTATCTTCGGGCGTAATCCTGGACCGGATTTTTTCCAGCGGCGCAGCTCCCCCGTTTTCTTCCAGGTAGTGGTATAATAAAAATTCATTTTGAAGGCGAATGAAATTACGGGCATCAACACCTGTCTCTTTAGCGAAAAGCATAATGATGGGAACTGATATTGGTCCTTTGGGAGCGCGGATCATCGTATGGAAAAAAGTTTTGTTTAGGCCGAGCTTCTGCGCCCACCAGACCAGTGTCTTCCCCGATGGAACAATAAAATTCTCATCCAGATACTCGCTCAGGCTCAATGGCCCCTGGTTATTCTTCAAGCGCATAGTGGTGGTGAACAAATTTTAAGAAAAACTTTAGCCGTGGGTTGGAGGACTGGTCCCACTGCTCGGCATAGTATTCAGGCAAGAGGAATACAAACAGTGCTTTGCCTTCTAGTTCATTGATCATGCGAAGAACCCTAAAGAGCAAATCGAAATGCAGGTGCTGGCAATTGTCCAGCACGATGATTGGATTGTACGGCAGGTTCCACACCAGTTCCCGCAGGCGAAGGATAATCGTCTCATGGGGCATACCCTTGGGCTTGAGTTTCTGTTCGGCAAAAACGGGATCCAGGTGAGTCAACAGTTCCATGCCGATGAAAGGCATGCTGTTCACATAGCCCAGTCGCATGGAGAGTACATCTTTTCGTGATTGGTAATAATCTCTTAGTGCTGACACTTTCGGAGGATCATCTCCCCGCACAACGAGCAAGGGGTTTAGATCTGCAATATGTCCCTCGAGTATGTTATTAAGCGCTTGTGGCCATGGCCTGTTCGCATACGTTTTATCCAATGTCATTTGCGCTTGGGTTTAGCGAGCATCTTTTTGAGTGCCGGATTTTTAGATAGGATTCGCATGGCATGCGCCTCCAGGTGTTTCTCCATGTACGGCTTGACGGTACCGTATCCAGTCGCCACGGCGTACCACTGCAACACGATGACGGCCTTACGTGAGAGGTCAACATTGCGACGAATTTTATCAGTGGGCATGTTCAGGATTTTCGTAGTAGGTGAATTTTAAGTTCGCTTGGGCCAGGCAATCCTTGATTTCATCGGGTGTCAGATTTTCTACGCCTATCGTGAAATCAGAAAAGGTGATCAAGGCATGGGGATATTTCGCCCGGAGAAATCCAAAGCAATTTTGAACATTTAAAAAGTCCTTTGCAGCCAGCTCAGCGATAGTGCTAACGACTTGGAGCGTGCCTTCCATCGCGCTGTTTGTTGAAATTCGGCCTGCGCAGATGTCCCCCATTAATACGGTGAAATCATCCCCTTTCTGGTGTTCATAGAACTCAAGGTCAATGGCCAGGGCACCTGAGGGATTCTTGGCATGGATGGCCTTGACCATTTCGAGTTCATTTTCCTTATCGGTTTTTTTCATTGTTTTTCGGTTTAAGTAAGAAATGCCTACATGATGAAGTTCAACAAGTTGTGTTGACTCATGAACTTTTCTCTTTTATATTTATGGCATATTAAAGAATACTTTATAAGTTCTCATAAACTGTTGACCGCGTTTTCGGTATGCCCCGTCACCTCCCAAAAAAATTAAGCAAACTACCTGCTCAGGTTCGCCCCGCCTCGGAAATCCTCTCCGACTACGAGCAGTGGCTCCTTTCCAACTACGGCTCCATCGGCACCTACCGCGACCACGCCAAATCGTTCCTGAGGCGCTTTAAAGCCAAGGGATCGCTCTTGTCGCAACTCGACAGCTTCGCCGCTAAAAAAAGCATCACCGGCCGCTCGATCTTGAACCGCTTTAGAAAATTCCTGGAAGAGAAAAGGATCACTTCCACCGAGAACGATTTGAGGAAGGACAGCCGCGAGTCGCGCCTGCCGATCTCCAATGCATATGTGAAACTCTTCATGGCCATGTCAACCGACCGTTTGAAATCCCCAAAAACACTGTCAACATATGCCACCATTTTAAATAGCTACTTTAATTCAATCCGTGAAATAAGGCACTTTGAAAAACTCACGGCCCAGCGATTCATCTTTGCCAAGGGGCGATCGGAATTTACCTCTGCCCTGTACGGCTCCGTACTCAAAGCCTTTGCCAAATGGGCGCTTGCCTATGTCTCCACCCCCGATGAAGAACTCTCGCTCCAGGAGCGGAAGATCAAAGCCGCCTTTGCCGGCGTGAGCGCCAAGTCGCTTCGCGATGTGGCCACGATCAAAACCAAAACAGGCTCGCGCAGGCTCTACTACAAAGAGAGTCTTTCTAAAAAGCAACGTGATAAACTCATTAGCCTTTGCAGTACACCTGAAGAGAAAGCGATCATCGCCCTGATGGCGTACAATGGCCTGCGTCCGATAGAAGTTGAGCGGCTTACAGTAGCGGATGTTGATTTTAAAAAATCCACTATCGCCATCTGGGGCAAAGGAAAAAGTCAGCGGCAAAAAGAGATCATTGTCCTCTTCAAAGTTGTTGCCAGGCTTCTTAAGGCGTACCTGAAGGACAGCAAAATCAAGAAAGGAAAACTGTTCGCCAACCTCTCTTACAAAACACTTCATCAAACTGTTATGGTGCTTTATAAAAAACTTCGCTTGAAGTTCGATCAAAGCTTGAACCATCAGATCTATTCGCCTCACAGCCTTCGCCACACCTGCGGTCAGCTCCTCTACGATGAAGGCGTGCCGCTGGAGTTTATCCAGCGAACACTCCGTCATACGTCGATGGAAAGCACGCTGGTCTATGCCCGCAAGGCAATAGAGAAAAACTATTTCAAGCAGTTGCGGCATGTTTGGTAGCGGTTTCCTTTTTGGCTTTGGCAATGATCTTGGCACGGGCCTTCTTGGCTTCTCTGGCCTTTTTAGCTGCTTCTTTTTTCTGCTTCTCTACCGCTTCGTCCTCCTCATCATCCTCCCTTTCAGCCTCATCATCCTCAAAGTCTTTCTCGTTCGCTTCGGCCCGTGAAAGTTTCTTAGCTTCTGCTTTTGTAGTGGCAACCTTCTTACCAGCAGCATTTACTTTTCTCGGTGCACGCCCTTCTTTGGCGGCATCATCAGCGTCTTCCAGGATAGCTTGCACCGTATTTTCAAGTTCGGCGATCGTCTTACAACCAGACTCCCTTAGTTCAAGGGTTTGATCCTCATCCAATTTATGCTCTATGCCGTAAGCGGAGATTTCGTTCTCCAGCAGTGACGGCACCTCATAAAAATTAGACACCCTCCGTAGAAATTCTGCAATTCCGGGGACATTCAATTTGCGCGCGCGAAGAAGGTTCGTATGGAAATAGTCTAACCCAATAAAAACAAAACCTGTGCACTGGATCGTATTGTCGCGCAATTCGAAAAACACGCTCAGTGCTCTTGGACTCAAACGCCCCGCATCGTCGATAATAATTAGTTTTTTGGAATTGTCTTTGGTGAGTTCATGACTTAGCATTTTCATTTTCGTGAACAGCGGCTCATGGTTCTTTGGATACACGCCTGTGACCTGAAAAAGCATCTCGTTAAAAAAATCAGAAATGCGGTAGGTCGTGCCAATACGCAGATAGTAAACATTTTTATGGGTATTGATAAACTTGGCTATGGCTGACGATTTTCCCATCCCTTCCCGACCAAGGATCCCCACCATCCTGGAGCGTCGTAGTGCTTCCTCCAGGATAGTGATGATATAATTCTGGGCGTGAAAGATGAAGCCCAGTTTGGAGTAGAGAAAGTTCAACAAATCGATCGATGAAAATTCCTCATGAATGTTTTTCATAAAAAAGAGTTTAATGGTTGTAAATGATTTTAAGAATGCACTTTAACGGCTGCCACTTCCTTTTCCCGTTTCGCCTGCTTCATGCGGCGGCGGATCAACTTGTCTTCGCGCGTTTCGCGTTTGACGGGTCTGCGACCCTTCTTGCCGTTCACTAAATCCTCGTCCGCCTTTCGAAGGTCTCTCGCGTATTTGTGCGCATCGTTAAGAATGGCCTTTTGTTTTTTGGACACCTCTTCTTTGTTGTCGCGCGTCATCACCATGCGCGGGAAGATCTCCCCGATGAACTTGAGTGTCTTGCGTTCGAAGATGTGGATGCGTGACATGTCTGTAGCGTCATAGCACATGCGCACGTCCGAGTTTTTATATTTCCACAGCATTTCGTCTTTGGTTACCTGATAACAGTACTCCACTTTGTTGATCTGAAGATCAATGCGTCCGTCCTTCTTGATCCGTTTTGTCGGCTCGGACTTCCAGAACAAGAGCGACTCCATCCAATGCTCCCATTTGATGGTGCGTTTGGATTTATACATGCGAAAGGTTTCCGAAGGCGACACTTTTTTTTTGCGCGCATTAGTCATCAGGTTATACTCTTCGATCATCTTTCCAAATTCTTTGATCTGCTCTGGTATTGATAGCATCTGAGAATCTTTTTTGACCCAGGATTTCACATATTCCTCGTTCGGATTGCCCGCTTTGTTTTTGCTCTTAACTCCTTCGCCGATATACCACGGTTTCGAGGAATGCAGCTTTTGAAATACAGCAAAGAAAGATTCTATTTCTGCTTTCCACGTAGGGACGTTGGGATAGGCTTTTGTGGTGATCACCCCCATGTTATTGAGCCTTCTGAAAAAGCGTTTGAAGACCGGGCGGTCGAAATATTTATCGTTATCAACCACAATCTCTTCAGGCAAAAAGCAATGATTTTTAAAGGCCATTTTGAAAGCGTCCTTGGCGAGTGTTGCTGACATTTCTTCGGCCAGGGCCCAACCTACCACGCGCTTGGAGAAGCAATCCAGCACTACGAAAGCCCATAACCGCACCACAATGCCAGTGGCCTTGCGGCAAACGAACTGGAGCTTGTAGTAGTCGCCCTGGTAAATCTCCCCTGGCCCTTCAGCAAGAAATCGTGTGATCTTCGGCATCCCGTTTTGACGGCTCCAGATGTTTCCGTCAGAATCGTACTCGAGGATATTTCGGTTCTCATTTTTTGCTTTGAAAGATTTTATGGAAGATGGCGAAAGTTCCACGTTGTATTTTTTAAACACATTGGCGATGATTTCCGCGATCAAGAGGCGCTGCGGCTTGCGCAGTTCAAGACGGATGAACGCTTTGATAACACCGGTCATCTTAACCTTATATTCCCTTGGCACACCACGAGTGCCGTGCACCAACGTTTGTGCGATGCCAAATTTGCGGCACGCGCGCATGACACGCCAGAAATACACAGGGCTCACCGTGGAGAAAGCCATTTCCTGTAGGGCATCGAGTTCGCCGCGAACAATCTTTTCGTATAGTGAAAAAATTATTTGGGTCGGCCATTTCTCTTTGTAGGCTGCAAGGACGGCTACGATTAGAGAGTGTGACTTGGAATACTGGATTTGTTGAGCCGTGTCCTTTATTTTTTTTTCATAATATTTTTGAAACTGCGGCCAGCGGTTATTGTAGGCGTCCTCAAAATTTGCCTTGAGGTGAAGGATTTCGGTCTCGGTGTTGACGTCTTCCTGCATCTCGTACTCCCCCTTCAAAACTTCGTAGGCTTTTCGAGGGTCAGCTGGAAGTTTTGTTTTCGCCCTAACACTGGCGGGAAGGGATTCGTAATTGACATTGATTGCCTCACGGTCCTTGATAAAATGATAGTGTCTGCTTTTGCCCTGGTTGAAACGGGAGATCCCGTTGCGCAGGGTCTTGAGGTTAATTCCGAACCGGCGTGCAAGCAGGCCGACCGAAAGGTAAAGTGCGAAGAAATGGTCATGGAGCCGCTGGATTGGCGTGTATTTCATCGTGTGCCAAGGGCCGTAGAATAATTCTGGTTGTTTGCTCATAGGCATTTTGGTTTAGTTATGGTTATAGAAGCGCGAAATTTTCGCAAGTCAGTTAGGATTAAATAGCAATCATTAGAAACTAAATGCCTTGCCTTCAGGAGGGCCAATGAAAGGCTTAAGTGCGCAAGGAGGCCCCGACAAAAAACCCGTTGCTTTATGAAGGGACATTTTTTAATCTCTCCACCCCTGGTATGGTTAACGCTCACTAGGCAATATTCAAGCAGGATCCATTTCAGGTCCCACCTGGCTTCGTTGGATTCGAGCGTGGCGTCAATCAAGGAGTGAATTTTTGAAAGCCGGACTCGCTCGGAAAAAGAGACATCATCCCTATCGTATAAGGGCAGGTAGCGCTGCCAGCCTTTATTGTAGGCGCGGGATGAATTGGTGCCTTTGACAGGATTTTTTTCGCCAAGTGCGGAAGTTATTTGCAGGTCTTTTTCGAGAGCCGGAATTTCAACGATGGTTTCCATAATGTAAGAATTTGGTTAGTGAGAGGTCATCGGTTTGAATTGAATGTTCTTTTTGGCTCCGCATAACTTTGGCTTCCGAAGTTGAGTGGTGATCAATCTACTTTTGCGCTCGATCGTAGTTAATTCTTTCGAAGGGAGAGATGGGCTCCTTTTGAGTGTCAAAGGAAGATCAGTCTCGCCGATTTGTTGGTGGCTGATTGATGAATTTTCCAATGGCATTTGAACCTGGATGTGTGCGCTGGAATCTGAGCCATCGTGGGATAATTCGGGTGACGTTGATCGGATAGCTTTGGTCTTGACTTCAAGACGCAATAATTCGTAGTGTGTTTCTAATCGAGCTTTTTCAAGATCTGCATGAGGATCGCAATTCTTATGAACAACCGTCTCGGCGATTCCGAAGTGCCTGCAGTTTCTGATTATTTTCCAGAAGTATTTTGGGTCGGGGGTATTCAGTCGTACCTTTTCCAGAGAGGATAGATCGGTCAAAATGAAACGTCTGTAGCATTGAAAAATGAGGTCTGCGGGTATTTCCGCGACCCGGGCTGCAATGACGGCGTCAATTAAAGCGTGTGATTTAGCATAGTAGATACGTTTATGAACAGAGGTGAACAATCCAGCGTAGTATTGGAGGAACGTGGGCCAGAAATGGTTAAAGGCGTCGCGGAAATTTGACAAGAGGTGGCGGAAGAGGATTTCGGAATCCTTAATTAATTGAACGTTACTATCTGGAGTGTACCCAGAGATTTGGATTGCTTTTTTCATAGTATTGTTTGCGATTTAGTGAGAGTTAGAAGAGAAGCTAGTTTTGGTTCATAGCCATTTTGCCGGGCGAACTCGGCTTCGGCGTAAACTATCATGCTAAACGGATGTGCAAGCCATAACCGGAAATTCCTGATGTCCTGAAATCCGGAAAGTGTTTGGCAGATCGCTGCGTAAACTAGCTCGACGTCATAGCCTTGAAGGAAAAGCAGGTCGTATACGTGTGCAAGAACACGACGTCCTTTGCCTATGAAGATTAAGTTGAGCAAGGAAATATCTGGATCGTCGCATAGCAACGTCAGTTCTTTCTCGAAGATTTCAGAAATCGGTGCATCGTGAAAGCACGCCTGCAGTTCAATTGCCAGTTTGGCGGAGAATTTCTTTCGGCGGTATGTTGAGAATTCCATTGACAATTTAGTTTATCAGATATAAGACTAACAATAAAAGAACCAGTACACGATCGCCTAAAATGCAGAAGCATTTTGGACTTGCCTTTAACCGGATCTATAACGCTCAGGGCGCAGATAGGAAGACCCAGTCAAAGACCTTTCTTTTATTGAGATGTCTTTGGAATTCGAGCGCAATGAATTAATTGTTTCTTAATTTACAAATTGTTTTCAAATATTTTTTAGTTTTTGTATAGCCGTTGTTAAGTGGTTGTTAAGCTATTAGTTTAACATGTTAAGCCAAAAGCTTAACACTAGCTATACACTTGCTTAACATGCAGATTATTATTAATTTTATATTTCAAGTCCAAAAAAAATAATTTGAATGAATGACAACACTCTCCATGGAGATCTGATCAAAGAACTTAGGAAAAGATCGAAGCTGAGTCAAAAGGCACTTGCCATGAAAATCGGCAAGACTAGAACTATGGTCAGTCATTACGAGAGCGGTAAGTACAAAGTACCATTTCAAGACAAAAAGCTTATTAGGTTATGTAAACAATATGCAATAGATATCATTAGCTATTCACCAGATAATAGCATAAAACCTAAAACATTAAGTCAGCGTGAATTGAATCGAGACGCTTTAATGGCTCTGATTGATAAAGTTAATTTTGAGAGAAAAAAAAGAATCGCAGATTTTGTTAAGTCGATGATTGATGAAGAAGTTGATTCGTTAATTAATACTGTTAATGACCCTGGGGAGTTAATGGTGAAAAATCAAAAGCAGTTCTGAGTTCCTGTAAAATCCCAATCAGAGGCACCCTAACCTTCGTAAATTCGAATGAAAAATGAGTGCGGACATATTGACCACGGCTATTGGTAAAAAAAGTATTACCTACTCCCCGTACCGAGCAATATTTCTTTTTCTGATTTTGGAAGATCCTAAATTGCTCGGCAACGCCTACGACATTTTGATAACCACGTGTTCGGAATCCTCACTTAACCATCCGGTCAAGATTGAATTGTTTCCTTACACGGTCGATGATTTCCAGCTTAACCAAAACAGATTCCAAATGCGAAATGGGAATAAATTCTTTCCCAGAAGAATATAGTGCACCATACTTCTTATCCTTCTTCACGATGAAATAAAGTTTTCCATCATCGCTAACAAACTTTTTGATGCGCTGGTATTTGAGCGGAACCAGCGTGTCCCCTTTGACGGTTAGCACCGCGAAAAATTTTTCCTTCCTCACTATGTTGATTGTGTCTTTCATTTTTAAAGCCCTTCTCCTTAGCGTGGAAGGGTTTACCATGGCAAGATTACTTTTACCCTTCTTTTTCAATTTCAATTCTATCCCCATCCGGAAACTCACCTGATCTCCATAGATATTGCGGCCAGGTTTCTGGATGAAATTGTAAACGCCTTCCGAGTAACCAATAAGATTTTTGTAGAGCTTAAAGTCTCTTCGCACACCGCCAAATAATCCATATACCATAGCCTGTTGTTTGATGTCCGTGGAGTTGACCGTTGGGACGTAAGCCATCATCGCTTCAGGCGAAAGTCGGAAGATGAAACCATGTGTCCACGAATAAGAGACTGAACCCCTGACACCATAAACCCGATCATACATGTTTGTATGGATAGAACCTTTTGAAATCCCGATCCTTTCATTCCAGCCGATTGAGGCTGTAAGCTTGGGGTTGAACTTCCAGCCGATGTAAGGATTAAAATCCACCATGACATACGTTTTGCTCTGGATAAAATAATTAAGGCCGGGAACCAGACGCTCAGTCCAAGGTTTGGACTTTAGCGGATTTGGGACTCTTTTGGGAATCTTATCAAGGCCTTGTAAGGAAGTATATTTCTGCTTGTATTTTGAAATCTGACTCATGGCGGATTGTAGTTCTTTATCCTTTCCAATAAAGTGGTTTAGCGCGGGTTTAAGTTCTTGACGGGCAAGGGAATCAGGGTTCTTTGAATTTTTGAGACTGGATAATTTTTTCTCCACCATCGTTACCTGAGAGGTTTGCTGTAACAGTGATTTTGCTTCTGCCGTTTGTGCAAGTTGAGAGGTGATGGTTTTTTCAATGGATTCCAGGTTCGAGGTCGATTGCAGTTGTTTTACAACTCCCAATGAACCTTGAAGCTTTGAAAGCGCAGGCAACTGGTTAAAACTAAGCCTTTGCAGAGAGGGGATATTTGCATTGGGGATGCTAAGGTTTGTAGGTAGGGACAACATGGAGGTATTTGCAATGCCCGGTATCTTAAGGCTCATGCCTGGCAATTGAAAAAAATTGCTGGGCACAGAGAAGTTCTTGATGTTTTTTGTCAACGCATTGATTTCAGTTTGGGCTTGCGGCGGAAGATGGAGCGAAGAAATCCCCGACAGTGTTTCTTGTTTCACTTTTTGGATCTTTCCATTGAGCTCATTGAGTTTCCTAGCCTGCGCTTTCTCGAGGCTGTCGATTTTGTGGGTGAGCGAATTGGTGGGAAGGTGAAGTCGATTCAGGCTATCCTTCTTGTGGTTCAGTCTTCCTATTGCCGTATGCAACTCCTTCATTGGGGCAGCATAAGCCTTTTGCAGGTTGTCGGTCTGGTGGACAAATTGTTTATGGACAGAATCCACTTTGTGGTCGCTGAACTTTATAGCGCTATCCTTTTTTTGGACGACTCTGGCCAAGGAGTCCTGTGCGTTTGCCCCCAATCCGGCAAAGGCAATAAGGAGAATAGTGTATGCAATAGTTTTCAAAGGATCAATGTCGTTCAAAATGGGTGGTCAAGCCAGACGTTATTTCCAAAACACTAATTTAATAACAAGGAATTTCATCACCCTTAAAAAGTAATACTAAGTTGAATGCAATGAGCAATATTGCTCCTGACGAGATGTAATATTTTAGTTATCCACAATGGAAACAATTGCTACTTTTACCCCTAACTAATTTTTCTTTTTTCATCTATCATGACGATACTAATTGTTGACGACCACCCGGTGGTAAGAAAAGGGCTCGAACGGTTTTTTAAGACAACGAAATATAGGGAAGCCACATTCTTGTTGGCTGATAATGGAAAAGAAGCCGTAGAAATCGTTAAGGATAAACCAGTGGACATTATCCTCCTCGATATTAGCATGCCGGAAATGAACGGTTACGATGCGGCCAAAAAGATCATGCGGGTATGTCCTGGATCAAAGATCCTTGTGCTTTCCCTCATCGACGAAACGCCTGCCATTGCTTATTTCTTTAAGGTCGGTGCGCGAGGCTATCTGACAAAAGGAGCTGATGAAACTGAGATCGAAAAGGCGATCGATTCGATATTGGAAGGACATTATTGGCTGGATGCCAAATTTGATCAGCAGCTGATCAAGATAATAAGCCGGCAAAGCACCTTGAAACCTGGGTTCACCCCGCGGGAAATGGAGATCATTGTTCACCTTTCGAAAGGCAAAACGAACAGCCAAATTGGAGAGCTCCTTGACCTGAGCTCTCGCACGGTTGAGACCTATAGAGCGGCCATGATCAGTAAGGCCAACGTGAACAACACCGCCGAATTGATCCATTTTGTCCTCCGGAACGGCATTATTTAAAAGTTCACATTTTCATCCAAACCTTACATCAAATCCGATATCGTATTTATACGATATCGGATTTGTTTTTGGAGCGGTATAATAAAATCCCAAAATTAAAATCCGCAGTTTTAAATAAAAAATAACTAGCGTAATAATCACCCCATAATGCAGGGATAAAAAATTTCTTATATCATGACTTTTGAAGCAAGCTGGCAGGGGGAGGTACAATATAATAGTGGAGGTTTGCCAGGGAAACCATAACCTGCACTTCCATTGTCATTACATTCAATTCTTAATCTAAAACGTGGAGAGATCTGTTATTCCACAGACTATCCACGAAAAAATAAGCTTTTCGCAAATTTGGCGAATGCCTTTACGGGAAACGAAGGCAAAGAAAATCAACACAACTCAGTAAGAAGGAAATGATGATTTCAATTTCAATAGTTCTGAATGCAATTCAAAATTATGGATGAAAAATTTATGAAAATACTAGTCACTCTTGGGATTACAATGGCAACATATCTATGTTCTGCCCAGCAACAATATTATGATGTCACGGTTGGAAACGGAAATGGTGTAAGATTTTGGCAGAGCGATTCCTATAAAATACACATGGGCGCTGGTGCTGAATATCAATATGGACCTGTTACAGATTACAGCATAAAAATGAACATGGACGTGTATAATAATAATGGACGAGGTTGGACGTGGGGGACCTCGGGAGTTGCTCCAATTGCAGCCCTAAACACTTTAGGTAATATGCAGATTGCCGGAACATTTCAATCAGGTGGGAATATTATTAACAACAACCTTTCTAACGGATGGATTGGTTTAACAGGCGATTTGCCTGGATATACTAGTGGCACGTATGGTACATTAAAAACCAATGCTACCTATCTCTATTTTTCGGGTGGGGGAAAGTATAGTGGTTACATTGGAGGAAGTTCGGATGCTGTTTTTGGATTGAATGATGCCTCAGCCAATACAAGAGTATCCTTAAACAGCAATGGAAACTCATATTTCAATGGTGGAAATGTTGGGATTGGGACTTCAGCTCCTTTAAACGGTTTGCATGTTTATTCCTTGAATAACTCAAATAATGGCTCAATCCGTTTTGGGTTCAGTGGTTCAAATGATGGGCTCTTAAGTCTAGGGTTTAATGCACTGACTGGGAGAGATGCTCTTAAATTATCCTACGCCCCACACAATTACACCACTGGGTTGGTTGATCTATTGACGTTTGATGTTAATGGCAATGCAGGCATCGGGACGGCAAACCCCTCGGCAAAGTTAAATATTTACAACGCTGGCCAAGGGACAACAATGTTGATTGGGAATCCATCCACCGCAACAGGGGGATTTACTTCACTAATTGCTGGAACAAGCGCAGACAGTAATGGATATGGATTTATTGAAAGTGTTAAAAGTTCAGGAGCCGCTTATGGGGATGTGATTATCAGCAGGTGGGGTGGTAATGTTGGTATAGGAACAACTTCTACCGATGCCAAGCTCTCGGTCAAAGGCCAAATCCATGCGCAAGAAGTGAAAGTAGATTTGAACGGATCCGTAGCACCAGACTATGTATTCAATAAAGACTACCAGCTCACTTCCCTCGATTCTATTAAAAACTATATCGATCAAAACAAACACCTGCCTGAAGTGCCTTCTGCCGCAGCCATGGAAAAGAATGGAGTGCAACTCGGTGAGATGAATATGTTGTTGCTGAAGAAAATTGAGGAGTTGACATTGTATGTGATCGAACAGAATAGAAAAATTGACGGCCAGAACGAAAAAATTGATTTACAAGGACGGGAGTTAATCATGCTTAAAAGTAAAATGAAATGAAACTCATCTCAGTTTTAATA
Source organism: Cytophagales bacterium (assembly GCA_027317105.1). Classification (GTDB taxonomy): domain Bacteria; phylum Bacteroidota; class Bacteroidia; order Cytophagales; family Cyclobacteriaceae; genus ELB16-189. The sequence goes on from DAHVFH010000180.1 coordinate 13,794, forward strand.
ACTACTGCTTTCACAACTGGAGCTGCGGGCAACGTCTTGGCACAGAACACACCGCCATTACCATCTGGAGACACTGAAATTGGCAATCATTTTCATGCCGGAGAAGGCAATGAAGTTTGGTCAGAAGCAACATCTTTGTATTTTAACTACAGAGGAAATGCATCAACAACTCATTTTTGGAATTTAGGAGGCTCGACAGGTAACTCTATCATGACTTTGCTTAACAGCGGGTACGTTGGAATTGGTACCACTTCACCAGTCGCCCAACTTCACATTAATAGTTCGAACGGAAGAACAGCATTCCGGACATACTTAAATGGCAACACGTCAAATTATTTAAGTCTTTGGCAAGGTACTGGAGGCGCTGTCATTGATGCAATTGGTACTGGTCAACTTTTCCTGGGTTATGATTTACCGACAAATGTGCTAGTGGCCTATGGAGGTGGAAACCTTGGTATAGGCACCTCCTCCCCAGATCAAAGGCTAGATGTGAGGGGAAATTTAGTCTTGGAAGCTGGAACAAGCCCAGTTTTATATACCGGTACTGGTAGTTCCGAGTTGAACAGATATTTACTTCTAATCAATTCCTCTCACAGCGAATCTGCATCAGGCCTAATGGCGGGTGGTGTTTTGGTATCTGACAGCTACAGTTATGCAAATCCTGGAAAGAATGATCTAATAGTAAAAGGCAACGTAGGCATCGGCACTCCATCACCTGATGCCAAACTTGCGGTCAAAGGCCAGATTCATGCGCAGGAAGTGAAAGTCGATTTGAATGGAGCTGTAGCTCCAGACTATGTTTTTAATAAAGACTACCAACTCACTTCCCTCGATTCTATTAAAAACTATATCGATCAAAACAAACACTTGCCGGAAGTTCCTTCTGCAAAAGAAATGGAAAAGAATGGTATGCAACTAGGTGAGATGAATATGCTGCTGCTAAAAAAGATTGAGGAACTGACGTTGTATGTGATTGAGTTGAAGAAAGACAATGAAAATTCGAAAGCTCAAATGAAAAGTATACAAACCGAAATTAATCAATTAAAGAAATAAATTATGAAATTTATTACCATTCTCTTCTTAGTTCTTTCGAGCTCTTACGTCAGGGCTCAATGGCAGCCAAACGGCGGAAATATATATTATAGCGGAGGAAATGTAGGGATAGGAACGTCTTCTCCAAATTATAAATTGACGCTATCAACGTCCAACAATTTGGATGGAATACAGCTTCATCATAGTAATGGTGATTGGTTAAGTATTTTTTCTCCTTCTATGGTTGGGGCTGGCTACAATGGAATCACACAATCAGGAGACGCGGGAATTATTTTTGGTACAGATGGTGGGGTTAACACCGTGACTAATGGATTTGTTATTGCTCCTCATCGAGGAGGCGATCCTTCCGGATTTCGAATTGATAATAATGGCAACGTAGGAATTGGTACAAATACACCATTGAGCGGACTGAATGTTTTTAAATCAGGTGATATTAATGGTGGATCAATACGTTTCGGTTTCAGTGGCACAAATGACGGCTTTTTAAGTTTGGGGTTTAATGCTTTGACCGGCAGGGATGCAATGAAATTTTCATACTTCCCTCATAATTCGACATCCGGACAAACAGACTTGATGACTCTTGATGTCAATGGCAATGTTGGCATAGGAACCTCTTCACCAGATGCCCAACTTGCGGTTAATGGCAACATTTCTTTAACCTCTTTCGGGTCACTCTCCTCTAACAGAAATCCAAATAACAACTATACAAACTTGTTTCTGGGTGGTGGAATTGCTGATCAAGCCAATGGAAGCTATAAAGTCATCACTGATGGAGGATCCAATTATTTCGCTGCAATAAAAATGGATTATTCAGGAGGAAACGTAGGGGCAATTAAGTTTTACTCTGGACAAAGCACAGGTGGCTCAAGTTATACCATCAGCAATGCAAATCTTGAGAACTATGCAAGGATGACAATAGTGAACGGTAACGTAGGCATCGGCACCACATCTCCAGACAAGCCACTAACCGTCAACGGAACTGTTCACGCTAAAGAGGTATTAGTTGATACCAATATTCAAGGTCCAGATTATGTCTTTGAAAAAGACTACCAGCTCACTTCACTTGATTCCATCAAAAACTACATCGATCAAAACAAACACCTGCCGGAAGTGCCTTCTGCCGCAGCCATGGAAAAGAATGGAGTGCAATTAGGTGAGATGAACATGCTGCTGCTAAAAAAGATTGAGGAACTGACGCTTTATGTGATTGAACTTAAGAGGGAGGTAAGTGAACTTAAAGGAAATCAAAACACCAAACAGTAATTTCATGAAAAATGTATTAACGAGTACTTTGATTTTTGTTGCTTTTCTATCGGTGGGTCAAACGAACACTTTTCCAATATTTTCCAGTGGAGGTTATACAGGAGGTTCTGGAGATTTTACTAATATATCATCTGCTCAGTTAAAGTTGCAATCGACTAATGGATACATAAGAGTTCCTCATTTGAGTTATAACTCTGCGATATCGGTTGTTTATAATTATGAAAACGGGAAGCTTGTTTACTGGGGAGAGCCTTCTGACGCTGGTCAGTATTTATTCCGTGGGCGGGATTTTGTTGTGGAGGAAGGAAAGATGGGTATTGGCACAACATCGCCTTCATACAAAGCCGTGATTTCCAATAATGGAGCTGCAGGTTTGGAAATAGACCCAACCGGAGTGCAATTTCAGCAAGGTGTAGGAATTCAAGCTTATAACCGTACGACTGGTACGTTTTTACCGCTACAGGTTTATGGCTCCGAGTTGGTTCTGGGCGGAGGAAATGTGGGAATTAATACAACTTCGCCTACTGCAAAGCTGGAAGTAAATCAGTCTGGAGGCGGATCAGGTCAAAATGTAGCATTGAAAACTTGGGCTGGCAACACGGACAATTATTGGGGTAATACTCAAATACAATTTTCTTATGGAGGCGGTTCCGGTGGCTACACACATGCTATTAAGTCGCGTCATAACTCAGGTGGTATTTTAGGGAATGCAATTGATTTTTACCTATGGCAACCTGGAGATCCTGTCAATGGAGAAGGATCTCTTTCAACATTAACGCTCAATGGAGGTAATGTTGGTATAGGCACCGCTTCCCCCGATGCCAAGCTCTCTGTCAAAGGCCAAATCCATGCGCAAGAAGTAAAAGTAGATTTGAACGGATCGGTAGCACCAGACTATGTTTTTAATAAAGACTACCAGCTCACTTCCCTGGATTCCATCAAAAACTATATCGATCAAAACAAACACCTGCCTGAAGTACCTTCTGCCAAAGAAATGGAAAAGAACGGTGTGCAGTTAGGTGAGATGAATATGCTGCTTTTAAAAAAGATTGAGGAGTTGACTCTTTATGTGATTGATCAACAAAAGCAAATTGAACAATTAAGACAAACTATTAATTCTAAGAAATGAAAGGGATAATATTTGCCTTTGCAAATTTTTGTTTTGTAAGTTTTCTGTTTGGGCAAACTTATACGGGGCAGTTTTATGCCCCCAACACGACAGGGATGTATACCGATCCCTGGTTTAATTTAAGACCACAAAGCGGCTTTACGTCTACAAATAATTGGAATATCTACCATCAGGATAACAGTTCATTATTTCAGGTTTGGAATGCTTCAACCCAGCCCTACATTCAAATTGGCGCAGGCAGAACAACAAATTTATATGTTAATGGCAACGTAGGAGTAGGTACGACCACTCCCCGGGGACAGTTCGATGTCGCTGGCCCTGGCGACGTATATCTAGTAAACGACCCATTTAATGGGACCACACAGAGCGGTTTTTTGCCAGGTCATATTTACTTCGCTCCATATGCTGGAACCAATTGGAGTTACATTCAAGCGAGAAGACCCGATAACTCAGGCTCAACAAATTTCCGATTTAGAACTTACAATTCAGGTTCCCTAACCGAAGCGATGTCAATTCTAAGTAATGGATACGTTGGTATTGGCACTTCCGCCCCGGATGCTATGCTTGCTGTTAGCGGCCAGGTACATGCCCAAGAAGTAAAAGTATCGGTCACCGTTCCTGGCCCCGACTATGTTTTCAAAAAAGACTACCCACTCGCCTCGCTCGATTCCATCAAAAACTACATCGATCAAAACAAACACCTGCCTGAAGTACCTACTGCCAAAGAGATGGAGAAGAACGGTGTGCAATTAGGTGAGATGAATTTGTTGCTTTTAAAAAAGATTGAGGAGCTGACGCTGTATGTAATTGAGCAAGACAAAAAATTAAATGTCCAAGATCAACGTCTGAAAAATTTGGAAATAAAAATGAAGGAGTAATTCCCAAATAATAAAAACCTTAAATATTGTCAACCATTAAAGTTTCACCTATGCGTTACCAACTATGGATTCTTTTTGTTCTTTTCTCTTATTGCTCGCTAAAGGAGGCAACAGCACAAAGCATCACGGCCGATCCCCTTACGGGAAAGCCTAGCGTGAACCTACCGATCTGGACCGTCAACTCCGGTGATCTTTCCGCCAGCATATCGTTGAGCTACTATGGAGGCCCTAAGGTAAACGACCTCGAAAGTTCAGCAGGGATGGGCTGGTCGCTGGTGGCTGGCGGGGGTGTTTACCGGGAAATAAAAAGCTTGCCCGATGATTTTATCGGGGCGGTGCCTAGCAGCCTATACAAAGGTTGGTTACACGGAAGCATTGCCCGTAATGTAAATTCATTTGTACCTGCCGCAACCAATTATTCGATCTGCTCGGCCGGGGAAGTGGCCGACTGGAATGCGATGAGCAATTTTACTTACTCCGATACACAACCAGATGTTTTTTCATTTCAGGCACCTGGCTTAAGTGGCCAATTTATTTTTGATCAAAATAAAGTCGTGCGAACGATTCCCTACCAGGATATCAATGTCCAGGTTAGCCGCAGGAATATTGACAGCCTCATCAGCCAGATCGTGATTACTAATAATAAAGGCTTCAAGTATACTTTCATTGGCGGTGACATGACCACCCGCACCACGACTGGAAATACGCCAAATCTTTTTACCCGCCTCTATAGTCTTTACCAGCAACCAATAATCTACTACAGCTCTTGGTACCTTACCAATATTACGTCACCAAACGGAGCCTCTATTACTTTTACCTATGGTGATGCCTTCACTGCCGTCAATGGAGATCCCAAGCAAGCGGTAAACGCTACCACCTCCAAAGTGGACACGCTCTACACCGATAATTTTAGTACGGTCTCTCAATTATTACAAACCATATCAGGGGGAAATGAAAAGGCTACTTTCATCTGGACAGGCAATCTCCTGAGTTCGGTTAGTATAACCGACAATACATACCAGTCTATGGCCAAGAATTTTAATTTGCAATACCATTATGTGAAGGCATCAAAGAAGGTTCAGCAATTGAGATCCGTAAAGAGGGCATTCCTTAGCGGTCTTACAGAAACCTTAAACTGCAGTGCTTTGCCAGGATATTCCTTCAATTATTATGGAGTAAATTTTTTAGTGGACTCAACCTCGCTCCCGTTTAACTCTGGTGTCAGGCAGGATCTTTTTGGGTATTATGATTCCACCGCTATTTCTGCGATTCCTGATATTTACGTTAAAAGTGGTGATGCTGGCCTAGATGGCGAGCGATACCGCATTGCTCCCGCTTCTGGTTATTCGCTGATGGGCACTGCCAACGGCGGACGCGTAGTTAACGCAAGCAAGGTCTATTTTGGATCTTTAAAATCAGTAATACTTCCGAGCGGTGGCACAATCACCTATGCTTATGAGGCTGCTGATTATTATGATCCAACAACGAATTCAAGTATCCTTGGTGGTGGTGCAAGGGTGAAAAGTATCCGAACCAGTGCAAACGACCCATCATCGGATATGACGACCACCTATAAGTACCGGACTTCAGCTAATCTTTCAAGTGGGCAATGGACATACCGACCCATGTTTGTTGCTTTCAACTCATTGAATGTTGCAACGCGCATTCCCTACAACCTTGCACCGAATGAATCCATCCTTTATTCCCGGGTGGAAGCATCAACCACGGGAAAAGGCAAGACGGTATATGAATTTCAAAACACAGGGATGTACCCTGTCATTTCAGCCAACACCGATTTCAACGCGACCCTTACTCGGTTGGCTCGGCCGACCCAGAGCCCTTGCGAAAGTTTGGGAAGTGTTCGATCAGGATACTACACCTATCCCTATACACCCAACACGAATTACGATTTTGAGCGCGGGCTACCTGTGCGCATCAGTGACTATTCCCGTGCGGGAAAAGTGGTGCAACGGAAATTATACACCTACCAACGCACTACCCTCCCGATAGCCCAGGTTTCTGGGATCAGTTATGATATCCTTGGGGATATCTACGAGTATGGAAAGTACACATTGTTATCCAATGTCAACAAGATGACGGCCACAGAGACCTCCCGCGTTTATGATCAGACCGACACCACCCAATTTGTGGAGACAGCTTCCACTTATACCTATAACAGCAACCAGATGTTGGCTCAAACAGGCATGACCAACAGCGACAACTCTTCGCTGGTGAAAACCTATAAGTATGCAAAAGACTATGCCACCACGGGTACTGACCAACCCTCGCAAATGATCAACGCATTGGTAAGCAATAATCAACACGGAACACTGATCGAGTCAGTCTCTTACAGTGGCTCGGCAGTGACAGGCGCAACGCTAACCTTGTTCAACAACAACTTCGGTACAGCAGCCATCCGCCCTAGCCAGTTGCTGGTGCTAGGTGACCCTACCGGGTTCACGCCTTCAACGGTGAGTGGGGCATCCTTTGTCAAGTCACCCAATTACTATACCAGCGCCTTTTTTGACGCATATGATCCGTACGGCCATCCGCTTGTCATTCGGGATCAAAGCCGGGCTGTTCGCTCATCGATAATGGGCTACTATGGCTCTGCGGCTGCGCTGAATATTTCAAATGCCCGCTACGACCAGGTTGCATTTTCAGATTTTGAACCGGTTTCAGATGCTGCTCTTCAGAGTAGTGCAAGCATAATTAATACAGATTGCTGGTCAGGAAAGAATTGTACTGCTCTTACTAGCGGGGGCTATGTTTATCAGAACATCGTTGTACGTGGTCTTGGGAAAAATTATCGTTTCTCGTGCTGGGCAAAAGCCAGCGCAGCCACCACGCTGACACTTGGTATAAATGGTGGCACGGTCGCTACTGTGGCCTATCCGAACAGCGGCTCTTCGCCAGGCTCATGGCAATACATAGAGGCGACTGTTGACATGAGCACAGTGGGGGTGGGCACCAATTTCAGTTTCAAGGCTACGGCCACTGGAAGCATCAGCCTTGACAATGTTGTTTTCTATCCTGCCTCAGCCTCCGTCACCACCCATGTATATGACCCGCTCAATGGGAAGACAGCCGACTTGGACAGCCGGGGAGTGAGTGGCTTTCAGGAATACGATGTGCTGGGAAGGCCGCGCTACATCCGCAACATGGACAAGGACATCGTACAGATTAAAGACTACCATTACCTTTCATCAAATGGAATACTGCCCGTGAGCAGTTTCGTTGGGACCTCAACACCTGACATGGGCGTGGCCACTACCTACACGGCAAACCCTACCTGCGAGGGAGGGGTGACTTATGCCTGGTACGTGGATGATATTGTCCAAACTTCAACATCAACAACGATGGCGTACACATTCAATAACAACAAAACCTACAGGGTGACTTTGGTGGCATCTGGATCGTTTGGCAGCAGTTCCACAGACCTAGTGGTGAACCCGGTTCCTGTGCTCAACGCATCCATTTCATTGTCCGCCGGGCCGGTTCCAATCGGGGCGCAGTACTGCGATGATCTACCCCATTGGACACTTACAATCAATTTAGGTGGATGTTATGACCTGTCAAAGACTACATACGCTTGGTACTATAAAGTAGGAAGCAATCCTACCGCAAACCCACTAACAGTCGACCCTTCAACCATTACCTCTGTTGACTTTTCGGCAGTGAACAACATAGACCCTACAACGGTGTATTGCAAGGTGACCACCACCTGCACTAACTCTACTACTGGAAATACACAAAGTCTAGTCACAATTGCCTCATTAGGTGGTTTTGTTTGCAGGATTCGACCGAACGGGCAATGACAAGGCATTAAATATTTAGTTCAGAAAGAAATATTATTATGAAACTTCAATACAAGATTTTCCACTTATGAAATCAACTTTATTGAAATCAACGCTCGGCATTTTAATGGCCATCTTTGTCACTGATGTTTCAGCACAAATCAGCGGGCCAACAGTAGTTTGCCCAGGGGTGAACTATACCTACAGTATAGGGGATGTGCCCCAACATGCCAGCTGGGCTGTTACCAACGGAACCATCGTGAGTAGGAGCGGAACGATTTGGACTTCCCAATCGATCGTTGTCAGTTTTACTGCAAGTGGTTCGGTCACGATTAATATATATAATCAAAACGAGAATGGGGGCACACCTCCTTGGATTTTTGCGCAAGCGTATACCACCAATGTATCGATGCCCAGCGCCGGCTACATTGCAGGAGGTGGAAGTGTATGTCCATCTTCTACATTCACGCTTCAGAGTTATGGAACAGGAGACAGCTTTTATTGGCAATCAAGTCCTTCAGGACAAAATAATTGGAGTACGTTTACCACCACGGGGCAGCTTGCACTAGTAAGCACTTCGATAACTCAAAATAAAGATTTCAGGCTCGTTTCTGCCAGCTGTCCTTCCCTGGTGTCTTCTGTAAATACGGTGACAGTTTTCACAGGGATCACCTCTCCTGGAAGTATTTCGGGAACTTCCACTATCTGTTATGGATACTCGCCAGCTACCATCCAAGAGGTGACTCCCGCAAGTTCCAGCGGTGGGAGTTCTTACCAATGGCAGAGCCGCGTCAATTCAGGTGGTTGGGTTAATATTGGCGGTGCAACTTCTTATAATTATAGTCCCGGGGCGTTGTACCAAACTACCGATTTCCAGCGCGTGGCGTTATGGCAGTGCAATTCGGGGCAAACCATGACCTCCAATATCATCACTGTCTCCGTCAATCCTACCTCACAGGGCGGCAATCTCTCTTCATCCAATGGGACTACCTTTTGTAACAGTAATACCATAAGTCTGAATTTATCTGGGTATACAGGGAACGTCATCGGCTGGTACTACCAATACAATGACGGTGGAGGCTGGAGCGGATGGAACCAGTTCAGCACGGCCAATTCTTCCACCAATTCAATTTCGTTGGGCAACAATGGTTCTGCCAATCGTAGCTATCAGTTTTATGCGCAGGTACAGAGCGGGGTGTGTGTTGCCGCCAATTCAACAACCCTTGGGGCAACCGTATATCGGACCACTGCCGCAGGGACTTTGGGTGTCAACCAATCTTCAATGTGCAGTTCGGGGAGTGTCTCGTTGACGGTGAGCGGTAATTATGGAACCATTACCCGCTACATGGTAAGCACGCAGGACAATGGAGGTGCCTGGAGCGGATGGAGTTACACAACCAGCGCTCCCTCACTGTCTACTTCTGCGGGCATTAACCGGAATTACGCATTCCAGGCGTTCGTTCAAAATGGAAACTGCGCTGAAGTAAGCACGAACACGGTTTACACCATGGTGTATGCCCAATCAACAGGCGGCAGTCTTTCGTCCACCAATGGCATATCCTTTTGTGGCAGCGGAACAATAAATTTAAATCTCTCCGGATATACAGGCTCTCCAATTATCTGGTATTACCAGTACAATGATGGTGGCGGATGGAGCACCTGGACTTCATTTGGTACGCCCAGTTCCACCTCCAATTCTCTGGCACTTAGCTCCAACGGTTCCACCAACCGCAGCTACCAGTTTTATGCCCAAGTCCAAAATGGAAGCTGCGGCGCTGCCAATTCTACCACAGTGCAGGCAACTGTTTATCCAAATTCACCAGGTACAATTAACCCCGCTTTGGTGGAGTCCTTTTCTGCTGTCAGTTCGAATTTTACAGTTTCGGGATTCACATCAATAGCAACTTTGTTGTGGCAACAGTCAACCGATGGTATCAACTGGACAAGTGCTCCGGGGACAAACAATTCCTCGACCTATAACTTTGGAGCTTCCTCCACTACTACGAATTTCAGGGTTCAGGTTTCCAACGGATCCTGCGTAAGCTATTCACCAGTACTGCCAGTGATCATCTCGCAAGTGCCGGTGATCTCCAGCCCGTCGAACCCAGCTTATCTAGCCATTGGTAATTCGGTGACCCTCAATGCCAGTACTAACAACGGCCCCGTCTACTATTCTTACCAATGGGTGAAGGCAGGCACCGACATACCTGGGGCAAATGGACCGAGCTATGTGGCAACCGCTCCTGCTGCCTATACGGTGCGGGTTAAATCTTCTTCCACCTCACCCTCCTCCACTTCATCCGGCTTCAACGTTTATGGCGTAGGGCTCCAGCCTGATAATTCAGTGAACGCATTGGTAACCACAGTGATCCGTCAACCCGGTGTTAATGAAAATACCAATTTATATACACTGCCAAATACAGGCTTCAAACAGTCCGTTCAATATCTTGATGTGCTGTCGCGGCCTTTACAAACGGTGGCTATCGGGCAAAGCCCACTCCAAAAAGACATTGTTCAACCATACGCCTACGATTCACTCGTGCCCACATCTTACCTGCCTTACGTGGCGAACACAAAGGATGGCTCACGAAGACTTACCGCCCTCAACAACGGCGGTTATACAGGAAGCGACCAATATTCGTTTTATCAGCACACGGATACCAAAACGCCAACCAGTATCGCGCCCTATGCCAAAACAGTGTATGACAACAGTCCTCTTTCGCGAGTGATCGAGCAAGGTGCACCAGGCACGGATTGGCAGATCGGCACGGGTGGTTCGCTCGGTGCGCACACAGTAAAGCCTTTTTTCCATACCAACAACAGCACTTTCAAGGTTCGCGCCTGGACGACCGCAGGCCCTACAGGATATTACGCTGCCAATGTACTTGGCATGAACCGCCTCACCGATGAGAACGGTAATCCGGTGATGAAATATACCGACAAAGTTGGCCGCACTATTTTGAAAAGGGTGAAGACCAACTCCATGCCCGACACCACCACTTGGTTGGAGACATACTATGTCTATGACACGCGTGGCAACCTGGCCATGCAAGTACCGCCTAAAGTCTCGGCCTTGCTCAATGGTGGCACGGCCTGGACGACTACGCTACGTGACCAATGGTGTTTTGTTTATACCTACGATATGCGCAACCGCCTTGTGCAAAAACAAGTGCCTGGTTCGGCCATTGCCTATTACGTTTATGACCCGCTCGGAAGATTGGTGCTCACCCAGGACGGCAACTTACGAGCCACCAACCAATGGGCTTTTGTGAAATACGACATCAAGGGAAGAGCGGTTATGACGGGCGTTTACACCAACACAACCCAAACAACCCTCAATGGAGTGCAGGGTATTGTGAACGCCTTGTACCCTGACACCAACACCCCATGGTATGAAGACCGCGGCACAATTTTACATGGTTATACCAACCAAAGTTTTCCTGCCACCAATGCGGATGGTTCTGCCTTGCAGATACTCAACGCGAGCTACTACGACAACTACGATTTTGACTACAACGGCACCGATGATTATAGTTACACCCCGCAAGGCATTTCTGGCGAAGGAGCACAGGGCAACAGCTTTGGTCTTGCCACTGGCAGCAAGCGGCTAGTAATGGGCACCTCCAACTGGCTTTACACCTACCAGTTCTACGATCGCTTTGGCCGCGCCATTCAGACTCGGGGTAACAACCATTTGTCATTGGCTATCGACAACCTCACCACCATTGTTTACGACTTTGAAGGTAAGGTTTTGCAAACGAAGACCTACCACAATGCGGGCGGCACCAACCAATACACAGTGGTGCAAAAAAACAATTATGATTTTGCCGGAAGGCTTACTCAGGTTTCCCACAACGTAAATGGCGCGCCCACTGACCAGGTGGTAGCTCAGTATCGGTATAATGAATTGGGGCAAGTTGTAGCTAAAGGACTTCACCAGACCAGCCCTGCTCCGGGCAATCCCGTAAGCCCCGACCCCGCTGTAGGGCAGCCAGGTGTAACGTACGGCACCAATGTTGAGTCATCAAGTTACAATAGTGCACAATCAACCTACATCGCATCAGGCACTATTTTGCTTAAACCGAATTTTTTTGTGCCCAGCGGCAATACCTTAGATGCACGCATTGGTTATTCGCAACAAGATGCTGACACCTACAACACCTGGGGCACCTTCATGCAAACCGTGGACTACCGGTACAACATACGCGGGTGGCTAAGCTCTATCAACAATGCACAGCTGGCCAACGATGGCGGGCTCACCAATGGGGACACCAACGATTACTTCGGCATGGAACTGGCGTACAATACCGCTGCCGGAACCGGCAACAGCCAATACTATAACGGTAATATCGGGGCGATCAAATGGAAAAGCGCCGGCCTGGCAACGGGCGTGGCAGACCAGCGTAGTTACAATTATGCTTATGACAAAAGTGACAAACTCACTGCGGCCACCTTTCAGGCCAACAACGGAACAGGGTGGACCGCAGAGCAGAACACCCTCAACGAAACGATGGCATATGACCACAACGGCAACATTCTAAGTCTGGTGAGGAACCAGAACCTGCGCGGGCTTAGTGGCGCCTCTATTACAAGCACGCCACAGACCATCGACAACCTCGCCTACACCTACGCTTCAGGAAACCAGTTGAGCAAGGTGGCCGATGCCAGTGGCGACCCCTCCGGCTTTAATGATGGAGCCAACCAGACCACTGAATACACCTACAACACCAATGGCAACTTAGCGACAGACCAGAACAAAGGCATCGGTTCAATTGCTTATAACGTACTCGGCAAAGCCCAACAAATCAATTTCACGAATGGCAACATCGTGGCCTACACTTACGATGCGATGGGCAATAAGTTGACGATGGTTTCCACCGTTGGCGGGGTGCCCACCACCACTAACTATGCCGGGGGCTTTGTGTACAATACCAATGGTGGCACCAGCGCGTTGAATTTCTTCTCCTCGCCCGAAGGGCGCGTGGTGAAAAACGCGGGCGGTAATTTTGAATACCAATATGCCATCACCGACCACCTGGGCAACACAAGGGTATTGTTTACCAGTGCAGCACCCACACCAGTTCCTTCGCTGGCCAACTTTGAAGGCGATGCCAACGACCAGCCCACACAGTTCCAGAATTATGGGCATATCTCGGCAGTGCACAACCACACCGCTGGGGGTGCTAACTCCCAATACCTGAATGGCGGCTATGCAGGCGTGATCGGAGTGGCGAAAAGTTACAAGGTGATGGCAGGGGACAAGCTCCAGATCGAAGCCTACGGAAGTTATAACCCTCCGAACCCAGGTAACAGCTCTGTGTCGGGCTTTGCCACCATGTTGCTGGGCATCTTCAATCTACCGGCTCCGGTTGCAGGCGAGGTGGGCACACCCTCGGCTGGTCTCACCACTTGGGGCAACCTAGCTGCTGGAGGGTATGGCGATGGCAGCACCGACAATGATGACCCCAAGGCCTTTGTGAACATCGTGCTGTTCGATAAGAACTACAAGTTCCTTGATGTGGCCTACGCCCAATTGAAAGGAACATCACTTTATTACATGACGCAAAGCTATACAGTAAAAGAAGCGGGCTATGCTTATCTTTACGTGAGCAATGAACAGACCGTGCAGACCGATGTTTACTTTGACGATGTGAAGATGACCTATACACCGAGCAACATTTTGCAGAGCAACGAGTACTACCCTTTCGGTCTCCAGACAGCAAACTCCTGGACAAGGGATAACACCATTAACAACTTTTTGGCAAATGGAGGAACTGAGCTCAACACTACATCCGCACTTTATGACCTGCAGTACAGGAACTACGACCCAGCCCTCGGGCGGATGAACCAGATTGACCCAATGGCTGACAAGTACGGCTCGCACTCTGTTTACAACTACGCCTTCAACAACCCCGTCTCGATAAACGACCCCAACGGTGCCGACCCCCCAGGGTACAGGAATCCATACATCAATTGGCATATGGATGCTGACCACGAGGGGCCGCGGTATTCGCCTTCGCCAGTAAACACCAGCCTTGATCCAGGCCTTTTCGGAGACTATGTCCCTGGGAGCATCACCGCTATGTACGCGCCGATGGAATATGACGCCATGCAAGTCAATATGGGGCAGATGAGCGTGGATGATTACGCCTCCAAGTACAAGGACAGTGAAGCAAACTATTGGCTGGTTTATCACGAGAATGAAAATTCCAATGGTTCAATATCTTGGCGTTTCTCTCTGTACTACAATCAAACGTACTGGAAAGATGCTGTTGCAAACTTCTCTTCTACAGGAGTGCCATTGGGCTTTGGGGTTTATAAGAATGGTTACGGGGCGGATTATTGGTGGAACGATTTGGCCTCTAACTCCAGCGGAAACGGGTCAGGATTTTCATGGAGTAATTTTGATTTTTTTGCTGGAGGTGAAGCAGCAGCAACATTAGGATGGAGAAACTTTGCAGTCGAGGTAAAGAACATAGGAGGTATTGATTATAAGAAAGACGCTCGCGATTGGAGGCGTTCAGCAAGTACTCAATATGGGGGTAGTCCGCCACAAAACAATGCAACTATTGATCGCTTTTCCATTTCAGCTGGATTAGGAGCAACTATGCAGACAAATAGAGTTGGAGATACTTTCACAGAGTCTTATTCCGTTGGCTGGGAAATGTTCGGAGCCCAGGCGAATTTTGATTCTAAGGGAAATATCACTGACGTGCGATTTGGATTTGACTCGGGCGTTAGTGTTGCGCTTTTTGGAGGTTTAGAATTTTCATTACAACTGGGCGTGATATATGTTAATAAATAGTATAATAAAGGCCTTACCAAATAGAATTTTATCAGCCATAATTGATCAAATTACTTTGGTAGTGGTTTCTTTAATAATTTTTTCCATTAGTGAGAAGTTGGCTTCCACACCTCAAGAAATTAATAGGATTGAGGTTAATACAGCCATCGTACTTTTTTCAATTTTTTTGAATAAGGACATTTACTTTGGAAAAAGCATCGGCAAGCATTTTACTGGATTAAGGGTAGTATCCGCAAGAACAGGAAACCCTGCTAGTCCAATTCAATGTGCACTTAGAAATCTGTTCGTGCTGCTATGGCCGTTAGAAGCCTTATTTTTATTTCTTTCTCCTAAAAGAAGGATTGGAGATTTTGTTGCAGGAACGAAAGTGCAGGAGAGTATAGAAATTGGTCGTGAAGCGAAATGGAAATATTTTCAAGCTATTCTTGCAGTAGTAGGTTCATTCATTTTTGTCTTTTATCTGTTTAATTTCATTGATAGTTTAGGAATAATGAATTGACCAGCAACGCCTACGACCTTTTGATAACCATGTGTTCGGAATACCGACAGGAAGTAAATTTAGTTTTTTCCATTTCTTCTGCAAGGATTGATTTAGCATTTAAGGTAGGATATGGGGCAAAAAAAATAATGCCACTACCCTACCGAGCACAGCAACGCCTACGAACTTTTGATAACCATATGTTCGGAATTCCGACAGGAAGTAAATTTAGCTTTTTCGATTTCTTCTGCAAGGATTGATTTAGAATTTAAGGTAGGATATGGGGCAAAAAAAATAATGCCACTACCCTACCGAGCAGCAT
>DAHVFH010000181.1 GCA_027317105.1 Cytophagales bacterium
GCTGCCTATCGTTTTCTCGAGCACTTCCCTGCCCAGTTCTTGCCATAGTTTGGCAAACCCCACCTCTAAATCATAAAAATTAACGTTGCCCTTGTTGAGTTCGCGAAGGGCATCATAGCGGCTTTCCGCTAGTGCTAAAAATTCCTCCTTTTTCATCTGTATTGGGTTTTAATTTGAATTCTATAAAATTAATGCTTCCTGTGTAATTTTGAAATACACCCCTTGAATAGTGAGTTAGTTAATTTTAATTCCATCTTCATTAAATTTGTAGGGTTTCCATTGGCTTTCGGTTAGGATGTGAATTTCCTTAAAGCCAATTTCTCTCAGTAGTTGAAATGTTTCAGCGAAATAACTGATAAGATCATTGCTATGATGCGCATCGGAACTTACCGTTATGGGGATTCTCTTTTTTTTAATGGACTCCAGGATCCAACGGCTAGGATAAACCGAATCAGTTTTCTTTTGGTAAACACCTCTTGTGTTTACTTCAATGATGCATCCTGCGGTTTGTATCGCTTTTAAGGTATCTTCAATAGTTTCGCGATACCATCTATCCGCTTCATTGAAATACTGATACCCGGTATTTTGAAGCTTTATTTTATCTAAATGGCCAATTATTGTGGGCCTGGACTTCAGGGCCATTTCGCGGGTCAGTTCGAAATAGCGATCCACAGCATCTTTAATATTGTTTTTAAAAATTTCAGCTAACCCGTCATGGAAATGCTGGTGGGACCCATCAATTTCCCACCCCTTTCCATTTCTGAAATTTTCCACAAAGTGAATTGAGCCAATCGTATAATCAAGTGTTTTACTGAAATCTAAAGGGCCAATGGTGTCCGGTATATAGTCTACTTCAAGTCCTGTGTAAATCGCTATCCCCTGTTTCGAATTCTTTAATGAGTTAATATGCATCAAATAGTCATTTAAGGTTTCTCTTTTCATGCACCAAGGGCATTCGAAAGGTATGGGCGCGTGAGACGAAAAGCCAAGGCTTTTTAGATTTAACTGAACAGCATAGTCAACAATTTCTTCTGGTGTGGATTTTCCGTCACAGTAGGTGCTATGCGTATGAAAATTGGAAAACATTTTTTAATGGTACAGCGAGTACATTTTCTTGATTTGAAGGTTGTCAGTTTTCAATATAAAATTTAGTGTATAACTTAATTAGGAGGATGGCAAAACTACCGTGCTCCATTTTCAAATAGCTTCCTTAATTTATCTTTCTTCAACATTTTTTGGCCTGTCTTGCCTGTGGCGATGATTCGGTCTCTGACACTGGCTTTAATTGTGCAGATCAATTCATTCTTATCAATCTTTTCAACCGTTGCAGCGAAGCGGATTTCTTCACCAACAAAGGCGGGACTTTTATGATCGATGGAAAGCATGGTGCCCACGCCTTCTTCATCATCGTCTTTCATTTCTAAAAAAAATAATCGGGATGCCCATTCAAAATCACGAGCCAGCGAAAAGGTGGAGCAGACACGATGGAGCAGTTCGCCATTAAAAATAGCGCAGTCTCCTTCCTGAACAATTCTCTTGAATGATTTATGATCGCCTGTTTTAAAGATGTCTTTCATCTTAAAATTACCATTCACTTTCAAGTAAAGGGCTACCGAATAGAATTAATTTGAACGTTTCAGGATATCACGAATCTCTACTAGCAATTGAATGTCTGCTGGTGGCGGAGTTGGCGCTACCGGTTTTGCATCCTCTTTTTTCTGAGTCTCATTGATTCCCTTGACTATAAGAAACAAAATAAAGGCAACGATTACGAAATTAATTACGGCTGACAGAAACACACCGTACTTCACGGCTCCAAATACGGTTAGGTCATTGAGGTGAGATAAGTTGGCTGCATCCAGGGCAGGTTTCAGTAAAAGAGGAGCAATCACGTCATCTATCAATGATCCTACGATTTTACCGAATGCTCCACCAATGATAACACCAACGGCAAGGTCAACCACATTGCCGCGCATAGCAAACGATTTGAATTCTTGTAACATAAAATTAGGTTTGTTTAATGTTGGTTAAAAGTAACCAATAGAATTTTGGTTCACAATGGCTGTAAAAACCATTCCTAATTATTTGGGTAAGACCTTTAATTGCTTGTGTAGGCCTCGGAAGCCTGTCACTACCGTGCCGGCATGACCTACAAACATTTTGGCATCCACTTTTACAGGAACTTGGTTTTCGTCTGCAGATAACCAGGCGGTAATTGAATTTTCCCCGCGAAACAATTGATTGTCGGGCATGATAGGAACAAGTTTATGGCATGGGATTTTTCCAATGTCCGTCTCTATTGTTTCTAGCCCATAATAAATTATTTTAAAATGATAGGCTTTATCTTCAAAAAATCCTGATACGGTCAGTGTGTCCTTTAGTTTATATTTCGAAAAATCAACGATGCGTAGAAACATGAAGCCAGATACAACATCACGAACTTTATCGGGTGTGGTGTAGACCTTAAGATTACCGAATTTTCCGGTTTTTTGATCCGCAATTTGTACATACGCCTTATCTTTTGCGTGGTCATAAACTATTAATTCATCAAGACTAGAAGGCCCCTCTCTTTGTTTTCTGAAAGATTCGTGGGTTACCAGTTCACTCGTGTCGAGGTAGGCACCCCAGTGGTCGTCCACCTTTGATATCCAGGTGGCCATGCCTAAAGTTTGCATCTGAGCCTCTACTTTATAACAAGCATGGTTGTTTTTGTAATGCAACTCTTTGTCAACCTCAGTTGAACCTTTGCCAACGGTAAAATTCCACAGGTACATTCGGTAATCCAGTCGCTCACCGGTAAACACCGATTTAGTTCGGAGCGGGATAGATTCCGATTCCTGGGTAAAAACAATTCCTAAAGTGCCAACCGCGATAATCAATATGAGGCGCATGGTGCAAATTTATTTCTTGTTAGCAAGAGAATCAATGATCGAGCCAAAGAATCACTTTTGTTTAATTTTCAATTAACGTTGAATTTATCCATTTGGTGCGTATTCATACAAGAATTGATCATACAGATACACCATTTTCTCGCAAGGCATCATTCAAGGAAGTTTTTTTGTCTGTACTTTCTTTACGTTGTCCGATAATCAACGCGCAAGGAACTTGAAATTCTCCGGCAGCGAAAGTTTTAGGCATCGTTCCCGGGATGACGACCGAGCGGGGAGGAACATAATTCTTGTATTCAACGGGTTGCGGGCCGGTGACATCGATAATCTTGGAACTTGCCGTAAGCACAACATTTGCGCCAAGCACCGCTTCACTTCCTATGCGCACGCCCTCTACAAGGATACAGCGCGAACCGATGAATGCGTTATCCTCAACAATTACCGGAGCGGCCTGAACGGGTTCTAGCACACCACCAATACCAACGCCACCACTTAAATGAACATTCTTTCCGATCTGCGCACAACTTCCAACGGTCGCCCAGGTATCTACCATCGTACCTTCGTCAACAAAGGCGCCAATATTCACATAAGAGGGCATCATGATCACCCCTCTATTTACAAACGAACCATATCGCGCAATGGCATGTGGCACTACCCGCACGCCCAGGGCTTTATAATTTTTCTTCAGGGCGATTTTGTCATGAAATTCAAAAGGTCCAACTTCGGTGGTCTCCATCTGTTGAATTGGAAAATAAAGAATTACTGCTTTTTTGATCCACTCATTTACCTTCCACCCATCGCCAGAAGGTTCCGCGACACGTAATTGGCCTTTGTCCAATAGTTCGATCACCTGCCGAATCGTACTTTGTGTTTCTGCTGTTTTAAGCAATTCGCGGTCAGCCCACACTTTTTCAATTTGTTCTTGAAGTTGCATTTTATGTTTTACATTTAAATCCGCATGCAAGAAATGAAAAAAAGGAGAATAGTCCTTGCCTCAATTTTGAAACCGGTGAATGATACACGCATGTTCGAGAAAATGGGCATATCGTTGGCGAACTCAGAGAAGTACGAAATACACATCATTGGTTACCCCACTGAGACCAAGTTTTTCGAATCGAAAATCCAATTTCATCCTCTACCAGCGTTTAGGCGTCTAAGTGTGGGGAGACTTCTGGCTAGGCTAAAAACCCTACAAATTTTAATTAATGTAAAACCCGAATTGATTCTAGTTACTACCCATGAATTACTGGGAGTTGCGATACTAAACAGAATAATATTTGGCAGCAAAATAATCTACGATGTTCAGGAAAATTATTGGTTGAATATTCGACATACGAATGCTTTTCCTAGAATCTTGAGAGGGTTAATTGCCTTCTTGGTGCGAGCAAAAGAATTGGTTACAGCTCCCTTCGTTTCAAGATTTATTCTCGCTGAAAAGTGCTATGCAGAGGAGTTAAATTTTGTACGGGATAAGTTTTCGATTATCGAAAACAAATGCAAAATACCTGAAGGTTTTGTAAGGAAATTGGATCCCGATTTTATCCGTTTGATTTTTACTGGAACGCTTGCCGAAAGCACTGGCATTTTTCAAGCTATTGACCTGGCCAAGAAACTGCATGCATTTGAATCTAAAATACGATTAGATATCATTGGCTTTTGTGCGCAACCCAAGTTGATTCGCAAAATTGAAAAAGCGATTTCTCAAGACTCTTATATTACTTTGGTAGGAGGTGGAAATTTCGTTTCTCATTCAATAATAAGGGATGCAATAGCTACCGCAAACTTTGGGCTCATTTGTTATCCTCCCTCTCCCCATCTGGAAAACAAGATTCCAACTAAGCTGTTTGAATATTTGGCGTGCCATCTCCCTATCCTGCTTCAAGATCATGAGCGCTGGGTTCAAATGTGTTTGCCCTGTAAGGCTTCCATCAAGGTCGATTTTGAAGAGCCTGATGTTGCCGCAATTCTTACAGAAATTAGGAGAGGTGCCTTCTATACTTCTTTCCCAGAAGGGATGACCTGGCAAAATGAAGAAACTATCTTTATGAAGGTAATCGAACACCTTTAAGGGTGGTTTTAGGGCCGCTTAAACTCAGGATCAAGAAACTTATTCCGGCATCTTGATTAAGATTAAATACCTAAACCATTTTTTAGATTAGTCTAAAAATATATCTTTGAAAAATGAATCACTAAATCATGCCGAGCTTCACCGAAGAGAATTACCTAAAGGCCATTTATCACTTGTCGGATGCAGGCACAAAACCTGTGCTCACAAATGACTTGGCCGAAGCTATGAAAACGAAGGCTGCTTCGGCTACGGATATGGTTAAGAAACTGGCTTTAAAAAATTTCCTTGCCTACAAAAAATATTATGGGGTTAATCTCACCCCTAAAGGTAATAGGGAGGCACTCATAGTCATCCGGAAGCACCGGTTGTGGGAAACATTTTTGGTTCAAACGCTTGGCTTTGCCTGGGATGAGGTGCACGAGGTGGCCGAACAACTGGAGCACATCCAATCCAAAAGGCTGATTGAAAAAATAGACGAGTTTCTGGGGTATCCAAAAACCGATCCGCATGGTGACCCTATTCCCGATCGTAAAGGTAAACTGCAGGAACAGCATGCCATCGCCTGCGATCAATTGAAAGAAGGGAAGCAAGCGGTGATTACGGCAGTAAAAGATTCTGATTCTTCTCTATTGAAACTTTTGGATAAAATTGGGGCAAAGCCGGGAAAGAAAATAAAAGTCCTTGCCCGCGAAACCTTTGATGATTCAATGGAAGCTTTATTGGATGGCCATAAAGTTTTCCTTTCCAAAGAAGTTTCGAAAAATCTTTTAGTAAAAGAATGAGTATGGAGCGAACAAGGTTGAAGCGGAAATCTTTAAGCGAAGTTCATTCTTCTGTAGATGTAACTGGCCGCCAGGGTTGGAGAAAACTGTTGGCTTTCCTTGGCCCGGCATATTTAGTTAGTGTGGGGTATATGGATCCAGGAAACTGGGCTACCGACATTGCAGGAGGCAGCAAATTTGGGTTTTCGCTGCTCTGGGTGTTACTGATGTCAAATCTAATGGCACTTTTACTCCAAAGTTTAAGTGCGCGATTGGGTATCGTTCGGCAACTCGATTTGGCGCAAGCCTCCAGAACAACCTACCATCCTGCCGTCAATTTTTGTTTATGGGTTTTTGCTGAAATAGCCATAGCCGCATGCGATCTGGCGGAAGTATTAGGGATGGCCATTGGCTTGCAATTACTATTTGGGCTTTCCTTAATTTGGGGGGTAAGCCTTACCGTGCTGGACACGTTGTTGCTTTTGGTATTGCAAAGTTATGGGATGCGCAAGATAGAGGCTTTTATTATCGCCTTGGTCGCTATTATTGGATTATCCTTTTTGATGGAGATGATTTGGGCGAAGCCGGATATGGGTGAATTAGTAAAGGGCTTTGTCCCAACGATTCCTTCGAATGAGGCTTTGTACATAGCCATAGGGATCATTGGGGCAACCGTGATGCCGCATAATCTTTATCTTCATTCATCGCTTGTGCAAACCCGAAGGTTTGATACCAGTGAGCGGGGGATTTGGTCGGCTATTAAATACAATCTTATTGATTCAACCATTGCCTTGAATGCCGCCTTCTTCGTAAATGCGGCCATCTTAATTTTAGCTGCGTCTACATTTTTTAGGGCGGGCATGTATGAAGTTTCCGATATTCAAGATTCGTATAAATTTCTGGCGCCTATGTTGGGAACCGACTGGGCTTCCATTCTATTTGGTATTGCCTTAGTAGCTGCGGGTCAGAGTTCAACTATTACAGGCACATTGGCAGGTCAAGTGGTGATGGAAGGATATTTGAATTTAAGGATTGCCCCTTGGCTGCGAAGGTTGATCACCCGACTCATCGCCATTACACCCGCCTACCTGGTTATCATTTTTTTTGGCGAGGGTGAGACAGGAGCGTTGCTGGTGTTAAGTCAAGTGGTCCTGAGCCTGCAACTTGGGTTTGCCGTTATTCCACTCATTCACTTCACCAGCGACAAAGAAAAAATGGGCGTTTTTGTGATAAAGAATTGGATGAAGATTAGCGCGTGGGCTATTGCCGCCATAATCATTGGGCTTAATGTAAAATTGGTGATGCAGGAATTATCGGGCTGGCTAAGCAGTAGCGGGGATTATCGGTGGCTTATTTTGTGGCTGGTTATCCCACTTTGCGTGGCCATTGGGGCTCTTTTAATTTATATCGCGTTCAAACCCTTGATGGATCAGCGAAGACAGGAGAACAATGTTAGCCCACATTCTTCGGCTGCTGACTTGAGTAATTTGACTCGACCCGTATATAAAAGAATTGCCATTACAATAGACTTCAGTTCTGTTGATAGCAAGACGATACAAAGCGCTGTGGCGCAAGGTGGCCACGAAGCTTCTTATGTTTTACTTCACATTGTAGAAACTGCCGGAGCCATGTGGTACGGAAGTGAAATTGCTGACCGTGAAGCGGATGAAGATGCCATGGGGTTGGGAAATTATTCAGACCAGTTGCAAAAGCAGGGCTTTCAAGTGACCACAAAGGTTGGGTATGGCAATCCGAGACGCACCATACCTGAGATTGTCAATGTGTTTGATTCTGATTTGTTAGTCATGGGTGCGCATGGCCACAACTGGGTTAAGGATTTGATTTTTGGTACTACCGTAGATGTAGTGCGCCATCGCGTCAATATTCCCGTACTTATTGTGCGATAGTTTATTTGTAATTTTCCAGTTGTGAATGCTTTTGAAGAGACCATCATTGCCCTTGCTACTGCGCAGGGAGTTAGTGCCATTGCCGTGATCCGTCTTTCGGGAAAAACCTCAATCGATATAATTCAAAAGGTATTTAAAGGAAAGAACTTGGCCCAGCAGCCTTCGCATACCATTCATTTTGGAACGGTTTACGATGGCGATAAACCCATTGACGAAGTCTTGGTTTCTTTATTTAAAGAACCGCATTCGTTTACCAAGGAAAATTCGATTGAAATTTCCTGCCATGGATCACCGATCATCGTAAAAGAAATCATTAAGCTCTTGTTGAAAAATGGGGCTCGGCTCGCTACGCCTGGTGAATTTACCAAGCGCGCTTTTCTTAACGGGCGGTTCGATCTGGCTCAAGCCGAAGCAGTAGCCGACATTATCAATGCCGAAACCGACAATGCCCGTCAGGCCGCCCTCAACCAAATGCGGGGGGGCTTCTCTAAAGAAATTCAACATTTACGTGAAGAGTTAATTCATTTTGCTTCGCTGATTGAACTGGAACTCGACTTTGGCGAAGAAGATGTAGAGTTTGCCAAGCGCGAGGATTTAAAAAAATTGATTTTCCGTATTCAATCCTTTCTCCATTCTCTGATTCAATCTTTTGATCAGGGAAATGTGATTAAGAATGGCATACCAACGGTGATTGCTGGTAAACCGAATGCCGGAAAATCAACTTTACTCAATGCGTTACTCAACGAAGAGAAAGCTATCGTTTCTGAAATTCCGGGTACCACGCGCGATGTGATTGAAGATGAAATGATTTTGGATGGCATTAGTTTTCGGTTTATGGATACGGCCGGATTGCGGGAGACTACCGATATTGTAGAGGCAATAGGCGTGGCTCGCACCCGGGAAAGCCTTAGTAAAGCATCTCTAATTTTATATTTATTTGATCTATCAAAATCTACGTTGGAAGAAATTCACCTTGAAGAAAACGAAATCAGGAGTTTAAATATTCCTTTTCTTAAAGTCGGAAACAAAATTGATAAGGCAAATCCAGAACTGCTTAAACTACTCGAAGCGGAAAATTTCATTTTGATTTCAGCATCACAGAAGAAAAATATTCAGCTTCTCAAAGACAAGATTCTATCTCAGTTCCAAATTAATGAAGTGAAGCAAGGCGATGTACTCGTCACCAACTTACGACATTTTCAAAACTTAAGTCAAACCAATGAATCGCTAAATCGTGTACTTGCAGGGATGAAAAAAGGAATAACTGGTGACTTTCTCGCCATGGACATCCGGCAAGCACTCCATTTTTTGGGTGAGATCACAGGCGCAGTAACTACCGATGATCTACTGGATAATATATTTTCTAAGTTTTGTATCGGGAAGTAGTACATGCAAATAATAGTAAGCATCCAAAACAGGATTTATGAAATACGATGCCAAAGGGTGATGTTCGATTTAGCCGTTCTTTACGAAGGTGAAACGAGGGTATTGAACCAAGCCGTGAAGCGAAAGGCAAAAAGGTTTCCGCCTGATTTCATGTTTCAACTTACTAAAGACGAATATGAGTGCTTGAGATTTCAAATTGAAAGTTTAGAAAACAATAAGTCTTTAACATCACAACTTGTGATCTTAAAGACTGGTAGGGCAACAGGAAAACGTTGCTGAAGGAAACTTCTTTTAAAGAGCAACTAATTGAAGCATGCGAACGGTTGGGTGAACATGACGCGCAGCTAAACCAGATTTCGAGGCAATGGAAAATCTAGGTTTGAGCCCAAAAGTCAGACTGTTCCATTTAGGCACCGTCTGGCCATGGCCTTGTTAAAACTTGGAGAGATTGATAAAGCCAAAGAATTGCTTTTAGAAGACAGTAAAATCCAAAGCCAAATGCTTGACAAAACAAGAAGTATAGGGACTTGGGGGAATAAAGGAAATATTTATTACGACCTCGCAGTAGATAAAGTGTTGTTGGGATTTGACCAGCAGGCCATTCAATACTTAGACAGTTCTTTTAAATACGGTTTTACACTTAAGATATTTTATGAAAACGATCCTGCCTTTGAAAGAATAAAGGACTTGCCTCAATTTAGAATAGTACAAAGTAAAGTGGATGACTACAACGCCTTTTTGAAAAAAGCTTTTAGTAATGCATTTAACCGTGCTAAGGCCAGCAACGAATTGAAAAATATTTTAAAGTAAATTTTTCTTCTAAATATTCTAAACGATTTCCAGATTAGTGTCTAACGCATTCACTTGCAAGAATCAATAAAGGACTTCAATTCATAACACATCATAAAACTGGCTATATTTGGTTTATGGCTTCAATCTTACCCAACTTCGAGTATGACATTTTCATCTCCTACCGACAAAACGACAATAAATACGATGGATGGGTAACGGAGTTTGTTGACAACCTCAACAAAGAGTTGGAGGCAACTCTTAAAGAAAAGGTCAACGTTTATTTTGATGCCAATCCGCACGATGGCTTGCTCGAAACCCATTCGGTAAATCATTCGCTTGAGGCGAAACTAAAGTGCCTTATATTTATTCCCATTCTTTCCAAGACCTATTGCGATGCCAAAGGGTTTGCGTGGAACCATGAATTTCTTGCTTTTATAGAAAAAGCTGGACAAGATCAATTTGGATTGAATATAAAGTTGCCTTCTGGAAACGTATCCAGCAGGGTGTTGCCGGTTCGCATCCACGATCTTGATCCTGAAGATGTGAAGCTGGCGGAATCTTATTTAGGGGTCATTCGCTCCGTAGATTTTATTTATCATTCTCCGGGCGTGAACCGATCATTGAGACCCTGGGATGACGATGTAATCAAAAACACTAAGCAACCTTTTTATCGCGACCAGATTAATAAAGTCGCTAACGCGATTGACGAAATTTTGCGCGGTATAAAGCAAGCAGAGAAAAGTAAGTCCGACAAAACGAAAATACCGATTGTTGTTGAAACTCCGATTGAAATAAAACCTGCTCCGAAAAAAAAGGAAACCAATAGATCCCCACTCCGAAAAGTTGTGGCGATTGCGACTGTAATTATTTTAGGGGCGGCCTGTTTTTATGGATTACAATGGTACTGGAAAAAACAAGATATTGATAAGGCAAAATTTGTGTTGCTTCCGGCTATACAGAAAATAGTGGATGAAAATTTCTTTCCCCCTACGGAAGCCTATGATAAGTTTATGGAGGCGAAAAAAATCATTCCCAAAGATTCAACGCTGTTAAACTTATTGCCAAGAGTTGCAACCATTATTTCCATGGAAACGAATCCTTCTGATGCTCAGGTATTTTGGAAAGACTACTCGAAACCTGAGATGGAATGGAGATTATCTGGAACAACCCCTATTATCGAGGCATCGTTTCCACGGGGATATCTTAGAATGGAAATACGTAAGCCGGGCTATCAAACTATTGAATATGCCGGTCCACCTTGGATTATCAGGAAACTAAAGGATGAGATAGGCCATTTAAGGTTAGACAAGCGTGGCACTCTTCCAGAAAATATGGTGCGAATCCCCAAAAAATTAACTGATATGTATATCGTGGGACTGGAGTCCTATGGAAATAGACAGGTGGGGGAATTTTTGATCGATCGTTTTGAGGTAACGAATAAACAATTCAAAGCTTTTGTGGATGCAGGGGGTTATTCCAACGAATCGCTTTGGCAAGTGCCTGTTTATTCCGAGGGAGAATTATTGCCGCATGGAATGGCGATTAAAAAATTTGTTGATCGAACGGGGCAGCAAGGACCTGCCAGTTGGGAGGCTGGTACCTATAATGATGGACAGGAAAATCATCCTGTCACAGGTGTTTCGTGGTATGAAGCGGCAGCCTATGCGGCCTTTGTTCATAAACAGCTTCCGACAGTTTTTCATTGGAGCATTGTAGCCGAAACCTCTCGAACAGAATTTATTGTACCCCTCAGTAATTTTAGTGGAAAGGGAACAACGGAGGTTGGTAAAATGCAAGGTTATAGCTCCTTTGGTGTGTATGATATTGCTGGCAATGCCCGGGAGTGGTGTTCGAATGCTACGAATGATCCCAATCAACGATTCATTTTAGGCGGTGGATGGAATGATCCTCAATATGCTTTCAATGATGCTTATACACAGAGAGCACTTGACCGAAGTTTGGCGAATGGGTTCCGCTGTATCCAGGAACTCCCAGGTGACTCCACCTTAGCCAGATTAAACGGCAAAGTGGAGATGGCTTTTCGCGATTACCGAAAAGAAAAGCCTGTAGATGATAAAACCTTTACTATTTTTCTACGGCAATATGCTTACGATAAAGCACCGCTGCATGACAGTGTGAAGTTAGTTGCCGCGACAGATTTTTATACCGTGGAAAGGATTAGCTTCAATGCCGCCTATAATCATGAGCGAATGCAAGCCTATTTGTTTTTACCAAAAAACAGTAAGCCACCTTTTCAAACGGTTCTGTTTTTCCCCGGATCTGGAGATATTTTTTCAAGAAAGTTTAATCCAGAAATTGGCCGTCTGGACTTTATCTTGAAAAGTGGACGTGCGGTGATCAGGCCAATCTATAAAGGCACATTCGAAAGACATGATGAATTAAATTCTGATCTGCAGAATGAGTCTGTTTTTTATAAAGACCATGTGATCATGTGGCGAAAAGACATTGGCCGAACGATAGATTATCTCGAAACTAGAAAAGACATTCAGACTGATAAATTGGCCTACCTCGGGTGGAGTTGGGGTGGTTTTATGGGCGGAATCATGCCAGCGATTGAGAAAAGAATTAAGGTCGTTGTACTTAATGTTGGTGGAATGGAAATGCATAAAGCGTTACCGGAAGCCGACCAAATCAATTTTATCCCCCGGGTTACCCAACCTGTGCTAATGGTAAATGGTAGGCATGATATGTTTTTTCCAGTAGAGATTTCTCAGAAACCCATGTTTGATTTATTGGGTACACCAATGAAGGAAAAGAAGATTTTTATTTATGAAACAGGACATTTGGTGCCACGCACAGATTTTGTGCGCGAAACATTGATGTGGCTCGATCATTATCTTGGCAGCGTTAAATAATAATACAATTCTAGCTTCCTAGTATTAAAATGCAAGAATCAATAGACGACATCAAAAAACTGATTGACCTGGGTCGATATGCAGAAGCACACGCTAAGGCCGAGAGCTTGCTCAGGATTTCTGAGGATTTGAGATTGAAGCAGTTGTATGCATTGGCACTCTCGAAATCAGGCGTCCCCGAAGAGGCGCTTATCTTTATGGAAGGCGTCTACTTTCGATTTCCTGATGATCCTGAGTCAGCTGGCATTATGGGTAGCATTTGCAAAGAATTATTTAAAAAAAATCAAAGCAATCCTTTCGCGATCCGGTCACGCGATACTTACCTGAAAAATTTTTTAGCTACCCAAAACTATTATACCGGTATCAATGCGGCCTCGATGTCGGCTATGGCGGGTCAGTTGGGGAAGAGCCGTGAAATAGCTACTCAAGTAATTTCTTTGATAGAAGGTAAGGAAACTGACTTCTGGGCATTGGCTACGCTGGGAGAAGCGCACATGCTCACAAAAAATAAACCAAAAGCTTTGGAGTATTTCGTTCAAGCGCGCAAGGAGGCCGGAAAGGATTGGGGTAAAATCAGCAGTGTCCATAATCAGCTTTGGCTATTGAATCATTTCCTTCCCGTCCCCAATGAAGTCATGAAATTATTTAACCCACCGGGAGTGGTTGCTTTTATTGGCCACATGATCGATCATCCTGGGAGGAAAGAGCCACGTTTTCCAGCGGCAATCGAAAAGGAAGTTAAAGAAGAAATCACCCACGCTATTCGTTCGTTGAACGTACATATCGGATATTGTTCATTGGCATGCGGTGGAGATATTCTCTTTGCCGAAGCTATGGCAGAGCAAGGAGGGGAAGTAAATATTTTTCTTCCCTTTAAAAAAACTGATTTTGTAGAGGTCAGTGTCGCTTTTGCCGGAACAACTTGGGTTGATCGGTTTCAAGCGCTGCTGGATCGATTTCCGGTTACGTATATGAGCGATGAACACTATGATGGCCTTGACGATATTTTTGCTTTTCAAACAAAAATAATTTTCGGTGCGGCATCCTTGCGTAGTGGAACTTATCACGAGGAGCCTAAATTACTCTCCGTTTTGTCGGATGTTGATTTGAGGAAGAAGGAGGGCGGAACCCGGGATACCATCGGACTTTGGCCTTTTCCTAAAAACCACACCAATATCAACCCCAGCATTTTTATAACTTCTACCTCGACTACGTCTCCAGTATCGGAGGTCTTTGTTCCACTCCCCAAAAAATCGGTGAATAGGCCCGTTCTTTATTTGGCTTATATTGATTTATTGGCAGTAGCTCCAACGGAAAAAGATAAAATTGTTAAAGGCTTTGACGAATTTAAAGTCGAGGAGCAAGACGCCTACTTGATTATGGAACCTGACGACTCAGCGATGTTGGCAGCATTCAGAACCGAGTCGGGAGTGATTGAATATGTTCGGTTTATTACTGGGGCAGTCAAGACTTTTCGGAATCAAGCGCCCTACAAAATCAGCTTCCACGCGGGGCCGGTTTATGTGGAAGCGGAAGAAGCAACGGCCACCGTGAAATTGTCAAGTACGGCTGTCCAACTAGTGAAGGAGATGAACAAGTACACGACAAGCGGTTCGCTTTTCGCCAGCGACCGGTTCGCTGCTTTGCTAGGGCTAAAGGGAAATATGTTTTCTGTTAATTACGGAGGTTTTGTAGAATTTCCTGCACCCGACCATAAGACAATGGTTTTTAAAATAGCTTTTACTCAAAACCATAACTAAGCGATCAACTTTGCTATTTCTATTTCTTGTGATGCTCACTAGTTAAATAGTGATTCTTTAAAATATCTTCACCAAAGTCATTTCCTTTTTCGCGTAAGATGGCGTGGATATGATTACAATTACCCTGCGAATTGTCGTACTCAATTAGAAAATCAGGAGCATTGATAATGTAATAATGAGGTTTATCTCTTTCAAAACTACCCACCCAGGCGAAATAGATTTTAGCCATTCCCGTTTTTTTTATTTGCTTCATCAAGCGATGTGGGGTACTATGTTCAAAATCATGAACTGGACATGTGCAACTTAAAAAAATAATATTAAGCAATGATAAACGGGTTGATAATCTTGAGTTGGCCTTCTATAAGCTGGCCGTGCTGTAGGTCTTCTGAGTATAACGTGGAACAGTTGGCTTGAAGAGCCGTAGCTACAATTACAGCGTCAAGAAAAGAAAATTGATACCGGGGTTTTAGTTGGAGGGCAACAGAAAACACTTTTGTGTTTATAGGCGTAAGGTTTGCAATGCCGCAAAGGAAGCGAGTGTTTTCTTCGCATATACTATGCGGCAGTTTTAGCTTACGCGAACAAGCAAGAAACGTTTCAATGATCACTTGTGAGCTTATATTTGGTTCTCAAAAGAGATTTAGCTTTCTCCTTCTTAATTGGCTCGCTGATGTCGAAAGCATATACGCAGATATTGGCGTCCATAAAAAACTTACTCATACAAATCTTCGCGCTTCCACTTTTTTATTTTGCTAAAATCTATCGAATTGTCGCGATAAAATTTTACGGCCTCCTCATAAGTCCTTTTGCGCTCGGCCACAGGCTCCTCTTCGGAAGAAAAAGCAATGATCTCCGTTTCGGTATGCAGGAATTGTTCCGGCAGATGGATTATCAGGTCGGCCGGGGTCTGTGGGTTAATGATAGTTCGGTGAATTTTCATAAGCTTAGTAAAGGTAACGAGAAAAAGAACATCGTAAGACTCATTTCTCAGCTTTTTTCAAGCAGTGTTGCGAAAGTTGTATCAGGCTTGCTGATAAAATCAAAGCCCCTTCTTAAATTTAGTTTGGGTGAGATACGAAAGTTTCAAATATCCCTCACCAATACCTGCAAGGCCGAGCGCGAAGACTGCTCAAGGATTACCCCCTTCATATTCCGGTATTCACTAAATGTTTTGGAGTCGTAATTTTTTACGGTAATGAGCATCAGGCCGGTATTGTAAAACACTTCAAATTTTTTACTGAGCAGATCAATTAGTTTGTGGACACGGTTTTCAAGGTAATCCACACAAAAGGAAAAGGAGATGGCCGAGTTTTGCATAACGTTGATGCGCATACCACTTTCGCTGATGGAATGAAAGATATGACCTAATTGCTCTTCGTTTATAAAGGTATAATCCATTACCCGACAAGAAATCAAACATTGATTCTCTTTATGGATGATGAGCGGAGGAAGTTTATCCACATGGCATTCGTGGATTTTGGTGCCAGGCAAACTCGGATCAATAAAACTTTTTACCAGTAACGGAATCACGCGATTGGCCAAAGGCTTTACGGTTTTAGGATGGATCACGGAAGCTCCGTAGTAGGTCATCTCAGCAGTTTCCTTATAAGGCAATTCTTCAAACACTACTGCATCGAGGATACGTTTCGGATCCGCATTCATCAAACCAGGAACATCCTTCCATATTGTCACCGATTCTGCTTTCAAGGCTGAACCGAAAATGGCCGCACTGAAGTCTGAGCCTTCGCGACCTAACGAAACGGTTTCATTTTTTTCGTTTGCACCGATGAAACCCTGAGCGATAATCATCTTCTTTTTTAAAACGGATTTCAACTCATTCACTTTGTTCTCCGTTTCCTTCCATTGGATTTGACCCTCGCGAAAGGTGCTATCGGTTTGAATGTATTTTCGTGAGTCGATCCACGCTACTTCCTTATTTTCCTGAATCAGTAATTCGTAAATAATCACTGAAGAAATAATTTCACCAAAACCAATTACCTGATCATACACAAAATCATATTCCCCTTTTTTTAAAGCATTGATTTTTATTTCTTCAACTAATCCACTTAGTTTTTCAAGAAGGACTTTCGGATTGTTAAAGAGACTTTTGATTATGAAAGTGTGATATTCATTAATCTCGTCAAGTTCGGATTCAAACTTTTTTCCGGCCTGCGCTAGGGCAATAATTTTTTCAAGGGCATCGGTGGTTGATCCCATGGCTGAAAGTACCACCAGTAAGTCTTCCTTCTCATGGGCTTTAATAATTGAGACTACGTTTTTAATCGAAGCGGGATTTTTTAACGAGGCACCACCAAATTTGAATACGTTCATTTTCTTTATTTTTATTGATTTCAAACGATTGCAATGTATCTTTGCAGCCGTTCGCCTAAAGTGCGAATTTAAAACAACCCAAGACTTATTTAATAGATTATTATTGTGGAGACTTCAAGGATTGCCTTACCCATAGGCACAGCGTTGGACCGGTTTATCAAAAACAACCAGGATCAATTTCAATATACCACGGGCGAACTCTCACAGTTGCTGCGCGATATTGCGTTGGCTTCCAAGGTGGTAAATCGTGAAATCAACAAAGCGGGGCTTATTGATATCATGGGCGCAATTGGCTCTCAAAATTCTGGTGGTGAGCAGCAGCAAAAATTGGATGTGTTAGCTAACATTCGGTTTACCCGGGCATTGTCAAAGGGAGGGGAGGTCTGTGCGCTTATTTCCGAAGAAACCGAATCGTATGTCGACTTGAATAATGAAGGGAAGTATGTAATTGCCATCGATCCATTGGACGGCTCATCAAATATCGATGTTAATGTTTCTATCGGAACGATTTTTTCAATCTATCGAAGAAAATCAAAAATTGGACAACCGATCTCCGAGCAAGACATTCTTCAGAAAGGCGAAGAGCAAGTGGCTGCCGGTTATATTTTGTACGGATCATCCACGATGCTGGTCTATACCACAGGGCATGGTGTAAACGGATTTACCCATGAACCTTCGCTAGGCGAGTACTTTCTTTCTCATCCCGATATGATCATTCCGCAGGACGGAAAAATTTATTCCATTAATGAAGGATTGTCCAATTCTTTTTCCCCTGGCATCAAAAAGTATCTTCAATATTGTAAGGATCAGAATTATACCGCTCGCTACATCGGCTCACTCATTGCCGACTTTCACCGGAACCTATTGAAAGGAGGGATCTATTTGTATCCGGCTACTTCGAAAGATTCAAACGGAAAATTACGATTGATGTATGAATGCAATGCCCTCGCTTTTATTGTAGAGCAAGCCGGGGGGAAAGGAACCAATGGAAAGGAGAGGATATTGGCAATCCAACCTACGAGCTTACATCAGCGCACTCCGTTTTATGTGGGCTCTTGGAATATGGTGGATAAAGTAGAGAACTTCTGACTATTCCGTTTTTTTCTCAACAGCTTTCAGTAATTCAGGTGCTTCTGCGAGCAGGATACCATACCATTTTACTAATTTTTTGATGTCGGAAACATACACCCGATGTTCGTCAAATTCGGGTAACACGGATTTTAGAAAGGCACGCAATTCCGCTGGGTCAGATTCGCTATCGACACCAAGATCGGCACCAAATTGTTCGTGTATTTTTCTCAGCACATCGGCTAAGGGTGCAGTGCCTTCTTTCGTTGTGGTATAAATACTAATTTCATGAAGAACAGAAACACGATGCGTTGCCCCGGCCACGATCTTTGTTTTCGAAGCATCCAACGCTTCGAGGGCTACCGAAGTCCTTCCGGGCTTTAAGATTTTATACAATCCACTCTTGCCACTAATTGATGCGATTTCAGAAAATTCCATGAATTGATTTTTTACGGTGCAAAAATAATCAATTCACTATAACGGACGTTCAATGATTTTAAATTGTTTAAGGAGGAAATAGACAAGACTTATAACAGAAAGGAACACGCCAAGGCCAGTCCATTCTTTGGCAGTAAGGTGCGAGAGAAACCAGAGTATGGTGACAATAGCAATAATTGGTACAGTATATCCACCCGGAATCCGAAAAGCAGCTGGATATTTTTCTGTATTCAATCGTAGTTTGATGACGGCCAACGCAACGCCCAAATAAATCAACAAGGCAGCCGATGACGCGAAAATTGCCAATTGTCTGAATTCCCCCGTAATGGAAAAGAAGCAGCATAACAAAGCATAGACAAGGATGGAAACATAAGGCGTAGCGTATTTTGGGTGTACTTTGGTAAGGTTTTTAAAGGGCATGACTCCGTCCTTGGCGGCACGGAACAAAACCCTTGGTGTACTCAAACTGTCGCTGCTTAAATACCCGAGCATGGAAACCGCGGCACCAGCAATCATCAAAGTCAATCCAACAGGTCCCATCACTCTTCTGGCCACTTCTGCCAATGGGGCATCCTTATAATTGGCAAATGAATCGCGAAGCACACCTTGCGATACCAATTGGATAGCGATATAGAATAAAAGAATCGCGATGAAGCCAAACAAAATCCCTAACGGAATGGTACGGTTCGGTTTCTTCACTTCACCACTAATACTCAAGCCAGTTTCTGCACCCTGAAAGGCAAAGAAGAGTATGAGGGAAATCGCGCCTAGGCTATCCCATGTGGGAAGACTGTTCCCTATTAAATTTTTCGATTCCACTTTGGTTGATCCCCACAACACCAGAAGAAGTAGCGGAGTGAGTTTGATCACAGTGATTATTTTTACCAATGTGATTCCCTTCTTTACGCCAAGAATGTTCACAACGGTCAGAAGGGTAAAGACAGCCAATAAGAATCCAGCCCTAATCCACGGGTTGGAGAACACTGGAAACAAATAGGATAAAGTTAAGGCAAGTGCATTGGCAACGGCAGAGGCGGCCATCAGCGAAGAGCCGAATACGAAAATGTTGGTGGTTAGAAATCCGAGGTAAGGGCCAAAGGCAGCTTCAATGTAGGCGTAGGCACCGCCCGTAACAGTTATTTTGCTTCCTACCTCAGCAAAGCAAAGCATGATAGCGGTGATTAGAAAGCCGCACAACAGGTAGGCCAATATCCCAGAGGCGCCAAGCTGCTCGGCTACAATCGCGGGCAAAATAAAAATGCCTGAGCCGATAACGATATTTACAATGTTGGCAGTCAAACCCCACAACCCGATCTCGCGCTTTAAGCCTTCACCACTTTCCATGGTTTTCAATCTACTGCCTGCTTCATGGCCTGGTCAATAAAGTCAAGAACCTTATCGCGGCCAGATTTTTTTTCGGCAGACGAAACAAAAAGGGGAGGAAGCTCTTCCCATTGCTCTAATAATTTTGTCTCGATTGTTTTCTTTGACTTTGCTAACTCTTGCTGTTTTAACTTATCGGATTTTGTAAGAATGATGGCCATCGGCAGGCTTTGCATTCCCATCCAGGTGATGAAATCCAAATCTATCGCTTGTGGCTTAAGGCGGGCATCAAGTAAGATGAAGGTGCAGAATAAGTTCGTTCTGTTTTTCAAATACTCCTCAATCATTTTTCCCCACGCAAACCGTGCCGACCGGCTCGCGGAAGCGTAGCCATAACCGGGAAGGTCAACCAAATACCACTCATTGTTAACCATGAAGTGATTGATGGTTTGGGTTTTGCCAGGTGTCGAAGAGGTCTTCGCCAATTTTTTTCGATCAACAAGCATGTTGATTAATGAAGACTTGCCCACGTTGGAGCGACCGATAAAAGCGAATTCTGGTTTGCTTGTTTCAGGGCACTTACGCCAATCGGTGGAGCTGATTTCAAACTCAGCGGAGGCTATCTTCATTAGTTAAAGTGTTAATTTAAGGGCAATTTACTAAAGATGTAAGAAACGGGTGCTTTATGTTTTACAAACAGGTGTTTATCTTTATTAAGTTTTTCCCTACCTTGCTATCTTTAACGGCATTTTATAGACAACAATATTTTTTAATATGCACACGCAAAGGGTAATTTTATTTTTAGCCCTCGTCTCCGTTAGTTCAATTTGTCTTGGCCAGCAACAGCAGGATAAAAAACTATCCTTGGACTATATGCAGCAGGCACTGGATGTTATCGAGGCTACTAAAGCATTAGATGTTGCTCGCGACATGATGGTGACTGCCGCTGACTTTGATACCACCAACATCAAAGCAAATTTTGAGGCTGGGCACATGCATTTACAGACGATCAACAAAGATTTGGCTGTCAAATATTTCTTAAGAATTTACCACCAAGACCCTAATTACAGATTTGATCTTGAATATTGGATCGCTAACAGCTATCAATATGGACTTCAATTCGATAACGCC
Organism: Cytophagales bacterium; assembly: GCA_027317105.1. GTDB lineage: Bacteria > Bacteroidota > Bacteroidia > Cytophagales > Cyclobacteriaceae > ELB16-189. Next base: position 20,730 of record DAHVFH010000181.1, read on the forward strand.
ATTGATTATTACACCCGCTATCGGAATCGGCTTTTGGCAAAACCCAACTATGCCGGAAAGGATAAAATTGAAATGAAAGAAGTGGATCGGAGAATTCAGGAGTGCAACAACGGAAAGGAGTTTGTGGCCGACCCAAAACCTTTCGCAATCACCAACATGGGAAGGGATGTAAATTCTGAATTCGAAGATTATGCGCCTGTACTTAATGCCGATGAGACTCAGCTCGTGTTCACAACCCGAAGGCGCGATGGAAACACTTTTGAAAACGTGGCAGACGATAACAAACCTTACGAAGATATTTTTATTTCCGAAAAGACAGGTGGAAGTTGGAAGCAAGCAAAAAATATTGGGCCAACGGTAAACACCAAATACTTCGACTCTGACCTTACGCTTTCACCGGATGGGAATTTGCTTTTTATCTATAAAGATGAAGGGAACGGAGATATTTATGTATGCGCAAAAATGAAGGATGGTAGTTGGGGTGTGCCAACACCACTTCCCGGTATTATCAATTCTTCTTATCGCGAATCCTCGGCTTCCATCACTGCCGATGGAAAGACGCTTTACTTTGCCAGCGAGCGCCCGGGTGGTTATGGCGGGTCGGATATTTATATGTGCACAAAGGATTCGAAAGGGGAATGGAGCAGGGTAAAAAACTTAGGGGGCAACATCAATACTGATCGCGATGAAGATGGCCCTTTTATAGCCTTCGATGCAAAAACACTTTACTTTAGTTCGGATGGAAGGAAGGGAATGGGAGGGTTTGATGTATTCAAAACCACCTTACTAAATAGTGATAAAAATGAATGGAGCGATCCTGAAAATATGGGTTATCCGATTAACTCCCCTGATGATGATATTTATTTTAGTAGTTCGAAGGATGGCCAGCGATGGTATTATGCTTCTGTTCGAGATGACGGGATGGGGTACACCGATATCTATGTAATCACTGCGATTGAGGATAATAAAAAAGAACCTGCGGTGGCCGCCAAAGAGCCTGTAAAAAAAGAAGAACCTAAAAAGGATTCGGTAGCCACAGAATCGGCAAAAATTGAACCGCCAAAAGAGACACCTAAAAAAGAAGAACCCAAAAAAGTGGTGCAAGCCTTGAAGTACGTGGTGACCATCGTTGATGCCACTACTAACGCTCCATTGGATGCTAAGGTGCGGATGCAAAGCTTAAAAGAAAAGGGTGCCGTTGGCGCAGTGAGCAAAGGTGGAGGCGTCACCGAGTTTAGCATCGCTTCAACCTCCCCTAAGGAATACAAAATTTCAGTGGAAAAAGAGGGGTACATTTTTCAAACCATCAAGGTAAAGATCAAGGGTGCGTCAACTCAACCAGCGACAGTCAAAAAAACGATCCAAATGAACCGGTTAGCAGTGGGTTCGGTTTCGATCTTGCGAAATATCTATTTCGATTTCGAAAAAGCGACCTTCCGCACAGAAAGTTATGGTGAGTTGAACAAATTGGAAATGATGATGAAACAGAACCAAAACCTGCAAGTGGAAATTTCCGGCCATACCGATTTTATTGGAAGTAAAATTTATAATAAAAAGCTGTCGCAACGAAGGGCCGATGCCGTCAAAAGCTTTCTGGTGTCCAAAGGGATTGACCCACGCAGGGTGAAAGCAATAGGCTATGGCGAAGAAAAGCCGTTGGCCAGCAATGACGATGAACGTGAAGGACGTGCCATCAACCGAAGAGTCGAGTTCAGGGTTTTGGGAAATTAAAACCTTCACCCTAAAAGCCTTCCTCAATCAAAGCTTCTCTTATCTTTGTAAAAAAACGACTTGACTGTAGTTCCCTATAAAAATGATGAAGCCACAAAAAAAGTACAGGTGGCTCGAATGTTCGATGCCATCAGCGGCAAATACGATTTTCTGAATCATTTCCTGAGCCTGGGCATTGATATCCGGTGGCGAAAAAAAGCGATTGCTCTCTTGACCTCGGGAAACCCTAAATTTATTTTGGATGTGGCCACAGGCACAGGAGACTTTGCCATTGAAGCCTTGAAATTACATCCAGAAAAGATTATTGGGGTTGATATTTCGGAGGGCATGTTAGAAGTGGGGCGAAAAAAAATAAAAGGAATGGGGCAGGAATCGATCATTGAATTACTGACGGGCGATTCAGAAAATCTGCCTTTCGAGGAAAATAAATTCGATGCGGTGATCGTTGCCTTTGGAGTGCGAAATTTTGAAAATCTCGAAAAAGGGTTGGCTGAAATGCTCCGGGTTATAAAACCGGGCGGCCGGGTGGTGGTACTTGAATTTTCGAAGCCTCGAGCGTTTCCAATGAAACAGCTATATTCTTTTTACTTCAAATTTATTTTGCCTAAAATCGGAAAAATATTTTCACGCGATGCTTCGGCTTACACCTACTTGCCAGAATCGGTCCAGGCTTTTCCGGATGGAGAAAATTTTCTGTCGATACTCACCAAACTAGGTTATAAAAACACGACATGCCAAACGTTGACTTTTGGGATAAGTTCATTATACACCGCTATCAAATAGGGCTTGCCTGTTTGCTGCTGTTTTTGCTTCCGCAAGTTGGGCAAGCTCAGTTATTTCGTTGGGCACGCCAGCATAATTCCAGTTACGACAACCAAAAGATAACCTATGGGTTTAGCATTGGTTTACACACCTCATCGTATCAGGTGAAGTATTCCAACCAATTTGTTTCACCAAAATTAGATTCCTTAACGCAGGTGCAGCCGGTATTTTCTCCAGGGTTTTCCCTTGGGTTTCTAGTAAACTATAAGATCGGTGAGTTTTTCGATTTTCGAGTCATGCCGAAAGCAGGATTTTATGCACACAAGTTGTATTACTACTTCACTAATTCAGCCACCCAATCGCAACTGGTTGAATCTACGTTGGTGGAGTTTCCTGTTTTGTTGAAATACAAATCGGTGCGGAGAGGCAACGTGCGCATGTATATGGTCGGTGGGTTTACTGCTGCCGTTCAGGCCTCAGGCAAAAATGATCAGGGAAATTCTACAGCCGGTTTATCCATTCAAAAACATAACTTCAGCTTGGATGCAGGAATGGGTTTTGATTTTTATTTTCCACTCTTTAAGCTCTCTCAGGAGATACGATTTTCACGGGGTATCTCAAATATGCTTGGATCAGAATCTACTCCGTATTCAGTGCCACTTAGCCGCCTTAACACCAACACGATTTCAGTCTATTGGATTTTTCAATAATCAATTTCAAAAATGGAGAAACGAATTGCTTTCATCACTGGGGCAACATCTGGCATTGGTGAAGCCACAGCCAAATTGCTATCACATAATAATTTTAAGCTGATCCTTTGTGGTCGCAGGGCAGATCGGCTGGCCGCCCTTTCACAGGACTTGGCCATACATACCGAGGTTCTCACCCTTACTTTTGATGTTCGAAATCAGACGGCCGTCATTCAAGAACTTCGGGCTTTGCCGGAGGCTTGGAAAAAAATTGACGTGCTCATTAACAATGCCGGCAATGCACATGGCTTATCGCCCATCCAAAATGGAGATGCGAATGATTGGGATGCCATGATGGACATCAATGTGAAAGGCCTTCTGTATGTTTCCAAAGAAATAATGCCCGGCATGGTTGAAAGGAAGTCCGGCCATATTGTGAACATCGGTTCCATCGCAGGAAAAGAAGTCTACGCCAATGGCAATGTGTATTGCGCCAGCAAGGCAGCGGTAGATGCGATCACGCAGGGGATGCGCATTGACCTGAACCCCTTTGGGATAAAAGTGACGGGCATTCATCCGGGCATGGTTGAAACAGAGTTCTCGCTCGTGCGCTTCAAAGGTGATACCGAACGGGCCAGCAACGTATATAAAGGAGTCGAACCCTTAAAGCCGCAAGATATTGCCGATTTGATTTTATTCACAGTCACACGGCCTGCTCACGTTGTCCTTGCCGACATGACCGTTTTCCCATTGGCCCAAGCGAGTGCAACATTGGTTAAGCGGCAATCTTAAGTTGTATAAAGTCTTACCCCTAAAACTTTTTTAAAGTTTCATCTATCATAGCTAAAAAAAAATGTATGAAAAATCTAGTGATCTCTTTGGGGTTAAGCTTAATTGTATTTCACCTCCATGCGCAAGCACCAATGCAGCAAGTGATGGAAAAAAGGGCACGTGAAATGCATCGCGTTATTTGTCTGGCTGACAAAGAACAATGGAGGAAATTTATCAAAGAAAATTATGCGCAAACGCTTATCGATAAGCCCATGCATTCGCAAGTTTCAAATAGCGACAACGAAGGAACAACCTCAGAGAAAAAAGAAATAGGCAATAACCTTGAAGGAAAGGTCAACATGTTTCAACGCTTGCACAACGACTTTGGTGATAGTAAAATCGTTTCTATTAAACCGGATGGTGACAAACTAAAAATGGAACTAAGTTCTTCTGAGTTAAGTGGAACCTTCAATTTAAAGTTTAGCACCGTCAAGCCCTACCTCATCGAAGGGCTAGGTATTCAGATAGAAGGTGGCAAACACTAGCTATTAAAATGTGTGCGCCAGATTGAAAAAGAATTGCCGGTCTTCTTTTGATATCGCATAGTCAAATCGAAGTACGGTGCTTTCGTTCCAGGTTATACGCAAACCCATCCCACGGGAATACCGAAGGTTGGTAGTGTTTATGCTGGAAAGGTTATCCCACACTCCGCCAATGTCGTAAAAGGGAACGCCACTAAACTCAAGATGCTGCTTGAACCAACGTGATTGGGCAAACCGCCAGCGCAGTTCAAAATTAGAGAAGTGCATGGCCCGGCCTAAAAACCGGCTCTGTTTGTAGCCTCTTAAAGTACGAGGGCCTCCCAATCCCTCGATGTCACCTTCCGGACTCCACTGATCTTGATATTCAAAGAAAGGAGCGTCCAAAGCGGTGTATCCCATTGCCACACGACCAGCAAATATTAATCGCTTGAAAACGGATGGAAAGAGTTTTTGATAAATGTTGAAATGCGTGTAAATTTTATCAAAATTATAAGCTGACCCCAACGCTTTAAGTGAAAGTTCATTGGTGACTTCTGCAAACACCCCATGACTTGGGTCTGGCTCTAAATCCCGCGTATCCAAAATTAAACCGAGCTGATAAATCTGCACCCAAGACTTACCCATCCCCAAGATATTTCCCGCATTGAAGTCGGTTTGGATGAGCGCATTGTTTTGCAGAGCGGTCATGTTCAGGTGAGCGGCTTCATAACCTATTAAAGCACGTAACCTTCCTTCCCAAAACGAGCGTTCCATCGACACATTTAATATTTCTTCTTTCTTAAAGTAATTGTTATAAAACTGATTGGGACCAACTAAAAAATTGTTTTTATAATCATGATAAGAAGCATTATTAATTTGTGTTCCCTGTGCATTGACATAAGAAAGCCCAGGAAGTGACTCTTTCGCGGTTACTCCAAAATAAAGAAGGTTTGGATTTTGCTCTATCGCTCCGCCTACACGGAGTCGCCATTTGGTATCAAAGATGTAGGGAATGTCTAAATTAAATCCAAATTCGCGCTGGCTTTTGGAGGTGTTGAACAACACAAAATCCAGACGGGCGCGGTAGGCCGTGTACTCAAAAAAGGGATCACTCCTTTTTCCATTAAAAAAGATGGATCCTTCTGCACCATATCCAATGCCATTAACTGGATCTGAACTAAAATCAGGCTCGCCTGTTAGGTAGACACCTTCCTTTTTGTCCTTCAGGTCTTCCTTCGACAATTTCTTTTCATCGGCTATCGCGAAGGGTAAGTTGGTGGTGTCTCTCTTTTGCTCTTGCGCAAACGATTTTGTGGACAATACCAAAAGCAAGACGAAGAGCCGAAATGTAAGTTGGGATCGATTGAGAATAAAATTCATACGTGACAATAATTTAAGGGTTAGTTATTATTTTAGTTTGTCTATTGTTTTTTTTGTGCTGTTTTGGTTCTTATTTATTTTGTTTCAAATCAGAGGCCTGTGCCCCACAGGAGATGAGGGCTTGATCGGGCACAAGCCCTGACCACAATTCGAGAATTTGATATTTTATCATCAATTATCATTAAGTTCATCAAGTGGTCGCTTTTTTTTCTCCTCTGTCATTCTTCCAATTTTATAACTAAAACTTATTTTAACAATGAAATTGTGAAGGGTGTTGGTGGTCGATTGCACCAGATAAGCCGAGTTTAGTTGGGAGTGAACCTGGTAATAGGGGGTAGCAAAATTTTCCGCCCCAAAGGTCACCTGTCCATTTTTTCCAAAAACGGATTTTCTTACACTGATACTATGATTGATTGGGTTGGTGCGATAGCCTTGCAGATTATACATTCGGCCTTGAAAAACACCGAAGAACTGAATGCTCCATTCCTTGCCGAGGTCGTAGTTTCCAAACAATCTGAAATTGGGCGAAAGTCCCCGGTTGGTTGCATTGATGAACGCATCAGTTGAATTGTTTTTAAGAATCCTATACATCATGTCCGTTCCTCCGTTAAGGGTAAACCGATCATTTACGGGAACACTGACAAAAATTGAAAGCCCATAATTTCCTTCGCTGCCAATGTTTTGCTGGATGGCAATAATGGTGTCGTGCCGAAGAAGCCGAGCAGGCTGTATATCATTGGAATTGAATCGCACAAAAGCGGAGAAATTTACCGTTGCATTTTTAATGGCCGTCTTATAGTCAAGTTCATATTTGTTTGCATACTCCGGCTTCAGAAGGGGATTTCCTTGGGTGGCGTTAAGGGGATTGGAAGCTTGAAGGTTAGGATTCAAGGCATTTAACCACGGACGAACAATCCGTTTATTATAAGACGCCTTAATCATTTTGCCGTTGGCTAGTTTTTTTGAAATATTCAGGCTAGGCACCAACACACCATAAGAGGGAATGGCAAAATCCTTCTCTCCATTGAAATGTGATTGGATGCTGGTGTATTCATAGCGGCCTCCTACCTTCACGCTATAATCATTCCTTGTATAGGTATACGATAGGTATTCAGCAGAAATATTTTGATTATAAGTAAAACCTTGTGACTGCTGAGAGAGATCAGGCATGTACGGGCCAGTTGCTCCGGCAGCCACCAAATAGGCATAGTTGCTTTGTACTTGCCGGAAGGTGGCTTTGCCTCCAAATTCAATAAGATGATTTTCTGAAAGGGGTTCCTGATAATCAAGCTGAAAAGACATCTCTTGATTGTATCCAGGGTTATTATTTTTGTTGCGCCTTAAGATAGATTGATCGCTAGGATTGGTGGTGTTAATAACATAACCATTGGTTTGGTTGAGGCGACTGAAGATGCCAATAAAATTTAATTCCTGATCTTTCTTTTTGAATTTCTTGGTGTAGGTGAGGGAGGCGTCCACATTGTTTCCGGCATTCGTGGTTTTTACGTTTCGAAGCGTGGAAGAAGTGAGGGAATTATGATTAAAAGTGTTGGTTGAAAGATTATCCTGGAAGGCATTTCGATTTCGTTGGCCGAAACGAACGGAGGCACTTAATGAATTATTTTTGTTGATGTCATAATCCCAACTGAACGTATAGGTGCCAATCATCCCATTATTCCTTAAGTGGGCACTTTGGTTATTCAAAGAAGTATCTCCGTTCACGCGGGTAATTTGCTGATTGAAAAAATCACCAACCACATTGTAGGTTGGTCTGAAAAAACTTCCCAATGAAAAACCCATTTTTCCTTTTCGGTAAGAAGCATTGATGCCCGCGGTAGAGCCACGGGTGCCTACCGTAACATCGGCAGTAAAGAAGGTACCCTCCAGGGTATTTTTCTTCAACACAATATTAATAATACCGGCCGATCCCTCAGCATCATACCGGGCTGATGGCGATGTGATTACCTCAACCGTTTTGATCATGTCTGCCGGAATTTGCATTAGCGCATCGGCCACACTGCCTGAGGAAATGGTAGAGGGCTTATTATTAATAAGCACTTTTACGCTTGTACTTCCTTGAAGGGCCACATTGCCATCTGTATCTACGGTAAGCATTGGCACGCGCTTGAGCACATCGGTGGCATCACCGCCTTTGGTGGTGGCATCTTGCTCCGCATTATAAATAAGCCGGTCGACCTTTTCTTCTACCAGAGTCTTTTGTCCTTCTACAACCACCTCCCGCAGCATCTTCACCGAAGGGATAAGAATGATCGCACCTAAGTTTAAAAGCGCTTTGTTCTCCCGTATGGAAATGGCTATTTTTTTTTGTTGGTAATTTAAGAAGGAGATAAGGAGTTGGTAATTGCCTTTCGCAATTGCAGTAATTTCAAATTGACCGTTCGCATTGCACACAGCCCCATTCACAGGTTTACGGGTATGCAAATCGAAGAGGACAGCATTGGCAAACTCAACCGGCTTTTGGGTAAGCGAATCGACCACTGTTCCGCGGACACTTACCCCTTGGCCAACTTTCTGCGCAAGAGCCGTGGAAAGAAAGAATATAAATATAAAGACTAAATATTTTCTCATGAATGAATCGGAACTTTGACAATAGCATTGCCAATTTTATTGCAAACCGCTGCAACATATTTCAACATTTTGGAAACAATTTGGATAAAAGTAAAATGTTGCACCGATCAGATCAACTTTCCCGGCAGGTTCATCTGCGGACCAAGATGACCTTTAGTTTGTGCTAACGCAGCCTACGCAGTGGGTGTCCTACTTCTGTCCATCAGCATACTTGAAGAATTTTAAGTAAAAATTAACTGCCGACTGCAACTAACCACAAAAAAAATTAATTGAAGGAGTACTTTTTTTTAGATTAAAATAAAATTAGAAATCATCCTGATGATGTAAGGAGTGCCATATCAATATATACATAAAATCAATATGAGAGGTATATGTAGTGGTTGTTCGGCAATTTCAAACCAAAGGTCGTGCTAACAATCATTAGTTAAACAAAATTTAAATTCTTGTTGTCAACCAAAAATAAAATTAAACGTTGCCGCAAACGATAATTTATTTAATTTCATTTGGTGATAATTCAACCGTGTTATACTTTTATGATTAATTCATCATTAATTAATTTTTCTCTAAACCCTAAACTCAAGTTTCTTTTATGAAAAAACTTTTACAGAAAATAAGTATTGTCTTGATGGCACTACTTATGTTCGCATCTGCTAACATCTTGGCCCAAGAGCTAAACGTTAGCGGGAAAGTAACGGATGATGCCGGACAAGCGGTTCCTGGCGCAAACGTTATCGAAAAGGGCACAGCCAACGGAACTGTGACGGATGCTGAAGGTCACTATGCCCTTAATGTCTCTTCTGCTAATGCAACCCTTACTGTATCTTTTATCGGATACAAATCCATGGACGCAGTTGTTGGTGGTAGAGCCGTTGTTGATTTTGCCATGCAGCCCGATGTTAGTTCTCTTCAGGAAGTAGTGGTAATGGGGTACACCTCTGAACGCAGGGCAGATGTGGTGACAGCGATCTCGCAGGTTTCGGCTTTAAATACGGTCGCCATTCCTCAAGGCGATATTGGCCAGGCATTGCAAGGTCGTGTAGCGGGTGTTCAGGTAACAACTTCTGGTCAGCCCGGAGCTGCCTCTCAAGTGCGGATCAGGGGATTCGGTTCATTTACCAATAATCAACCCCTTTATATTATTGATGGTGTGCCAACTTTTGACAACACGCAGATAAACCCGTATGACGTAGAGTCGCAAACGATTTTGAAAGATGCGGGTGCAGCTTCTATCTATGGTGCTCGTGCTGCCGCTGGTGTGATTGTAATTACCACAAAACATGGCAAATATGACGGCAAGACAAACATCAGCCTTGACGTAAATACGGGGGTCACCTTTCCCGGCAATGGCATTAGCAAACTAAACCCGCAACAACAGGCTAATAAAGTTTATGAAGCCCTTAGAAATACACCGGGTGGAACTGCAACCAATCAGCCCTATGGGCCGGATCTTAATAATCCCGTATTGCCTGACTATATCGATGTGGGAATTCCCGGAAAAGGTAACGTAGGAAATGTGATGGCTGGCGATCCACGGATCGCTACGGCTTTAGCAAACTATAACGTTGATCCTAACAATGGCCAATTGATTCAGGTGATTCAAGCCAACAAAGCAGGCACAGACTGGTATAAAGCCATGACACGCACCGCCCCCACCACTCGCGTGAGCTTCGGCTTGTCCGGTGGAAATGACAAGGCACATTATTATACCAACTTTACCTATTTCGATCAGCAAGGAATTGCGATTAACCAATACCTGAGGAGATTTAGTGCTAGAATGAACTCTGAGTTCAAACCAATTAAAGGTGTAAAAGTGGGTGAAAACCTGATGCTTACCTATCGGGAAAACCCCTTCGTCTCTGGAAGCAGCGGGAACCAAGGAACGAACAATGGGAGTGGGAACACAAGCGATGAGAATGCCTTGAACTTGGCTTACCGTATGCCTACCATTATTCCGGTTCATGATGTTAATGGAAACTGGGCCGGTACACAAGCTCCAGGATTTAACAACC
>DAHVFH010000182.1 GCA_027317105.1 Cytophagales bacterium
AATGGGTCAACCGATCTCGATACATTTTATCCCTTCAAATCTAGTGGTCAGTTTGCTGCGGAAAACGGTGGTCAGCTTCCCGCGGAATCAGGTGGTCAATTTGCAACGGAAAAGAGTGGTCACTTTGTGCGGAATCTCCACTATACTCTCCGTACAAACGGGTTTCTTTTTCTTTGAGCACACGGAAGGTTTCTCCTGGAAAATCTGGACCGTAGACATCTTGTGGGTCTAAGATGTAGCGAAGTTCTTCTGTTGTGAGGCCGTAGAGTTTGGCGTAGATGGCATCGAGTTCTGCTTTTAGTACAGCTCTTCGGTTTTCATCCCATTTAAATGGAGGGAAAGGACATCCTTCAATAGAGTCTGGTTCGGTTCCATGATCATCACTCCAGGTTGGTGGGTTCCATTCGTGGCCACCAGTAACAGTTTTATTTTCCTGCCATTGACTTGCGATTGCGTCTTGTAACTCTGAGTCAGCATCCTTCCAAACATCGTCTGCAAATGGCTTAATATCCCAACCTGTAAATAGTAATTCCAGCACCTTTGCTGTTATTTTACTTTTGTTTCCTTCAGAATATTTTTCTTTTATGATTATAGGAAGCTGCTTAATAACAAAGAAATTTAAGTTGGAGCCGCCTAGTTTTTGTCTCAAAACATAGTCAAAGACTATTGAGGTCAAATTACCTATCAAAAGTGATGGAGCTGCGAAATTTCCTTTCCTTGGGAAGATTAAGGTTAGAGAATTTCCAGCCGCGACAAAAGGCATAACCGAAAAAATACCCGTTCTATAATCTGTAAGTCCGCGGCAAACATTTCTAAATCCCAATAGCCACCTGTGATTTGTTCTTTCACCAAAGGCCTTAATAACTTCCTTTTCTTCAACCCAATATCGTGTCCTCACATTATAATCTGCTGTACTCAAATCCTCATAACTTGAGTGAATTGGCTGTGCTTTAGTGTTAAATCTTACCTCTTTAGGAACACCAGCAAATGTTGCATACCGATGATTTAATAAGTTTATATTCTTGGATTCAATGACTGGAAAGTAGAGAATCTCCCCAGCTTTGAAGTAGTTCCTTGAGTCCAACCCAAGATTCTTTTTAATCAAATCCTCCTCGTTCTTAAAAAGGTGATGAGCCCTTGTCATGTTAAACCCCTCGCAATACAAATCGATATCCCATGGATTTGTCAATACCGATTCCTTTTCATCCTCCCTTATAAGTATTTGACTTGTGGAATAGATCCGTTTTACAATGTCTAAATCCTTCTGGTTATTGAACACTGGACAAGTGTTGGTGTTTGGGTTTAAAAGCAGGAAATCATTTTTTGATAAACTATAAATTAGATTTGAGTTGTGCAGTTGTTCAGTTGCTGTTAATCCAAAGGATAGTTTAACATTTTCATCTTTCTTTCCTTTGTTAAATGTTAGCAATGAAAATCTAAGATTTCTTTCTGCGTCAAAGAATAGTCTTTTGTTTTCAAAATCAAAGATGCTCTCCAGGATATTCTCTTTGATACAAAATTGGAATAATGTTTTAGTAGTATCATCTGTAGAGAAACCTGAAGGCACGATTAGGCCACCTTTACCGTTATTTCTTATCCTTGATAAGACCAAGTTTACAAAAAGTGAATAAGTGTTTAGGTTTCCTTTTGCAGTTAAATCGAAACTGCCTGAAATTTTTATAAACTTACTAGTATGTTCAATATCTGATTTATATTCCTCCCATTCCCCAAATAGTTTAGGGTTGCTATCTAATAAATTTTCAATTTGAACTTTCCGGTTTTTTCCCTTTGCCGATGATATCGAATACTCTTTACCAGTAAAAAAACTCTTTTCTTCAGGTTGGATTTTTTCCCAAGGCGGATTACCCAGCATTACATCAAATCCTCCTTGTTCAAATACATCTGGAAATTCCAATGGCCAGTGAAAGAATTTATGTTTTGTTGCCAGATTAGTTGCATCGCCAACTAAACGACCATACTGTGTAGGCGCTAAGAAGTACTGTGCTAATCTTTCAGAACTTGGGTTAGTGGGGTCTTCGAGATCGGTATAAGTCTTAAAGAAAGCGGCCGTCCAAATGTGACAAGCTTTTTCCTCATGATGAACGGAGCTGCGTACTTTACCAAAGCGTTTTTTTACTTCCATTACTGCCTCTACTGTATCCTGCTCAATGGATTCCATTTCGGCATAGGTAGTATTGAGTGTTTCCTTATCGCGTTTTATCTGCTGACCTTGAGCGGAGAATAAATCAATCTGTTTAGTCTTACGGTAATGAGCATTCCGTTTTTTCAACTCTTTGTTAACCTCCTTGTCATCTCCTGTTACAGACGCAAAAGCTTCATCAGGGATTGGTTCCTCCAATACTTTCAAATCTGTTACACCTACTAAGCTGTTACCATTTCGGATTTTGTGATCTAAAAAGCTAAGCGGCTTGCCACTGTTGTGACCTTCGAGCCATAAAGCAAGCTTGCAAAGCTCTACGGCATCAGGATTCATGTCTACACCGTATACACAATGCTGTATTACTTCGCGCAAACATTTTCTGTAAACAGAAGGCGCAGGATTTTCTTCACCGCTTTGCACGCGTGCCAGGTACCAAGCAATTGTGCGGCCTGCGGCCAAGAGCATGTGGCCACTACCGGCTGCGGCATCACAAACTTTTAGTTTCAGTAAGGCTTTGGCTTGAGTATCCTTATTGCCACTGTTTTCTTTCAGTCGCTCTTCAATTACCGGAATCAGAGCAGATTTAATAAGCTCGTTTACTAATTCAGGGCGGGTATAATAAGAGCCTGTAGTTTTACGCTCTGTTCCTTCATGGAAAGTGAAAACGATATTTGCCTGGTTGGCCGCCTCTATGTTTTCAATTACCGGATGCAGTTCTAATAATCCTTCGTAGACAGAACCCAGTTCTTCGACATCAAGTGATCGGTAGTTGATGGGCACCAGATTTTTGTTTTCATCGGTAAACTCGTTGAGGTTACGTACACATTCCAACAAGAGTTTATTATTGATCAGACTGTTCTGTAAATCAGCAATAGCATTGTAGCTAAACAAATCACCATCCAAGGGTTGAATGCCTAACTTCTTTCCGTTACCAGCGGCTTCAAAAAGCAGAAACGTATTTGTCAATCCCAGCCATAAGTCAGTAAACTGTGCTTCGAATAAATAGCGATTCTCTGAGAGGCTACGCAAGCGGCCAATACTGTAGTACTGCCAGTAAATTAATTTATGCTTCAGGGTTTCTATTCTATCGTCTTCCGGGTCATAGACCAAATCCCTTTCTTCTGTAACCATCAAAAACAAAAAGCGATAGATAATGCGTAAGAGTTGGCGGTAGTAGTCTTTAGGTGACAAAGCACCAGATTGAACTTTTTCTCGCAGCGCGGTATTGTTCTCGTGTTGTAAAAAACCATTACCCAAGGCAAGCAATGATTCTTTTACTGCCATGCTCAAGCCATCGCGGATACGGTTACCCGTTTCAATGCTATCGAGATAATACTTTTCAAGCAGGCATTGATCAGCTTCTGCGATGGTTCGCGGAAAGCGAGAGGCATGAAGCAAACGGTACAGCAAAACAAATTCGCTGTACTTGTCTTCATCCATCATGCGCTTGATGTCAAACTCTACATAGGTTAGTTTGATCAAGCGGCCACTGTCGCGGATCAAGCGCAGGAATAAACCGTTGGTAGCAATACCATAAATATTCTCTGTCACATTCAGGTACTCTTGCATTGTACCATGCGGAGAATATTTGGAAGTGCCACCACTGCTTTTTATGTCAAGTGTGTTTTTTTCAGGATGTGTTGGATCATTGAACCCAACAATATGAATGGGAAGGCCGCCCAGATTTTCAGCCGTATGGCTGATCCGATATTCCTGATTGTTGTCTCCTTTTAAGGATGTTTTTTCGTCCTGCAATTCAAACCCTAGCGAGGATAAGAAATTCTTCATCCACTTGCGGCTTAAGGTTGTGCCGTATGGATCACTCGAAGCAAGGGTTTGATTACGGTCGCTAAAGTGTTTCCAGTCAAGTTTTACTCTGCTCCACGCATATTCAATTTCACCGCGAAGATTGGAGCCAGGCTCTAACCAGAAATCAGTAGCTATTTGACCTTGTGCTTCTGCCTTCTCTACCTTTTGCAGAATTTCTTCCGAGATCAGATTGCCTTGTATGTTGATACAGGTGTACTTCATTTGCTACTACTTTACCTCGGGTAATAAAATATACAAGCCAAGAACATCCATGGGCAATACTGGCTCTACTACCTTGTATTTAATACCTCCTACTAAATTCCTTACTTTGGTATGCATAAGCACTAAGTGGTTTGCACGCTCCAAGGCTACTACATCTGTTTGTGCTCTGAACTTACTCTCATCTTTTACCCACTCCATTTCGTCTGTCAGCCAATGCGCTTGCTCTGGTTGTTCCATATTTTGAGTGGACCTGACACTCATTAATAAATCCATGGCAGCTTCTTTCGTAATGATCTGTTTTTGTTTCAATTCACCTTCATATCCCCACAGCCACATTTCCTCAGCCACTACTTCTTTGTTGCTTGGTTGTTCGGCAATCACATTACGCACGCGCAATTGAAAGAGTACTGTCCTTTGCTTTACTGCATTGGTGCGAAGAACGGAAGCTCTTGCTGCGCCATTACTTGCGCCTTGCAAAGCGTTATTAATTACAAACTGAGATAAGTGTTCTGTAAAGGGGTGGTTTCGCCCAATGTATTTGTAGCCCAATGGTGTTGGTGATTGAAAAGAAATCTGGATATCGTTTTTATCGGTTAGTAATTCACGCAACCGCTGAGGAACGTTGGTTGCATATATTTTGTAGCCAAGTTTCTTTTCTTCCACCTGCACGCCCATGAAGCGCAACGAGTCTATGATAAACTGCTCCACTGTTTTAACATCACCAATGGCTTCATCTACTTCTTTCAAGTCATCATTTATCTCATTTGCCTTGATGGCATTTTGCGCAAAGATGCTTCTAGATGTTTTCTCCCTTCGCTCAGCATCTTCAAACGCCTTTGCAATTCGGTTTTTTTCTGCTTCAATCTCAGCGGCCTCAAATATGGAGAGTTGTCGGGTGATTTGTTTCACCACTACAGTTGGCTTTAACAAGATGGCTTTTGTAACGGCCTCCATGACCGAAGCGCTGTTTTCAGGGAAAGGAACTGAAATGCCAATGGACTTTCTTATTTCTCTTGCCTTGCGAAGTAGTACTTCTAACACTACACCATCAATTGGGTTATTGCTTCCGTAGAGCAATGCCACTTCAACAGAATCCGATTGCTGGCCAAAGCGATCAATTCGGCCTTCTCTTTGTTCTAAGCGATTTGGATTCCAGGGAAGATCATAGTGAAGCAATGCATTAAAACCTTCTTGTAGATTGATACCTTCACTCAAACAATCTGTAGCAATGAGCAAACGCCTTTCGGACTTATTCATTACTTGAATTTTCTCTCTTCTTAGTTCGTCATTTAATTCACTTGTTACAACTTCAATGTGAAGACTCTTGTAATTTTTTCCCTTCAATGCTTCCTTGAAGATGTCGCCCAGATAATTAGCGGTCTGGATATAGCGGCAGAATATGATCGGGTTGTATCCTCTGTCAATAAATGTTTTAATCTGGGCTAAGGCCTCTTTCGCTTTTTGGTCATGCTGGATACCCATCAAGGCCTCCATCTTTTTTGCGTAGCCTAAGAGACGCTTTGATTCTGAATCATTTGCAATGCCTGATCCTGATAGGGGTAGATTATCTTCTACTGAATAATCGCCATCCATCACTCTTTCGCGGCCAGCTTCGTCTGCGCTTATTTCATCTTCTTCATCTGACAGTTTCTTCTTTTGTGCCTTTTTAAGAAGCATTGAAATACCAGCAGCAGGACTGCTCATAATACCTCGAAGAAGAGCAAGCGCATCCCAATAATTATAGCGTTGCTTTTTCCCATTATCGGCATGTAAGGCCACTAACTCTCTTGCGTAGGCTAGTACTTCATTAAAGAGTTCTGCATACTTTTCTCCTATCTCGTAATCCTTGTCAATAGAGTTACGCTCCGGAAACTTTGTTTCCTCATCCAACCATTTTAATACGTCCGCCCTGCGCCTTTGCACAAAGTGATCTGAAATCTCTTTGCGTTCCTGCTCTGTGGAGGTAACAATGTCAATCTTTTCAAATTTAGGATTCAATAGACCAAGTAATGATTGAAACTCTGCTTGTTTACCACTGTGTGGTGTAGCAGTCAGTAATACTAAATGCTGGCTCGGATTTTTTGCTAAATCATTCAATAAATGATATCGGAGTTGTTGTGAGTTATTTGCACCGGCTGGTTTAGCGCATGTGTGTGCCTCGTCCACAATAATAAGCTCCGGGCAGTGATCAATAAAGACCTGTCTCTTACTTCCTGATTTTATGTAGTCGATTGATATGATTTGAAAAGGAAAAGCGCGGAAGATATTTTCATAGCTTCTAATTTGACGTTCTAAGGATGTGGCTGTTCCGGTACGAATAATCACTGCCTCGATACCAAACTTGCTTTTCAATTCATCCTGCCACTGATCGCATAAGTGAGGCAAACAGACAATTGCAAAACGACTAATCTCCTTGCGTTCGTAAAGCTCCTTCGCTATTAGGAGCGCTTCGATTGTTTTACCAACCCCCACATCATCGGCAATCAGCAAGCGCGTAACTTCTTTTTTCAATGCCATGATTAATGGCACCATCTGATAAGACCTTGGACGAAAAGACAGTTTACCTAAACACCGGAAAGGGCCAGCGGTGTTTCGAAAGGAAAGACGCGCAGCATTGTATAATAGTTTTGCAGAAGTGAAGTCTCCTAAGTTTTTCTCTGTTGGTTTACTAAAGTCGTATGTCTGAGGCTTGTCTGCTTCGTTGGCCAATGGCTTAAAGATTCCTGTTATCTCATCATCGGTTCCACCTAGTGGTTTTACCAATAGGAGATTAGCATCTTCCGAAGGAAGCACTACCCAAGGTCTATTACGAAGCGTGACTAAGCTGCCAGGTTTAAAATCAAATGTCATTTATTCAATATCAAGATCAACTATTTATTTTTGCTTGGAAGATGAAACTACCTTGAAGATGTCAGGTCTCTTTGCAGCAAAATCTTCCAGCGGGTCTTTGTAGTACCAGGATAACACTTGGTACCCCGCATTTTTCAACGCACTTCGTTTATCAAGATCATCCTGCCTAATATTTTTATCATCATGCGGTGTGCCATCACAGAAAACATATACGTTAGGCTTGTAGTAGAAGTCAGGCCGAACAAACATCGCATCTACTTTTGGCTGTGCTTCGTCTGGTAGCTTTAGTCCATTTTGGTGAAGAAACTTCAAGAACTTATCCTCTGTGCTGCTGTTTGGATCGCGCGCTGCTTGTAAAAATTGATATTGTTCATCGAAGCTGCTAAAAGACTTGTTGGTCAGTACCTCAACAGTTGATTCTTTTAGGTTTCGCAAAGCCTCACGTACCAGATTCCGGTCAATTTGCTGGTGGTAGAACTGATTGTAGTAGCTTAATAAATCGTCATACGTTGCTGGTAGTACCTCTCCTGCTTCCTCTACTCCATTTTTATGAAAGCATACTTTGTATGCCTCGGTCATAATGGCTCTATAAAGCGAGGGGTTATCCATTATTTGAGACAAGACTCCCAGGCTTCCCTCTGCGGATTCGTAGATCAAGATATTGGGAGCATCAGCTTCACCCATTATCGTTGCACCAATTTCGTTTGATTCGACTTGGAAGTAATTCTCAATGGCACGTTTGATGGCAAACATTAACGTAATAACACCATTGCCACCGCCCTCTAAGCCAAGCGACTTGATTGGTTGTATGTATAATGCATTGGCGGTGTCCGATGTAAAAAGCTTTACATCTTTAATTTCATCCTTATCACCATTCTCTTCCTTCTGCCCTTTGTTTTGCCAGTAGCCTGTGTTGAGGTTAATAGTGAACCCGTATTCTTTTGATGCTCTCCATTTAAGATTTAGTTTAAAAATCCGACAGGTTGGCAAGTAATGGATGTGCAATAACTTTTCATTTGAAACACTTACAATACCTTCAATCGTGTTTTCAAAACCACCATCAACAGCAAAGTAGGTTTGTATATCGTAGCCTTTCTTTGTTCGTTCTTCTTCCTGACATGTTATTCGTTGTAGTTCATACGCTCTTGTTTCCGCCATTTCAATTAGCGTAGTGTGCACATGCTTATTCGTATCTAGTTGAAGCGTTTCATTGATGATTGGATCAACTTCGTAACCGTATTGCTTATCATAAAGAAAGTATCCGGTCTTCGGGCAAATTTTTCCATTCTCTAGTTTTAACTCAGCTTCCGTTAAAATCATACGGTCAACGCGATACTTGGCGCCATCATGATAAATCACATTGCGGGGACCAAATTCATTTAACGCGATAAAACGAGGTCTTGAAATAAATTCGCCACCTGCATCTTCGCTTTCCATAAAAGAGCGAACGGGAAGCCTTGTGAAGTTATAACCCGGGAGGAAGCCTTCGGCAGCTAAATAGCGGTAAGGATAAAATTCGGATTGATCTTTGTTTTTGCCGGAAGCTTTTTTAGGATCGTTGGTTTCATTCAACAACAAGTCCCTTTGCCTCTCAGCTTGTCTTAAACTTTTATAAGCCTCTTTCTTTTTATCATGGTTGTCCGCATAGATTCTGTTTTCAATTATTAGCGTTGCGGATTTAATTTGATTTTGAGCTGCTCTGTAAAGCTTACGCCAGCGGTCTAAAGAACGGTCGAATGAACTTTCAAAATCATCTATGTTTTGTCTAATCCATCCATCAGTAAACCATGAAGGTTTCCTTTTGGCTAGCTCATTTTTAAAATAATCATCCTCAATTACTTTCTTGTAATTCACTAGGATAATCACCTTCTCTTCTTCGCTAATCTTTAAAGTGTCAATGATTTCCTGCTTTAGCAGAAGGGTGGCCAGATTACTTTTATCAATTAATTCGCCTAGAGAATTATTAAGAGAGCTTAAGGATCTTCTTGTTAGAATAGATGCATGTAAATGACTTAACAAAAGTTCCTGATTTATTAAATCAATTCGCGGTGCAGTAACTGTACCGGCAACCATTTGTGTGGAGTGCTTGAAATAATGGCGGTCGTGTGCACTAAAATTGGAGCAATAGACTAATACTAATGCAGCTTGACCGCTACGACCAGCCCGACCACTACGCTGTGCATAGTTTGCGGGTGATGGTGGGACATTTCTCATATGAACAATGGAGAGATCGGAGATGTCAATACCTAACTCCATTGTAGGTGAGCAAAACAAGGCACCAATCTTTCCGGCTCTAAATTCTTCTTCTCTTACCTTTCTTTTTTCATTATTGATTTGCCCTGTATGTTCTCGGCCTTCAATCGCTTTGATACTATGAAAGTTGGTTTGATAAAATCGCTGAAAGTATTTGTTTGGTTCCTGTTTTAAAGGTTTGTAGGAACGATTCTTTATTAAATCGGGTGTAAGTGTTTTTCCATCGCCTTTATGCCACAAAATATTATCAACTTTCAATTGATAAATATTTGCCGATTCATTCTCGGCTGTTTTTGCAGGCTTTTTTGAAAGCCAGCCAGCTTCATTCAAAAACTCAAGAAGTTTGTAAGTAAAATCGTTGTAAACCTGTTTGCCTTTAATATCAATTTTATGCTGTGCTGCCTTTTTTCTCAGGTACCGACCAAAGACACTAAGTGAACCCCCACTTTCAGTATACAGATTCAAGGCGCCACTTGAAAGTTTTTCAAGGCGAATATGTGAAGGCACTTCCAGTTTTTCATTTTCGTCAAGCGTCCAGGGTGCTTTGAGTTTTTCTTTGATTTTTTTGGCGTTAGAAGAAATTACACCGGGCTCTAACATTGAAAAGCTTAGTGCATACGACTTGCGGAAAAAATCAAAAATCTGATGCAGGAATTCTTGCCTTTCATCCGGTGTCATTGCAAAAAGCAATTCATTTGGTTGCCATAACGAATTGTCTTTGATCGAATCCGCCAAGTGCTTATACTCAATGGTAAGCAAACCGCATTGCTCAAGGTTGGGTAATACAACTCGCCAGCTTCTTCTTAGGTCATGTAGTAAACGATACATGATGAAGTCTTTGAAAGCATCTTCATTTTCCTTTTTCGGGCCGGGGAAGGTGGCTGGTTGTTTGGCGAATTGATCTTGTCCAATATTTAAGCACTCGAAAACCTTATCTGAGATACTTGTAAAGTCTAGTGTGCTGTGTATTTCTAAAGCCTTTGCAATAGCAGCCCTCAGCTGTCCAACCTTGACAAAGTCATTAAAGTGACCTGCCTGTAATGAAGCATCTTGTCTGTTGTCAGTAAAACTTAATAGCTTTTGTTTTTCCGAGGCTTCACCAAATGCCTGTAACTGTGTGATAGTCTCAAATGATAAGACGGTAGTAGCGGTGCTTCGTCCTTCGCCACCGAGCTTCATTACTTTTGTCCACTCGGCTGTCTGCGCATCATAAATTGTACCTGATGTTGGGTCGAACATCAAAGGTGAAGGCATGAACCACCCTTCAAATTCTTTAGGATCATCGAAAGAGAAATTACCCTGTTTGTCAAAGTAGATCTTACGAGGCAATCGTTCTTCCCTTTCAGATTTTAGTTTCCTGGTTCCATCCTTGCGAGGAGGATTGAACCACGTCTCCGGTAAATCAGGAACATCTCTTTCGGCATCCCAAATTAATTCTTCATCCTCCTCATGTTGAATAAAAAGGTATCCCTCAACACTTATTATTTCATCCTCATCATCGATGAGATCATAAAACTCTCTTGGAATGATTTTAGAATCGTTTGGAAGTAATTTAACACAAGCAAATTCATGTCCAGAAGAACGGCTGAATACTAGTGGGAATAGCTTTGTGTCTTTATTTTCTGCGTAAAGACCTGCATCTAAAAATAAATCTCTTGTCAGTTGATTTCCCAATGTTGCATACACAGATCCAGTTTGCGCAATGAACTGGTGAATTCGATAGGGCAGATAATTTTTCTTTTTATCAGCTCTTGTATTAAGAATGTTAGCCCATTCCAACAAATGCTGTAAGTGCTTTAGTGTAATCTCCTTTGCAATTTCTGTAGCAACTGATAATTGTTCTGCAATATTTAGAAGGGTGGTAGGTTTTCTCCTGATTAATATTCCTTCTTTCGTATCTAAAGCAATTTGTTCTTCTATCCAATTGGCGGTTGCATGTTGTTCAAAATCCTCAGGACCACCTTCAATTGAAACGCCCTTTTCAATGGCCCTTATTAAATAAGCTTTTGTTGGAGTCTTGCCTACTCCCAAACTCCTGACCAAATATTCATTAACAACCTGGTCTGCCTTAATAACAGTACCGAAAATGGTTGATGCAACTTCGGCTACTTTTTCTTTCTGTTCAATAAGTGTTGTTGCATCGCCCGATACCATTGTGGCAGACGTTCCAATGCAAGCAATTGGATTACTTGCCGCTGATTTAATTCTTCTTATCAGAATTGAAACATCAGAACCCTGGCGGCCCCTGTATGTGTGTAGTTCATCGAAGACTAAATACTTGATATTCCCAAGGAAATTCTTCCGGATTTCTACATCGCGACCACTTCTAGTCATAACCAACTCAAGCATCATGTAGTTGGTGAGTAGAATATGTGGAGGGTTCAATCTTAATCTCTCTTTATCCTCGTCACTTTCTTGTCCTGTGTATTGGTCGAACGTTATTGGGAAAGGCTTACTGTATTTTTCTTCGTAGGTTTTTTTAAACTTTTCAATTTCTTTGAACTGTGAGTTGATCAATGCGTTCATAGGATACACAACTACAGCCTGTATCTTATTTAAAGCAAAATCACCTTGATTTAAAACATGATTGAAGATGGTGGCCATGTAGGTAAGTGACTTACCCGATCCTGTGCCAGATGTAACAATAAATTCTTTTCCCTTGGCTCCTAAGAGAATTGCCTCCTCCTGGTGACGATACAAACTGAAGCCAGCGAAAATATTATCAATTTCTTTATGCAGATGACCATCCTTAACCAGCGTTGTCAAGGGTCTACCTCTCTCAAAAGTTGGATTGAATTGAACCAACGGCTCTGGCCATAGTTTTTTATTTCCAATTTCATTATCGACAAACTTCAAGATGGACGGGTCCTTGATATTCAGAAAGCTCTGGATATAGGTCTTGTAGTTTTCTATTAGCTTTTTGTGGAAATTGAGGATGTCCATAGAGTTGGTATTGTCAAGCCGATTACTGGCCGTATGGCGTGGTAAGACTAAATAAATTGACTAAAAACGTTGAGTACTGCATTTTACCTCCATTTTTTAAGTGAATTGCTGCCGGTAGGGCACCTACCCGTTGAAAAGGAATGCTTTCAATATAGCATTTAATCAAAAAAGGAGCATAAAAAAATGCCATTACTTGACGTTAGCATTTTTTACTAATCAAATAAAATCAATTTGAATTAAGTCGTGGCTGGTGGACGCCTGGTTTTGGTTTGAAAATCTCATTTAGAGCCCAAATGGCTCCAATTCCTAGAAGAACATACCCAGCTCCCTTCAATACCCGGCTTGTGGTTGAGGGAGGCATTCCTTTTACGCCAAAGTAAGAACGAATCTTACGATTGGGCTTGTTGCCTTTTTTGCGGTTACAATGCGCATGGGCAGCTCTAAGGTTAGTGAAACCGTTATGCCCATTTTTTGACCGTGGTCGTACATGGTCAACTTCCCACCCTTCCGCATGTGAGTGGTTTCCGTACTCTTCAAACTTTATTGGTTGGTGACAAAGGTGGCAATCGTAGCCAGTTTGGTCTGCTATGTAGGCAAGATCTTCATGTGCGTATCTCATATACTAATAGGTTAATTTTTCATCCTCAAAGTCATCAATGAAATAGTCCTCAATGCGGTCAATTGCTTTTATAAGATTGCTACCCTTACTTTTTATCTGATAAATTGAATGATCACATTCTGCCACAGTCAATAGACCTTTTTTGTAAGCAATGGCAAATATATCCATCGTTGTTAAGTACTTAATACTGTGCGTGCGACAATACGGTCCAATGTCTCTCATATTGCTACTCGCCAAAATATTTTTTTGAAAACGGCAAACGGCCATACACGCACTTTCCCCCAATCCTTTTGAACGTTTTAGTTGGTTGTACTCTTTTAAAATATCAAAGTCATTCGTTGGAAAATCAATTAGTTGTGCTTGCTTGAAGGTTATAAGGTTTTGGATATGTGTGTTGATTGTAGGATTCTTAATGAGTTCGCTATAAACCACATCTAAGATTAGAATTCTTTTCGGGAAGAGTTGTTGTAAAAGGCTAAGCTGGTCACACTTGTAAAGGTGAATGATTACATCAGCGTCAACGAGGATCTTACTTGTTTCCATTTTCCTCGTCTTCCTTAATGTCTAATGGATTCATTCCCGCAGCGGCCATCAATTCAAAATAATGAGACTCTGAAATTTGCTCGCCCTGCATGAGAGTATTGGCAAGTACACCGTAATCACCAATTATCTCGTTCGTGTTGCCTTTATCGTAAAGGTGAATTGGATAGCCATTTTGAGCCGCACCTTTTTTTATATCCATGCAATGGAATTCATACTCTGACTGCTCAATAAAACTTAAATTAAGAAGTCTGTATAAAAGAGCTCTTCTAGAAACACTGTAATAGTTTTCAATTTTCAGAATGGTTTGCAATGAAATATGGCACCCCTTTTTTAATTCTTCGTCTGGAATATTTTGTTTAATTCCTTCTTCAGGCAACAAAAGATACGCAGAGAAGAGATCGGCTTTATACTCTTCTAAATCTTTGGCTCCTTCAAAGGCACCCGTTTTGCATCGTTGCGAAGTAAAGTTTTCCTGAATGAATAAATGATAGAGCTCGTGACCGATTGTGAAATGTTGCTTACCCAGGCTTATACCTGAATTGATCATCATGAATCGGTTTGTATCTTTCACCTTTACGGCCATTCCTGAGAAGGAATCAGAAAGCGGCCTAAAGAAGGTGAGGACATTGTTCTTTAATAATAGGCTTTTCAAACGAATGGGCTCCGTACTGCTGAGCCCATTCTGTTGCCTAAAAGCGATTGCTTTTTTTTCGATCTCAAACTCGATTGCCTTGTTCTTCTTCATTGCTGATCGATTTCATTTTAAGATAATTTTTAACGATTTTCTGAAAATCGGCAATCCCCTGAAGATCGCTGGTGGTTAGGCCATCTGTACGGAATGCAAATGCAATACTTGCTTGTTGCTCCAATGATTGAGGCTCTAACATTAAATCAGCTACTTCAACACCAAATAAATCTCCCAGCTTTTCGAGATGCAGTAGGGGAATCTCGCGCTGAGCGGTTTCGTAGTAACTGATCACTGGTCTGCTAACACCTAAATAGCTTGCTGCTTCTTCCTGAGAAAGACCCCTTTTTTCTCTAAGGGCAGCAAGATTTTGACCGATGATTTCATAATGTGTCATAGCTTGCGGAAGGTGAGGTTTGTTACAAAACAACACCTTTTATATTATTTATACAATTATTGTAACAGTGTTTTACGATAAAATGTTTCATAAAATCCTGATTAATAGGTTAAAAGTGCTTTTATAGCCGTTTATCACCAGATACCAAATTTACCAAATTGAATGTTTCTCGAAGCCTAGACCGAACTCTATTCCCGTAAATACCCTCTATTTCGCTTGCCGAGAGGTTAGTTGTGAGGTGGGTAAGCATTTTCTGAGTACTGAAGTATTCATAACGGCTGAGCAAAACCTCACCCATCACATTACATTCATTGCCAAAGTATTTCAGACTTTGTTCAGTGCCCAGATCATCAAAGCAGTAGATCTTAGAGTGGCCGTTGTTGAAAGACATACGGCTGTAGCGCCAGATTACTTCATAACCTTCCTGAATAAATTCAAAGCTTACATCCCGGCATGTTTTCATAATGTGGTTGCGTTCCGGTGGAGGAACGAAGCGCATTAGATTCATAAGTGAAGTTTTGCCACATCCTATAGGTCCTGTGAGCAGTATACCTTTTTGCAATTCGAGGCCAAGCTTTTCAGCATTCAGTTTATCACCAACGAAGTAAACAATGAGTTTGAAAATGATTTCATAATCCTCTTCATGGATCCTGAATTTTCCTCCATACAATTCTTTACCTCTTTTCTCCAGAAAGGAAATACACCATTTGAATCCGTCACCCTTTATTCCATCGTCCAACATGGGGTGAGAATTAGAGGGGTTCTGCATAATCTTTTACTGTTGACGCGTGAAGTGAAGGCTTCTTCGTTTCGAATTTATGCGAATTCAGAAGCCAGTTACGAGCTGCCGCTTGCCAGTCTTTCATGGGTGCGCGGCCACCTACTTTCCATCCGTTGCTTTGGAAGTAGTTGTAGAATTTTTCGGCTTCGATGGCAGTAGACTTTTGCTCTGTAAAGAAAGCTTTGACTTCTTCGAGTGATTCTGGCATTGGCACAGGATCTTCTCTTTTTCTTTTCGCGCAATTTTTCTTTTTCTCTTGCGGATTGGCTCCATCCAAATTTGAACTAGTATCTTCATATGCTTGCTCTTTAGCTAGTTTACTGTTTATAATGTTTGTATTGTTTATATAAGGCTCTTCGACCTGACTGGAAGCAGGTTTGATTTTAGTATGGCTGCGTTCTTCTAGCGGTTCATCACCTGTTTCAAAATTGAACAAGTAAACGAGGCTTCCGCGGATAGGATTGAATGATGGCTCGTAGCGCAGATAGCCATAATTGTTTAGCTCTTTAATGCATTTGTGATAAGTAGCCTTGGCACTAATCTTACTCACTCGCATCAATTCACTTCTGGAAATGGATATCGGATTTTTAAAACGACTCGCATTCCAGAATTGAAAAAGAGAAACGTACATGCTTACATGAAGCGGCCCGAGCCTGTCGTCCTTGGCAACACGATCGAAGAACCCAGCTAGGTGGCGGATGTAGTTCATGAGCGCACACCATTTTCTTTCATTCCGGATTCCAGCAATGCTTCAATATCTGCATAGCTGTAGTAAATGATGCCCCCGATTTTTGTGAAACGTAGAGTTCCATTAATGCGGAGGTTCTGAAGTGTGCCTGGCGAAACTTTCAAAATCCTTCTTACCTCCGAACTTTTTAACCATTGCTTGGGCTTAGCCGGAAGGTTAGACGAAAATTGTTGCTTCAGGTCGTTGAGCAATTCAACGCGAAATGCATGTAAATCCTCTTTGGTGATAATCTCTACTGCCATAACTTTTGATTGGTTTTGTGTGCAGCAAAGGAATCTGAGGGAAGCATTCGAAAACAGTTACAAGGGGTACCGGTACCCCCCTAAGTGCCTCATTTACAGGTAATAAAATTTCAATTTATTTTCGATGTGAGAAAACTTATACGCTTAGAAATGAGTTATCATTATTATGGCCAGCGAAAAAGAGCTCTTATTGTATAAGCCCATTGAGGATTTGAATGTGAGCGAGACATTCAGAATAGATTTTTTAAAGGCAGGTTTTGAAACCTTAAAGGAAGCTCTTGAATTTGATGCAGATATATTGATAATAGAAAAAGGGTTCAGCCTACATACGATTACGGAATTGATAACCCTACTTAATACTGAAGGTCTAGGCAGGTTGCTGATCGATTAATATTTTTCCTTTTTGCTGTGCTCCATCAATTTATCCAGTATTCCCTGGACAAAGCGAATAGATGATCTATCGTTATTGTAGTATTTAATTCTCAGACTCTCAGATGAAAGATGTTTATTACGAGGCGTACTAAAGTACTGCGAAAAGAACCGTATCAACTCTGTTTGATTTTGATTTGTAATAATGCCAGCCTCTTTCAGTAATCGGATGGAGTAAGCCAATTGCGGTACGGATAGAATTGTGTTTACCTTGAAACGTTCAGCCTTGCCTAAAGGTCCGGAAGGTGGCATCATGAAAGTCAATTGCTTTTTCTTTTCAATAAAATGGAGCTCCTCACTAAGCCACGTACTAAGTTGTTCTTGAATGGAGGGCCTGTCATGCTTCAGGGCGAAACCGGGTTTAACTTGATTTTGATTTAATAGCTTAACCCAAAAAGAAAGTCTCTCGACTTGATCGACTAATGTTGAAAGTTCTTTTACCTCCTTACTAATTTTATTGGTGGCGAAGGTTAGAAAATAAAAGGTATTGAAGTTCAAATAGAACATTAATCCGAATACGTCATCGGTATAATTTTCACTGGTCTCTTTCTTAACCAATGGATCCAGATCTTTTACCAGCTGCTTGAGATAGATTAACCTCCGGAATGTGATACCATTTTTAGATTGATGGTTTGCGAATATTTTTATAGGATAAAGTGCAACCTCGAGTAGGCGCTCATCAACTTTTTTATCCTTTGCTTCTATCTGCAACGGCTCGAGCTTTTCAAGAATTTCTTTTTCGGCCATGATTGCATACGCCAGCGGGATTTTCTCATCTTGATTGAAGTATTTGGAAAAATAAGTTTCGATGAACGTGAGCAGCTCCTCCATGCTCTTATACATAATCTTGCACAGATTAAGCTTTGTCTGCCCGTCTGAAATTTGGGTTAAACTTGAAGCTTCTGCTTCATCAATGCATTTAAGAACTTGATCCGCCAGGCTAATGATGTGCTGCTGATGGTGCTGAATGACATTCTCAATCTGATTTTCATTTTCGGTATTGAAGAGAAAGTTTCTCAGGCTTTTCTTAATGCGCTCTACTTCATCCTCGATCAGTTTTTTCTTTTCGCTGAAGTTTGGTATGGTAGAATGAGGTGAGGAGGACTGGTGTGTTTTATGTTCATTTTGGATGAATTCATCAAAGAATTCCAACTCATAAGTCATAGAGGTCTTATTAAGCCAAACAATTACCGCAATCGTTTGAAATATACCAAAAAGACCTAAAATTATTACTCTCCAAATAATATTTTGCTGCTTTTGAGCTGAATTTATCGACTAGACGCAAAAAACACGGCCAGAATAACGGCCTGTTTTAGTTAGCCGTTTTCTGCTTTAGATACAGTAAGCGTTGGTGAGAACTTCTCGCGCAAACCTCGCATATCTTCACTCACCTTTATATCCAAAATTTTTGCGTAATGCTGAGTCGTTTTTAAGTTCTTATGCCCGAGCATTTTGCTAACAGTTTCAATAGGCACGCCATTGGTAAGTGTAACGGTTGTAGCGAAAGTATGACGTGCCGTGTGGAAGGTCATCTTCTTGGTAATGTTGGAGAGGTCTGCGATTTCTTTTAGGTAAGCATTCATTTTTTGATTGCTCAGGATCGGAAGCAAGCGATCTTGATTCAAACATTGCGGATGATCCTTATATCTATCCAATATTTCCTGGGCTGGAGGTAAGACTGGAATACGAGAGGAGGTTTCTGTTTTTTGGCGATGGGTGAAGATCCATTTTTCACCATCGATGCCGGTTGCAATCTCACTTCTATTTAGTTTTTGAACATCGGCATAGGCCAAACCGGTGTAACAACTGAAGAGAAAAATATCGCGCACCTGGTTGACACGATCAGAAACAAATTGTTTGGCTGAGATGGTATCAAGTTCTTCTTGCGACAAGTAAGGACGCTCAATTTCACGCTTACTCATTTTGTAACCCAGGAACGGATTACAAGCCAGCCAGCCATTTTTCAAACAGATGTTTACGATCTTCTTGAAGTTGGAAAGATATTTCATGGTGGTATTGTGATCGCACTTGCGAACGGACTTCAACCAGAATTCATAGTCGGTAATAAACTCGTAGTTCATGTCCTTGATATTCATATCATCGACATTGTACTTCCACTTCATGAAATCGTGCGTGTGTTTTTTGGAAGTAGTGTAGCGTTCGAATGTGAGTGGTGAGAACTCCTGGCCAATTAACTCTTTCATTTGTTTATTGTGGTGCTCAAAGATTTGGAGGAGCATGCGCGGCCGCTCGGTGACGATATCCAACCATTTTACTTTGAAGGTATGCATGGTTAAGGCTTTGCCTTCATTCATTATTTCCCGCTGGTAGTCAAACGCACGAACGCGCATCGCATCAAGTAAAGAATTTGTTCTCTTGGCTTCTTCTGAGTTGCCTTTCATCTTACCCGCTTCAGCGGACCACTGCTCTTCACGGATGTAAAACTTTGTGGTGACTTCAAAGCGCTCACGGCTGAGGGTGACTCGCATATAAATGGGAACTAACCCGGATGTTGTTGCGCGTGACTTCCGCGCATAAAAGAGGACTGAAATTGTGTGACTCATGGCACCTAAGTTTTGGTTAAAGTTGGTTTGTATTAGCGCCTGATTCAAGATGTTCAAAAGCGATTCGGCTCTTGAACAAGTTGGTTATCAGGCTCTTTTGGCCAATTCGGTGCCAGTAACTTTTTGAAATTCACTGGCACCTTAATTGGCACCTAGGGATTGAGCAACTTTGAATAAATCGAGAAGGGATAATATGAAAAAAGCCCGAATTCATAGAGAACTCGGGCTTTTGACTTTGATTGATTTGTAATCAGCAGAGGAGGAGGGATTCGAACCCCCGGACCCCGTAAAGGGTCTCCGGTTTTCAAGACCGGTGCAATAAACCGCTCTACCACTCCTCTGTTTCCAAAAGAAGCTTTCTGGCTTAATTTGGGAGTGCAAAACTAATCGGAAAATTGTTCCCCGCAAAAATCAGCGGAAGGATTTGGCATTTTTCTTAGTACGCTGATGGCTTTCCATGGCATCCACTTTTCGTGCATAATGGAGGCTGGCATTGATTTCATAACCAAATAATAGAACTAAGGTAATCAACTGCACCCATGCCATCAACGCAATAAGTGCTCCAATGGATCCATAGACTTTATTATAACTCCCAAAGTTGGTGATGTAATAAGAGAATCCGTAGGAAATGCCAAGCACGGCCAATGTGGCCACCAGCGAACCAATAGAAAAAAAGCGCCAATTGTAATGTACTGCGGGCCCAAAATAATAAACAAAGGAAATGGCGAGGAAGAAGACAATGAAAATGATGATGAAGCGCAAGACGAACAAAAGGTAAATGGTATAGCGCTCCAGGTTTACTTCACCCAATTTTTCGAGGTGCGTGGTGACGTAATTCAGGCTGAACTGCCCAGCAATAAGCAACGCCACAGCAGAAATTAAAACAACGGCAAGCATCAGCGTGAGCAAAGTGGCTGTAAGTCTCATACGAAACCAATTTCTTTTTTCTACCGTACGGTAGCATGAATTGAAAGCCCGCATCAAGGCCATCATGCCGTTAGTGGAGAGATAGATGGTGAACACAAAACCAACCGTGAGTAAACCGCCCCGGTGAATGCTGATAATGTCTAAGATCGTGGATGATGCAGCCGCATAAATATTGGGAGGTGCAGCCTCTTCCAAAAATTCCATGATGGTTTTTGTGTTGATTTCAGGAAAATAGATGGCGATGTAAGGAATGAGGGTGAACAAAAAGATGATGGCCGGAAATATCGCCAGGATAAAATTGTAGGCTACGCCATTGGCGCGATCCATAATTTCATCTTCATTAATGTTGAAAATAAAAATCTTTAAAAATTTGTAAAGCGAAAGATTGTCGTGCCTCTTGAATTTGATTTTTTTTAACCAGTTGCGTGAGGTTCGCGCTGTTCCAAATTTCAATATTCGTTTACGGGTAACGTATTTCATCTACAAGTTTTAAATTTTTAACCGCTGTGTGCCAAAGTCACTCATCCGAAATAAGGTTTTAGCACAAGTTGAAAATGTTCGGGCGGCCGACAGGGCTTTCCTGAATTTTTGTTAACGAAGGCCAATAGCGTTTCCCCTCGATGAATCAATTTGCCGGAGCCATTAAAGATTTCGTAGTGGAAGGTGATTTTAACGGATGGCTTTTCCTTAAGAGTAGTAACGATTCGCAGCTCATCATCGTACAGTGCGGGCGACAAATAATAAGATTTGTTTTCTAACACGGGCATCATTACTCCGCTTTCTTCCAATTCTTTATAGGTAAGCCCTAACTGGCGCAAACTTTCTACACGGCCTACTTCGTAATACATCGCATAGAAGCCGTAATAGACAAAACCCATCTGATCGGTTTCTCCATAACGTACCCGTACCTTGGTTTCAGATTGGTACATTTATTTAAAAATAAATTTGAATAAATCCTTGCATTTCTATGGGGGGGGGGGGGTACATTTACCCGTGTACCAATTTCAAATCCATCAAACTTAAATTAATTTTTATGAAAAAGAGATTATTTACTCCAATTGTTCTGGTTAGCCTGATTTTCGCTTGTTCTCAAAATCAGGTTCAACCAACAGCTCAAAGAACTACAAGCACCTCATTCGAAGCGTTGGTAAAAGAAACAGTTGCATTAGTACAAACCGATCCAATCTGGCAATCATTCACAAAAGATAAATCGTTTTCCCAGCTTTCGGCATCATTTAATATCCACTCCTTTAGCAATCTGAAGTTGCTTACTTTCAAAAATAGTGATTTGAAGTGTATTGCAATCCCAATATCGACAACGGAATTAGGAAATGTACTAGCTTTTGCATTTCTAAAAACCGATGGTAGTTATCAAACTAGAATATTTGCAACTCAAATTACAAAAGAATCTCTTCAGAACCTGAAAAATGGTGTGACAAAAAATATTGAAGCTAGTGTTTTAACAAATTAATTTAGCAACATTTGATTATTTTGACTACTTTAACGGTCAAATTATATCAGATGAAAAGGATGACAGTTAAATTAAAACGCCAGGAGGTAGAATTCCTAAAGGCTTTTAAAAGTTCCGGCAA
>DAHVFH010000183.1 GCA_027317105.1 Cytophagales bacterium
AATGGGTCAACCGATCTCGATACATTTTATCCCTTCAAATCTAGTGGTCAGTTTGCTGCGGAAAACGGTGGTCAGCTTCCCGCGGAATCAGGTGGTCAATTTGCAACGGAAAAGAGTGGTCACTTTGTGCGGAATCTCCACGAACAGGAGGAAAAGCTTTTCTTTCGCGATTTATCCACGAGCATTATTGAAGACGACACGATTCAACGATTGATGAGTTTCCCCAATGTGTTGGTCACCGCCCATCAGGCTTTCTTTACGGCTGAAGCCATGCACCAAATTGCTGTAGTGACGCTCAATAATGTTAATGATTTATTTAACGGAAAAGAGCCGTTAAACAAAGTTTCCTTGTTAAATTGATCCTCCATATCATTACCAACAACTAAAATCAAATTAACATGCCCTGGGGAAAATCATCTAACGGCAAATGTGTTTTTTGCGAAAAATCATTTACCAAAACAAGTCTGACACGCCATCTCAATTCGCACTTGACTGAAAAAGCAGTAGCAAATAAACCCGGGAAGTCTTTTCATCTGAAAATAGAGACCAACCCGCGCTGGGGCAGTACGCCCTACTTCCTTCACTTATGGGTGAATGGCAATACCACAATGGAAAAAATAGATTCTTTGTTGCGCCAAATATGGTTGGAATGCTGCGGACACCTTAGTGCGTTTAGGCTTCCCCGAAACAAGCGCCCAAGCATAAACAATTTGTTCAGTAACACGTCCCTAGCCAATTATGCTTTGCGGATGGAATACGATAACGGTGAAATACCCATGAACAAAAAAGCCAAAGACATATTCAAAAAAGATTTGAAGTTGGAATATCAATATGATTTCGGAAGCACAACTGAACTACTGGTATCCGTGATAGAAGAATTTGGCATGGAAGCGGACGAGCCCCTTGTGCTACTTTCTCGAAACGAAAGACCGGGTTGGATGTGTGAGCTGTGTGGCGAAAACCAAGCGACACAATTATGCACAGTTTGCACAGAGGATACTTTGTTTTGCACCGCTTGTGCCGAGAAGCATGCTAAAACCTGTTCTGATTTTGCCGACTATGCTGCAACGCC
The DNA here is from genome assembly GCA_027317105.1 of Cytophagales bacterium. GTDB lineage: Bacteria > Bacteroidota > Bacteroidia > Cytophagales > Cyclobacteriaceae > ELB16-189. Next base: position 1,073 of record DAHVFH010000183.1, read on the forward strand.
CGTGGTGAACTCTCCGCGCATGGGCGTGTGCGCCTATGTGGGTGGCAGAATTGATAAAGAAAGAGACTAGGGGCTAAGCTTGATGCTCGGATGATCTCAATACCTAATACCAAGTAATCAAAACAAGTGACAGGCATCCGGATCAAGTATCCAGAATCTGCCAACCTACAACAAGAATCCCAGTGACAAGCATCCAGCCATCTACCTCAGCAACTTCTGAACACCTTCATCCGGCTCAAGATTATCCATTTGAGCAAGAATCTGAGGATACCTTTTGTTGAGATAAGGCGAAGGTGGGCGGACTCTAATTTTCTTTGGATTAGGTAGACAGGCGGCTATCATAGCCGCTTCCGTTCTATAGAGTTTTTTTGCTGATTTATGAAAATACTTTCTGGAGGCTGCCTCGACCCCAAAAATCCCTGGCCCCGTCTCGATCACGTTGAGGTACATTTCTAAAATTCTTTTCTTTCCCCAAATTAACTCAATCATAAAGGTGGTGTACGCCTCCAACCCTTTTCTGATCCAACTCCGGCCTTGCCATAAGAACACATTTTTGGCCACCTGTTGACTTATTGTGGACGCACCCCGGACTTGCTTTCGTCTTTTATTTTTCTCTTTTAAAGCATCCTTAATGCTGGTGAGATCAAACCCATTGTGTTCCGGAAACAATTGATCTTCGGAAGCCATGACGGCCAGCCGAATATTGGGCGACATCTGGTTAAGGTCAACGTAATCCCTTTTCAGGCCATAGCCGTGAGCCCAGTTAGAAAGCTGGGTGATAGTGATGGGCGGATCAACCCATTTTAAAAGAAAGATGTAAACGAATTGGGCAAGGATTAAAATAACAAGTAGCTTCCTGATTTTCCTCAACCAATTTTTGAGTGATGTTGAAGTCATGGAAAAAACTATAACAGTTTTATTCTAAGTTACTTTTTTCCCATCACGTAATAAAAAACAGGGCCCAGCAGGGGAAGGAAGACCACTGCAATAATCCATAGGATCTTTTTCTCGGTGTCTTTATTGCTTTTAAGGATATCTAAAATAACAATGATATCGATAACTAAAACCAATAAGGATAAAAGCCTACCCATGAGGACTAAATCTAATTTGCATCTAAGATTTTAAACAACTCATCCAGGTTCGGTGTCACAATGATTTCAGTCCTGCGGTTCTTTTGTTTGTTTTGTGCATTGTCGTTAGCGGCAATTGGCGAATACTCCCCTTTTCCCGCGGCCGTAATCTGATTGGGCGACATGCCGCCTTTAATCAAAATTTTTGAAATGGATGTAGCACGCAATACACTAAGATCCCAATTGTCTTCCATGTATTTTGATTTTTGTGAAATGGGCACATTGTCGGTGTGGCCTTCAATCATTACATGAATGTCTTGCTGATCTTTCAGTGCTTTGGCTAATTGTTGCAACGCACCTACCCCCTTTTTATCCACCACAATGCTTCCCGATCCAAACAATAATTGCTCCGCTAGCGAAACGTATACTTTTCCGTTCTTCACTTTCACCGTTAAATCATTTTCTTTAAAGTTCAATAACGCATTGGTGATCTTATTTTTTAAATCCTGTACGGCTTTATCCTTATTGGCAAGCACCTGCTCAAGTTCATTTACTTTTTTCTCGCGTTCGGCAAGGCTATTGCTGAGGGAGTCATTGGCTTTTCTGATTTTTTCAAGATTATCCTGTATGGCCAGCAGTTGGTCACGTTGTTGGGCTAGAACCTGACCTTGTTTCCCGCTTTTATTGAGCGACATCTTATAATTGGCATCCAGCTTCTCATATTCATCGTTGAGGTCAGCCAATTTTTTTGTGCCCACTTTCAGGTTCTGACTTAATTCAATAGAATCTTGTTTTAATTTTTTAAGTGATTCAGTCAGTCGGGCTAGGGAGGCATTGGCATCATTCAGTTTTTTTGATTTATCCGACAACTCGCCTTCGGCCTTTACCTTTAGGGCAAGCATATCATCAAATTTTTTCTTACTGACAATGCAGGAAGAAAGAAGAAAACAGATGGGAAAAAGAATCAATAGAGCTTTCATCGTTTAAAAAATTATGAAACAAATATCTAAAATTAAATACTACTTTACATGAGAATTAAAATTTCAAGGTTATGGAAGGAATGCTAAAACCCGGATCGTTTAAAGACAAAACAATAATCATCACCGGAGGCGGCACAGGGCTTGGACGCTCAATGGGAAAATATTTGCTCGAATTAGGCGCTAATCTTGTAATCACCAGTCGCAAGAAGGAAGTCCTTGATAAGGCGGCTGCGGAAATGGAGCAGGAAACTGGCGGAAAAGTGCTAGCCGTAGCCTGCGATGTGCGGAAGTATGAAGAAATCCAAAATGTAATCAAAGAGACGGAAACCCGTTTTGGAAAGGTGGATGCCGTGCTTAATAATGCAGCTGGAAATTTTATCAGCCCGACTGAGCGGCTTTCGCACCGCGCCTTTGATATTATTGTTGACATCGTGTTAAAAGGAACCTATTACACCACTTTGGCTGCCGGCAAAAACTGGATTGCCAAAAAGCAGCCCGGCATTTTTTTGAACATTGTTACCACTTATGCGTGGACGGGCTCCGGCTATGTCGTTCCGTCTGCCTGTGCAAAAGCCGGTGTGCTTTCTCTCACGCGTTCGTTAGCCGTGGAATGGGCAAAGTACAACATCCGCAGCAACGCCATCGCCCCGGGACCTTTCCCAACCGAAGGAGCATGGAGCCGCTTGCTTCCCGGTGACTTGGTGAAAAAATTCGACCCCGCTCAACGGATTCCACTTAAGCGTGTTGGGGAACATCAGGAATTGGCCAATTTGGCGGCTTACCTATTGTCAGAGTATTCGGCTTATATCAATGGTGAAGTGATCACGATTGATGGTGGTGAATGGCTGAGGAACGGTGGCGAATTTAGTCACCTTGAAATGATCCCCAACGAAATGTGGGATATGATGGAAAAAACCCGCGGGAAGTAGTGGGTTGCTGTGTCATGAAAAAATGACGATTCCAATCAAACCTTTCTACGCCAACTTACTCTAAATGATTTTTTTAGCATCCTAAAAGTATGCAGCCTTGGTAAATAAGATCTTTTGTTTTCTCTGTTCAGCACTATTCTTCCTGTCTTTGGTGGCCACAGGGCAAGCCAATTGCATCTTGCGAAAAGATCAGGACAGCATAAAGGTTTATAATTGTCACACCGACTCCTCGAAGTTCAAATCGATTTCAGCCGAGTTTAACCTTCACACCTCGTTGCAACAACTTCAGGATTTTATGCTTGATTTCCCACATTATACAACATGGCAATACAATACCACCGAATCGCGCGTCCTCACCAAGATAAATGACAGTGAATTCATCTATTATACTAAAATCGAAGCCCCTTGGCCAGTGACCGACCGAGACATGGTGGTCCACCTAACCATAAAACGAACCCCCAACCAATTGGTAATTAGGGCCAACAGCATAACGGGAATGATCCCTTTACAAGCGAATTATATTCGCGTTCCTTCATCGCATTCGCAATGGATCATTTCAAAAAGGAGCAGCAAAAATCTTCAGGTAATGTACCAAATGCAAATAGATCCGGGTGGGTACATTCCGGTTTGGTTGGTCAACTGGGTTTGTGCGCAAGGGCCCTATCAGTCATTTAAAAAGCTGAAGGAACAACTTGAGGTTAGGCGGAGGAACTGATTTCGAGATTATCCTAGCACTTGCTTCTCAATCAGCAACATGAGGATATGAATGATCTTGATGTGCACTTCCTGAATACGATCGGCATAACCATGATGGGCTACGCGCAATTCTACATCTGCCAGAGGAGCCAGCTTGCCGCCATCTTTGCCGGAAAGGATAATCACCTTCATTCCCTTTTCTTTGGCTGCCGCAGCCGCGCGGATGATATTCATAGAATTTCCGCTGGTGCTTAAGCCCAGCAGCACATCACCGGAATTGCCTAGCGCTTCAATGTAGCGTGAGAAAATAAATTCGTAACCGAAATCATTGCTCACACAAGAAATGTGGCTTGGATCCGAAACGCACAGGGCTGGAATTGCCCTTCGGTTCTCACGATACCGACCGGTAAGCTCTTCGGCAAAATGCATAGCATCGCAATGCGAGCCACCGTTGCCACAGGAGATAACCTTTCCCCCATTATTAATTGAATAGGCTATTACTTTTGCGGCCTGCTCAATCAACACCAGGTTGTGCTGATTGTTCATGAATTTCTCTAAAACCTGAGCGGCCTGCTTAAGTTCAGAGGCTATTGCTTCCTGAAAATCCATGGTATTTTAATTCGGCTCATTTGACTCGCTCTTAACCCAAAAAAATTCGATAATAAACAATACCAAGCCTAAAAGTGCACCATATTTAAACAAATGGACTTTATTTAGCAGGGTATAAATGTAGCCATCTTTATATTCAACGACCAAGGTAAAAACAAACGCTAAAAGTTGGTAGACTCCGAAAAGGGATAGAAAGACAATCCTGCGAGTATTCATGAAATGTTATTTAAGCCTACAAATTTAGGCTATTTGAAATTACACAAAAATGCAATCGCTACCAAAATCTTGCATGGCAATAAAGCTACAATTATACTGTTTTTTGAATATCAACCAACTTTTTATAGAGACCGTTTTTATTATTTAGGTCATCGTGCGTGCCCCGTTCCAGAATCTGCCCTTGTTGAATCACCACTATTTCATCGGCATGCTGGATCGTGCTAAGCCTATGGGCGATCACCAAAGAAGTGCGGTTTTTCATTAAATTAAAAAGCGCCTCTTGCACCAATTTTTCTGATTCGGAATCTAGTGCTGAAGTGGCCTCATCCAAAATCAGGATGGGAGGATTCTTGAGGACAGCCCGGGCGATACTTAGTCGCTGGCGCTGCCCGCCTGAAAGTTTTGAGCCGCGCTCGCCAATGAGTGTTTGGTATCCATTTTCTGTTTGCATGATAAACTCGTGGGCGTTGGCAATTTTCGCGGCTTGAATTACTGCCTCCAGACTCATTTGTGGATTTCCAAAAGCGATGTTATTGAATATCGTGTCGTTGAATAAAATTGACTCTTGTGTAACCACACCCATCTGCTTGCGCAAGGACTCGATATCATAATCGGTTATTGGCATTCCATCGATGAGAACCTCACCGTCTGTGGGATCATAAAACCGAGGCACCAAATCAGCCAACGTAGATTTGCCTCCACCGGAAGGTCCGACCAGGGCAATCGTTTTTCCTTTTTTTACAGTAAGGTTGATATTTTTCAAAACGAATTCTGTGTCGTAAGCAAAAGATACATTCTTGAATTCGATATCTTCTTCAAAGTTTTTTAAAATCACCGCATTCGGTTTGTTTCGAATGAGGGGTTGGCTATCGATCATTTCAAAAATCCGTTTTGCGGAAGCGGTTCCTCTTTGTAAAGAAGTAATTCCGTTAGAGAAATTTTTAGCCGGTTGGATAATTTGAGCAAACACCGCGAGGAACCCGAGAAAAACTTCGGGCTTTAGCGTTGATCCATCACTAAGTACCAGATTACCGCCAAAGAAGATTATACCCGCAATTATCAGGACACCGAGAATTTCTGAAACAGGTGAAGCCAATTCATTTTTATAGGACATGGATTTGTTTACTTTCCTATAAAGGGCACTTTCTTTTTCAATTTTATCAATTACAAAGTTGCGCGCGTTAAAGGCCTTCACTACCCGCATCCCGGTGAATGTCTCGTCCAAAATATTCACAATACGACCAAGTGATTCCTGACTTTCCTTTGCTTGTTTTTTTAATCGCTTAATAATCTCAGCCAACACGCCACCAGTTAAGGGGAGTACCAAGAGCGTAAATAAGGTGAGTTTCGGAGAGATGGTGAACAACACGAAGAAATAAACAATAATGGTAATGGGTTCTTTCAACACCGCTTTCAAACTATTCATTACTGCATTTTCAACTTCCATCACATCATTCGTAAAGCGAGAAATCAAATCGCCTTTGCGTTCATTATTAAAATAACCGATGTGCAGAAGCGATACTTTCTTAAAAATGTCCATCCTTATGTTCTTCACCAAATCCACGCGGATTTTTGTAGCAATCACCCGCTCAAGGTAGCGGAATAAGTTGGCCAGCACCACGCACAGCACAATGAGTGCGCACACAAAGAGCAAAGAATTTAATTCACCATAATCGCGAATAACACCGTTGTAATAATGATAGAATGTTTGGACTATAAAGTCAGTTGAAAAACTAAAGGAAGGAAGGGGTGGAACCTGCACCGCTCCTTTGCCTTGCTTAAACAAGGAACTCAGCATAGGAATCACCAATACGATATTGAATGCCCCAAAAATGATCCCTAATACTGAATACAAAAAAAAGAACCCAAGCCTTCGGCCAATGGTGTTGGCGTAAGAAAGGATTCGGAGAAAAATTTTCATTCGTTAAAAATCGTAAGTGCGTTGAGGAATATTCCAGCGAAGCGAAATGGAAGTTACGTAAGAGTTGTTATTGTACAAGGCTACAGGGCTGCTGCTTTGCCGGATAATTTGTTTGAAATCAATAAACACATTATGCCGCACCATATAAGAGGCGGTAAAGTCCAAAAAGGCGATGGTATTTTTCACGCCTTGGCCAATTTTATTTCCGTAATCCATTTGGCGGGTGGAATTGTTCTTTAAAATGTCGCTCCCCCAATTGACCTTTGCAGTATCTCTGCCTATTTTGGTATAGAAGGCCTTGACAATCAAATTTAATTTGGGCACTGGCTGATACCTAATGATAGCCACCCCCTCATAGAAATTTGCACCCAGCGGATGAGCCAGGGGTTGATTGTAATTGCTATAACTGTCGTATTGCGAATCGTGCGAATAGGTGTATGGCCTCACTGCGTTGGCTTCAAGTTGGATATCTAAATTAGGGACGTGAAAGGCATCGATATATTTTAACCCGCCCTGCAAGGCAAACTTATTGCCCCACCAGCCTTTCCCCGATTTGAGCTGCTGCAATACAAACTCATCAATCACTACCTGACCATAAAAGGAAATGTCTTTAAACATATTCCATTTAAAATCACTTCCCAATAACACATTATCCGGGCTTCCGCCTTGTTGCTCAATCGCGCGATAAAAAATAATGGGATTTAAGTAGTTAAGGTTAAATGTATTTTTGTTGATGGTATCGTTTGGGGCAAAAACAACTGATTCAAATACCCCCAAGTTGAATTTCTTCCCGATGTTGATGCTGACATGATGAAAGGCCATATATTTTGTCGGGTAACTTACGTTAGCGGTAGATCCTCCCGCTGAACCAATTGCATTTGCAGTCAACCGATTAAGTTGAAAAAAATAATTGATCTTCCAGATCTTCGCATTCGTTCGAAGAAAAAGATTGGGCGGTGAGTAATCCGAGAAAATCAACGACCGAAAGCCGTTGCCAATAAACGTACGATCATTGCCGAACTGCACATAAATATGCTTGCTTATATTGAAGTCGATGTAACCCCGTGCCTGGAAAAAATCGACACCATGTGTTTTATATGTTTTCCAGAATCCTTCATGCGGCACAACAGAAACATTATTGAGCGTAAGGGCGCTATACACGTATGCCGGAAGGATCATTTGGTTATCGGTGAAAAAGGTATAAAATCCAATTTTTTTATCGATCATGCCACGCATCTCCACCCCTCTGGTATTGATATACATCGTTTCGCCAAGGCGGTTGTCTTTACCTAAGCCCGAATACAGAACCGGACTTACGTGTAAATCAAAATCAGGTTCGTCCACATAGCCAAAGTCAGATTTCTTTTTGTAAATCCCTTTCCACAATTTTGTTTTGCTATTATTGGTTTCCGCCCTGCTCCACTCCCAACTGTCATTTCTTAAGTATTGGAAATTAAATTTATCTGCTGAAGAAGTGAATACGTGATCCTTCTTTTCCAGAGAATCTACAAAAGCCACGATGGCTTTGCGTTGATAAGGCCGCACAGAAGTAAACAACTCATTAGCCACTCTCCCTGCCTTAATTTCATAACGGGTAATCCAATGATAATAGTCTTCGTTAAGCGTAGCGTTAGTGCTTTGGGCGAAGAGTACACCCGGCAGGAAAAATAGCAGCAACACCCTCATTTAGGCAATCTTTTGAGATATTGTTTTGCAGTCATAGCCACATCCGGGAACTCTTGTATGAGTTCCTTATCATAAGTGATCAACTTCGTGCCCAATTCATTCGCTAAAGCAACATACTCGCAATTGTATGCAGAGCAACCCGATCCATTGACAAGATTCAATGCTATCTCAGACTTTACTAAATATTCACGATTGGTCATAAACTCTTCGGCCTTACGCATAATTTCAATAATCTGCGAAAAGGAATAGTGATTTGCCCGCAGGTATTTAGTCAAAATATTTCTGAACTCGCTCCTCCATAAAAACGGAGACATCCATTGTCGATCAGTCATTAACAGTGTCTCTACATCTTCCGTATAGTGAGATGGCAACCAGGCATAGGCCAAATGTATTCGCATCAGCCACAATCATGAACGTCATCCTTTTTTTGCTTGAAGTACTTCCTCGGCAGTCAACATGCCTTTTGACCAATTCCGGGTCAATCTTGCCTGTTCAAGAATTTCATTTACATCTACAGAACCGCCCTCCAATTCTTTTTTTAAAAAATTAACAATCTCTCCATTTATACTTCGATTATTAATTTTTGCACGAGCTTTTAATTTCTTATAAACTGGTTCGGGAAGGTTTTTAATTGTAACGGAGGCCATAAATTCCATTTTGGTGCAAAATACCATCATTTTGGTTGCCCTCAAAAAGATTTAGGAATCCGTATTGCTAAAACACTTCAAATAGCTATTTTTGCAGTCCATTTTATAGAAACCATGAAAAAAGAACTCCATCCAAACTATCAAGAAGTTGTTTTTTGGGACACCTCAAGCGATTTTAAGTTTTTGAGCCGCTCTACTAGTGTGCCCAAAGAGAAAATCACTTTTACTGATGGCAAAGAATACCCCGTTATAAAAGTCGAGGTAAGCTCAGCGTCACACCCTTATTTTACGGGCAAGAAAATGCTGGTAGACACTGCGGGGCGTGTAGAGAAATTCCAAAAGAAATACGGAAAGAAGGAAACTGCTTAATTTCTGCTATTAGCGATTCGCCTATAGCACTTCTTGATAAGAATACTTTAAAAAGAACCTCACTCTGAGGTTCTTTTTTTTGCGGTATATTTGATCTATGAAAACTCTGACTATCGAAATAGAGGAACCAATTTTAGAGATATGGAAAAAACTGCCTTCTTCATGCCAACAATTGCTCACAAACAAAGCACTCAATGCAATATTAAGCGGTGAACCTTATCCAACAGGTCCTGACCAGCTTGACCTAGCCATAGCTTTGGCCGAAGCAGGGGTGAAAGCGGATGTCATCAGCCGGCTCTCAGGATTAGACACTGAAATTTTTGCAGATTTTATACCGAAATAAAATAATGAAATGCATTTTATTTTCGACACGAATACATAGACGGGGGACTTTTTAATTTGTTACTTTTAACTACTGAATTTATGAATGTAGCCGAAGCTTTTGAAGATGTGGCCGGATTGTTAGCGCAAATGGCGCCTGAGAAAATCATTACGCTTAAGTCATCAAAAAAAATGTCAGAGGAAGTAGAACGTTTAGTTTCATTAAAAAAGGCAGGGACAATAGAAACTGAACAGAGTGCCGCGTTGGAGCGCTACTTGGCGTTGGATCTATTTATTAGTTTAACGAAAGCCCGAGCCCAAGCTCTTTTGGCAAAATGAGATTTCCGGTTTCTGACAAAATCAGAAAAACTGTTGAACATCGAGTAAATCATAGATGCGAATACTGCCAGATTCATAGCAATGATATGTTCTTGTCATTCGAACTGGATCACATCATCCCAATAAAACATGGAGGCTCAAACGATTTTGAAAATTTGGCGCTGGCTTGTCCTCATTGTAATCAGCACAAAGGTTCTGATTTTGCAACTATCTTCAAAAATCAAATTATTCGCCTGTTTAATCCAAGAGTTGATAAGTGGCCGGATCATTTTGAAGTTTTCAATGGTGAAATAAATTCTAAAAGTAAGGTAGGCGAAGCGAGTATTAAGATTTTCCATTTCAACGAACCCGACTTGATTATTTTGCGACAGCTATTAAGTAAAAATTGGAGCTATGATCCCTCATAAATTTCATTGATTATTGCTCAAGCTACAAAGCACTCCTTTATATTTGAAAGATAAATACGTCTATGTGCTAAAAGCCAAATGAACCTTATACTTTTTGACGATCCTTCCCTGAGAAAAACCCTTTTGCCGCTCACCTTCACCCGGCCAGTGGCAGAAATACGCATTGGAATTTTAACAATTACTGAGAAATGGGCAATGTATCTTGGTGAAAAACCATCTTATGCAACCGCGGATTATCTCGCTCAAAAATTCACTAAACATATTACCGCTGATAATCTCTGGATCAATGGAGCGCTTTGTCCGGATACGGAATTGGTGGCCGTCATCAAAACATTAAAACCAGAAGAAGCACTTTATAAAAATTCAAAAATCCTGGCTGTCCGCACACACGAAAATGAGTTACCTGAGGTAATCTCAGGCAAGGTGAGCGAATATCAAAATGAGGTCGTCCTTATTGATCAGCCTTGGAAGATTTTTCAAAACAATGGAAACCAAATTCGATCGGATTTTAATTTAATTACAACGAACAGAAAATCAGCAGGTATTAATGACCCGCACACAAGAGTTTATAATGCTCAAAATATCTTTTTGGAAGATGGGGTGATCTTACATTCTGCAATACTCAATGCAGAGAATGGCCCCATCTATCTTGGCAAGAATTCACAAGTTCAGGAAGGTTCCATTGTGCGTGGTCCCTTTGCGCTTGGTGAAGGGGCCGTAATCAATATGGGTGGTAAAATGCGTGCCGACACCACGGTTGGTCCGTTTTGCAAAATTGGTGGTGAAGTAAGTAACGCGGTGCTCTTTGGCTACAGCAACAAAGCACACGATGGATTCTTAGGAAATTCAGTCTTGGGCGAGTGGTGCAACCTGGGCGCTGACACCAACACTTCTAATTTGAAAAATAATTACGACACCGTGAAGTTGTGGAGCTATGCTGAAAATAAATTGATCAGCACGGGAATTCCCAATTGCGGACTGATCATGGGCGACCACAGCAAGAGTGCCATCAACACCATGTTCAACACGGGTACGGTTGTGGGGGTAAGCTCTAATATTTTTGGAGGAAGCTTCCCGCCCAAGCACGTGCCGTCCTTTCGATGGGGTGGCGCATCCGGCCTAGATGTTTATAATTTTGAGAAGGCCATGGAAACTGTTGCGAGAGTGATGGCACGGAGAAACACAAAACTGTCCGAACAAGATCAATTAATTTTTAAAAATATTTTTAACGAGGAGCAATGACATTCTCCACTATCCCAGGCCTTGAAGAAGTAAAAAAACAACTGACCGGTTCGGTGCAGGCTAACCACATTGCACACGCTTTGCTCTTTGCCGGAAAACCAGGCGCATTGAATTTACCCTTGGCCCTTGCGTTTGCCAATTATTTACACTGCCAAAACAAAACGGAAAGCGATGCCTGCGGTACCTGCGCAGCTTGCAGCAAAAGCTCAAAATACGTTCACCCCGATACGCATTTTGTTTTTCCGCTGGGGAACATTAAAGGCGATAAAGACGGGGAACGGTTTCGTGCGGATATTTTAAAATCATGGAGAAGTTTTTTGGTCGAACAACCTTTTGGAGCCCTGGGCAATTGGATCAACTTTTACGGTGGGGAAGACAAACAAGCCTTGATTGCCCGTGAGGAAAGCAGAAATATTGTTCGGGCGCTTTCACTAAAACCCTTTGAAAGCATCAACAAAATAATGATCATCTGGTTGCCTGAATTAATGCACTCCTCAGCGGCCAATGGCATCTTGAAGATTTTGGAAGAGCCACCCGCCCACACTTTTTTTATTTTGGTAACTAACAGCGCGGAGCAATTGCTCCCCACGATTCTTTCACGGACACAAATTGTGCACGTGCCCTTATTGGCCGATGAAGAAGTGGAGGATTTCTTGAAAACTAACTATTCTTTTGACAAAGCCAAACAACGGGAAATCGTGCAGTTGGCCGAAGGGGATTTGAACTTCGCTATTCAATTAACAGGAACAGAAGAAGATCACCATCAGGCACGCTTTATGGATTGGATGCGCACGTGCTTCAAAAAAGACTATGCAAAACTCATTGTCATGGCCGATGAGTTCCATCAATTAGACAAACTTGGTCAGCGCAACCTATTTCATTATGGGCTGGACATGATGCGGGAAACGCTTTTACAAATTTCGGGAGCTACCAAAATGAGCCGCTTGAAAGGTGATGAGGAAACCTTCGTGCAAAATTTTAGCAAATACTTTTCGGTGCCTAAAATTGAAACCGCCAACCGACTTATCAGCGAAGCTTCTTATTTTTTAGATCGAAACGGTAGCGCCAAAATGATTTTCATGGATTTATCTTTACAGCTTTCTAAAACGATAAACCCCTAGTTTTGCTTTAATAATTCTTTGTACATGTTGAAAAAGCTTTTCTTCTTACTCGTACTTTCAACCCTTTTTTCTGCAAGTCAAGCTCAGAAAAAAGATGTGGTGATAACCATCAATACAAAATACGGCAATATGATGGCCGTCCTCTTTGACGAAACGCCAAAGCATAAAGCCAATTTCATCAAGTTGGTAAAAGAGCACTACTACGATAGCTTATTGTTCCATCGGGTGATTGCCGGTTATGTTATACAGGGTGGCGATCCGAATTCCAAAAAAGCTAAACCGGGCCAATTATTAGGAAGTGGTGGGCCGGGCTATACCATCGAAGCTGAAATCAATCCGAACTACTTTCACAAAAAAGGAGCGCTTGCTGCTGCGCGACTTGGCGATATAGAAAATCCTACGAAAGCTTCAAGTGGAAGTCAATTTTATATTGTGCAAGGAACCATCCTCATGGATGAAATCGCTAATGAATTGAAAATCGATCAACCCAAACTAAATATAGCCTTACAACAATTTGTAAATATGCCAGGGAACCAAGCTTATCGTGATACGCTCTCTAAACTTTATGCCGCTGGAAATCGTGAGGCGTTCAGGAAAAAAGTCTTTAGCCTTGCTGCGCGTTGTGAAAAGGAGACAGGAGTAAAAGTTATAAAAGAAGTATCACTGGAAAAAATTAAGACTTATACCACCGTTGGAGGAACGCCAGCCCTTGATGATGGATATACGGTGTTTGGCGAGATCATCAAAGGATTGGATGTGATCGACCGAATTGCCATGGAAGAAAAAGACGGGGCTGATCGACCTAAAGAAGACGTCCTTATGTTCGTCACCGCAAAGGAACTATCGAAGAAAAAGATTACTAAACTTTATGGCTATCATTATCCCGAAATAAAAAAATGAGAATACTTGTAACTGGAAGCAACGGATTGCTGGGGCAAAAACTTGTAGAATTGATTTCGTCACAAATGGATCATCACCTCATTGCAACCGCCAAATCCAAATTAGTAATCGATTTGCCAAAGGGAGAATTTCATTTTCTCGACATCACCAATTTTGAAGAGGCAGAAAAAGTAATCCACAACACCAATCCTGACGCTATTATAAACACCGCAGCCATGACGCAAGTGGATCAATGCGAAACCGAAAAGGAAAAATGTTGGCTGAACAATGTAACCGCGGTGGAGAATTTAATCAGGGCAATTGCAGGCAAAAAAATACGACTCATTCATCTTTCCACCGACTTTATTTTTGATGGCCTACATGGCCCTTTAGATGAATTGGAAACACCGAATCCGCTAAGCTATTATGGAGAAAGCAAATGGGCAGCAGAGAAAGCCATTCTGAAAAGTAATATTGACTGGGCAATCCTTAGAACTGTTTTGGTATTTGGCGTTACCAAAGACATGAGCCGATCGAACATTGTGCTATGGGTGAAGAAAAGCCTGACCGAAGGCAAGAAAATAAATGTGGTGAACGACCAATGGCGTACGCCTACCTTGGCGGAAGACCTGGCAATGGGTTGCTCTCTGGCGGCAACAAAAAATGTACAAGGCATCTACCACATTTCCGGAAGTGAGATGATGACCCCTTACGCCATCGCCATGGCCACAGCTGATTTCTTTGGGCTGGATAAGTCATTAATTACCGAAACCGATTCAACAAAATTTACCCAGCCAGCCAAACGACCCGCTAAGACGGGATTTATTATTGAAAAAGCAAAGAAGGAATTGGGGTATAAACCGCATTCTTTTAGAGACGGTCTGGCGCTAATAGCGAAGCAAATTGGCGAATAGTAATATGCCGATATTGGTTAATCTTCTAACCGCATTTTACCATTATTAAAAACTGCTACGGCCTTTCCTTTCAACTTCTTATAAAGCCAAGGTGAGTTTTTTGATTTGGAGAGATTGTTTCCCGCTTTGAACTCCCACGGTGCATTCGGATCAAATAATGTCAGGTTTGCTTTTTCGTCTACGTCAATTTTGGGGATTTCGAGTTGAAGGAGATGTCGTGGTGCCTCCGCAATTTTAAGAATCAACGCCTCCAATTTTATTTCCTCAGCAAGTGCGGTCAGCTGCGAAGCAAACGTCTGTAAATTAATCATTCCAAATTCAGCCTGATCAAATTCCAAAAACTTACTCTCATCATCGATTGGTATGTGACCGCTGCACAATACATCAATGGTGTCATCTGCCAGGCCTTTCAACAAAGCATCGGCATCTTCCTGTTCCCGGAGTGGAGGATTGGTTTTGTAATTCGTATCAAAATTTTTCAATTGATCATCAAGGAATAGCGCTTGAAATCCCGTGATGTCGCAGCTTACGTTCAATCCCTTTTTCTTGGCCGCACGGATAAGGTTCACGCTTCTGGTCGAGGATATTCTGGAAAAGTGCAATCGCCCTCCTGCGTATTCCAATAATTTTAAATTCCTACTCACTGCTATTTCTTCGGCAATTCGCGGCATACCTTTTAGGCCAAGAGAAGCGCTTTGCGGTCCTTCGTGCATTTGTCCGAATAGGTCGAGCCAAATATCTTCGGGATGGTCGATTAATAACCCATCAAACTTTTGTAAATACTGCAAGGATTTTAGAAAAATATCGGTATGCCAGAGCGGCTTCAAACCGTCTGTGAACGCCACCGCTCCCGCTTCATGAAGATCAATCATGTCGGTTAGCTCTTCACCTTTACAATTTTTAGTAACTGCTGATAGAGGATGGATTTGCACCAAACGAGTATCGTTATTCTGAAGGATGTAGCTTACTTCATTTTTGGTTTGAATGGCAGGATGCGTATTTGGTAAAACGGCTAGTTCTGTAAACCCTCCTGCCGCTGCGGTGTTGGCCAATGAATTTAAATCTTCGCGCTGCTCAAGTCCTGGATCCCCTACGAATGTACCAAGGTCAAACCATCCGGCACTCAAAAACATTCCCTCCGCATCGATTATCTTGTCCGCCTGATAATTTTTGTCGCCAATCTCACCGACCCGTCCGTTGGTAATTAGCACATTTTTTTTCTTAAGATGAAAAGGCGAAGCCGAGTTGACAATGCGTGGCGATTGAAGTAAAATTTTCATCGGCAATCTTTTTTTTTTAACTATTTATCCTCCTATCTATTTCAAAAACCTGATTAAAAGAACCTCCACCAGTAAAAATGCCAAAGCCAAAAGAATTGCATATTTCCACAATGGCTTGCCCAAATATCTTTCTTTTAATTCAGTACCGAAAGTCTCTCCTGAATTGGCTTCAAAAATTGAAATATTGGCCTTTCCACCCAGTGCTGCTTTCACCTCATCACCTGACATCTGAAGAAGGATGGACTCTTTTTTATCGGCATCAAAAGCGATAAGGCCGATGGTATCCTTTTTGTTTGTCACTTTATAAAACCCAGCAGACAAAGCATATTTCGGTAAATCCAGCAATATCCTTCCGTTGATTTTACGCTGCGAGGGGATAAATTCCTGATTGCCCACCAGCCTCACAGACGCCTCACTTATGGCACTATCCGATGGGATAATGATTGTAGAGGAAGTTAACGAATAATAGAGTGGCTGTTCTGCTTTCTTTCCCGAAGCAGCTATCCGGTACATCACTGGTACAAATAAGGCATTACTGAAAAAATCAGTGAAACTTTTATCCAGTGGACTAGCCAGAATGAATGTTTTACCAAATTGAGAGAGAAATGGTCGGTTATTTTTAAATTTAAGAATAGCCGAACGATCATCTCCCCAACCAATTAGCCCCTTCGCTTGAGGCATAGCCATCGATGAATTCTTGTCTTCAAATACATTGGCAAAAAATGGATTTAGAAAATCAGGCATATCCAACGAAGCGATTTCCAAGGCAGAATTTTTTTCAAGTGGCAATGGCAACAATTTTTTATAAGACGCTACGTCCGGTTGCAATCCAGGTATGAGGAGCATTGCGCCAAAATCCTTTTGATAAGAATTAATGGCGGTCGCCAAATCGTCCTCAATCCGATCGACCCCATTCACCACAATCAAGTCGGCATTGGCAAGCAAGCTGTAATTCAAATTGGAGGTATTGAAGCTGCTGAAAGTAAAAAGATCTTTATTGCCAAAACACTTTTCAATATAGGTTGACTGTGAACTTGTTTTTATTTCAAGCACATTAAGTTTGGAAGTATAGTTCAGTGTAAAATAAAACTCATTATCAAAGCTGATCGGGAAATCGCTAAAACTGACAACAGCTTGATTGTTTCCTTTTAGGCCTGCCGCAATATCGAATGGAACTTCTGTGAAGCCATTGGGGCTTATGGCAATAGAGGTCGAGGCTGCCTGCACCGAATTGATAGAAAGTTTGACGATCAATCCTTCTACCTTTTTATTCCCTGCGTTTTGAAGACGGATTTTAATTGTATTCTTTTCTCCGCCAATGGTAAATGGGTTCGCTAAATAAATCGAATCGACAAATACATTTTGGAATTTTTCTAGAACCAATGGGATCAAATGGATTTGAGCCGATGCATCAATTTTATTTACTTCTCCAAAAGTCGATTTTTGAAAATCCGACAACCAAAACACGGGCAACTGCTTTTCCCGTATCCTATTGATAATTTCAGCCGCACTCCTGCTTATGGCGGACAGTTTGACTTGAGCAAGTAGGTCTGTAACTTCTGTTCGAGATTTAAATGAATTTGAAAAGGGTGAGAATTCATTGGTAATCAACTGTATTCTCGTTGATGCGGGAAATAGATCAACGATGTTTTGGGCTCTACGGACTGCCTCATCCAACGCTCTTGTCTTCTCTTCTATTGGAGTGGCCATGCTAAACGAATTATCAAGATAAATGACCACACGCTGTTGATTTACTATCTCTTCTCTAGCTGGCAGAAAGGGTTGTGCGAAAGCCATTACGAGAAAAAATAGAAATAACAGGCGAGAAGCAAGTACTAGATATTGTTTAAGCTTACGCTTTTGGGTGGTCTCTTCCTTCACTTGCTTCAGAAAACGAGTATTGGAAAAGTAGACCCGAATGGTTTTCCTGAAATTGAATAGATGAATAACGATTGGAGTAGCGAGGGCGAATAAAGCCCACAAGAAAGATGGATACAACAAACTCATCGCGGTAAGTTACAACAGGCGAACGAATTTTTTAATCTTTTTGGGCTAATGAGATTTAATTAGTCACCTGATCAGCGCCCTAAGTGTTCGGCCTGCAATTGGGAAGTTTGTTGCGTTCCAAAATTTCATATTCTTAAGATTTGATTCAAATCAGTCAAAAGCTCTCGGCAAAGCCTAAATAAAAATAGCCCGAATAATGAGGGTCACCCAGCGCATAATCAAGGCGCAAGTTCAGCTTTTCTCGCTTATTCACCTTAACCCGAATTCCCGCACCATAAGAATAATGTAATCCGTCCAAATTGACGGAGGCGGGGTTATACACTTTCCCTAACCCAGCGAAGGCAACAACGCCAAAGCGCTTATACACCGGCATTCGGTATTCAGTTTGAAAGGCGGTCAGGTAATTATCGCGCAAACGGCCACGATAGTAACCCCGCATAATTGTGGCTCCTCCCAATTCCGCTAACTCATTAATGGGGGCATCTCCTTTTACAAAAAGCCCAAACAATTGCATGGCGAGAATATTTCGTTTCTTTGGATTTACGTTAAAATATTTACGCAAATCAAAATAGATACGATGATAGCTAACCGTACCACCAAGGGCCTTGGAGTAAACCGAGTACCGTAAATCCCAATAAAATCCTTTGCTTGGATTAACTATGTTGTCCCGTTCATCCCAGCTCAGGGCGGGGCCTAAACCAATCGATGAAGATCCATTGTAACCGACAGGTTTTTCCTTTTCTAATAATCCACCTGGCTGCCGATGCACATTAAAATATTGGAGTGCCCTGGTTTCAATCCCAACGAATAATCTTTTTTGACTAAAAACCCTCCGGCCAAAACGATTTTCCCAACCTAGCAAATCATAGGTTAATTTTTCACGATTGCTGGACGGGGTATTGTTTCCTCGACCCCAATAATAATCTCGAAAACGAATTAGTTCCTCACCAAACCCCTCAAAACGGTATTTTTCATTAGCTGTAAAAATAGTATAGCGGGGAACCATGATGAACTGATGCCAGGTAGTGTAAAGCAGTGCTAATTCTGCATTCGAGGTTCGTGTGGGCCTTTCAGTTTGTTTGCTTTTCCAAAGGGTTATTCCTAATGCACCCAGTCCCAAATGCGTTTCGGGCGTGACAACAAAAATCGGAAGTAAAATCTTACGTAAGTTCCTTGATGTGTCGGAATAGAACCTGAATTTTTGACCGACACCAGGCATGGACAAAGCGGTGGCCAAAAAAAAAGCGAGAAGAAATCTTAAACTCAATCGGGCGGTATTTCGACCCCAAATTATTCAAAAGAATCGAGTCAGCTAATTTTATTTTTCTGATTTGCAATTGATGGATGTGCCGGTTACCTCGTGTATAATGCCCCAGATGGTCTTGCACAAAAACGATGATGGTTGTCCCTTGGGCAGTCTTATTGATTAATCTGGCTGGATAGAACTAATCGCTCACGCTACCCTATCATAAACCGGTAATTAACAACAACGGAAACGATTAAACTTAATTGATTAAGCAGACATCCGTGACTTAAATTTCTTGGTTAATTCATCCACGCTATTCTTAAAGTTAGAATCCACTTTCATCATATCTTCTACCGATTCGAGTGCATGAATAACCGTACTGTGATCTCGGCCACCAAAATTTTCGCCTATCAATGCCAGGGTTAACTGTGTGTAGCGTTTACAAAAATACATGGCTGTTTGGCGAGGAATTACAATTTCACGTTTCTTCACTTTCCCCTTCATTTGTTCCGTTCCTACTTTGAAAAAATCAGCTACAGTCTTTTGAATATAATCCACACTTACATCGCTCTGAATTTCTTTGATAATATTTTTCAGGACTTCTTTGGCAAGGTCAAGGTCAATATTTCTTTTCAATAAAGTAGCATGGAAAAGCAACGAGTTTAGCACGCCCTCCATGTCCCTGAGATTGGTATCAACACTGTAGGCAAGGTACTCAGCTACCTCCTTGGGGATTTCAATACCATCAGATTGCATTTTATTATTGATGATGGCCAACTTCGTTTCAAAATCAGGTTCCTGTAAATCCGCAGTGAGTCCCCATTTGAAGCGGGAAAGCAAACGTTCCTGAAAGCCCTTTAAATCACGAGGAGGGCAATCGCTGGTCATAATGATCTGCTTACCCGATTGATGAAGTTGATTAAAAATATTAAAGAATATTTCTTGGGTTTTTTCACGACCGGCCAAAAACTGCACGTCATCCAGAATAAGTAAGTCAACTTGCAAATAGAAATTTTGGAACTCCTGCATTTTTAAATTTTGCAAGGCGTTCAAAAACTGATTGGTAAAATCGTTCTGATCAACATAAAGCACCACCTTGTCGGGCATGTTCTTTTTTATCTCGTTGCCAATGGCTTGGATCAAATGCGTTTTGCCTACACCCACACCACCATAAAGCATCAATGGATTAAATGAAGTTGTCCCTGGCTTTTTTGCCACTGCCACACCAGCTGAACGTGCCAACCGATTACAATCACCTTCAACGAAATTATCAAAAAGATAATTTGGATTAAGGCGTGAATTGACCGTGCGTGGATCAAGTGCTTTGTAGGCAAAGGGAGAATAATCTGCCGAAGGGCCATTGCCATTCAAGGGCTGGATATTTTTCTTTATGCCATGGCCATTTGGGTAATTCACCATGACAGGCGGATTTTGTTGGTTGCCACTATCTACTACCACGGAATACTCCAATCGACCATTCTCGCCCAAAACCTGGCGTACTGCTTTTTTCAACACGGGCACATAATTTTCTTCTAGCCATTCGTAAAAAAATTGTGAGGGCACCTGAATAGTCAACACGTCATTTTCATTTCGAACCGGAACGATCGGCTTAAACCAGGTATTAAAACTTTGCTCGTCCACATTTAGCTTGATGATTTCGAGACAATCGGTCCAGATCGTGGTGGTAGTGGCTACTTCCATTTCGTTTTGGTTCTGAGGTTGTTGAATTTATTCAGGTTTTTTTTTGAAGGGAGACAAAGATGTAAAAAAAATAAAAAACAAAAAACAAATTTGTCCTTGCATTCGTCATCCTTTTGTCAAGTTAAAATCCAGACCGGAAGATACCCAATACAAGGGCATTCAGAGGCGCTTTATGCGAAAAAAATATTTTTAACCTTAAAAAGAATAATTTGATTTTTTAAATGCTAATAAAAGTGAAACTTGAAGTTCATTTCAATGGATTTCAATGTCAAAAAAAGCATTTCAACTGGATTTTAAAACGCACACTGTCCACGATTGGGAAAAAGTTGCGCAACAAGAATTGCGGAACAAAAATCCATGGGAAAATTTGACGATAAAAAAGGCAGGCGTGACAATAATGCCGTATTACGACAGCCATGATGGCCAAAAGGAAAGCAAAGTTGCGGTTGCGTCAATCAGAAGCTTCCAGAATATCCCAAAGGTTATCGTAAATGGTAACGATACTGCAGCGAATGCAGAATCTTTAAATCACCTGAATACGGGTGCTGACGGCATTTTCTTTGAAATTCAGTCTAGCCCTACGAAACCAAAAATCCTTTTGCATAAAATAGAGCTGCCCTTTTGCTCAACTTATTTTAGTTGCGAAGATGACCCATCTTTCATTAACGATTTTGCTGATTTGGCAGAGTCCGATAAAGAAAAAGTGAGCGGAGCATTTTTTTGGAAAGACGCACTCGCTGTAGAAATTGATTGGCAACGGTTCGCAACCTGGGATAACTTTAAGTCAGCCGGGATTTTCATTCCTGAAAAAGAAAATATTGTGGATGAAATTGTGGATGCATTGTGCAAGGCTGTTGATTACTTGGATAGGCTTATAAATAGTGGACTGACTATAAACCAAGCCTTTCAAAATTTAGCTTTTTCAATTTCTGTTAACACCGACTTTTTTCTGACCGTTGCAAAAGTTCGGGCGCTGAAAAACGTCTGGCTTACATTACAAGAAGCTTATCGAATTAAAAATCGTTCTGCCGCTACTATTCATGCGTGCTCCTCGGTTTGGCTTGAGCAAGAATTTCAACCACACGGTAATTTGCTGAAGCAAACCACTTCGGCAATGGCTTCCGTGATCGGAGGATGCGATGCGTTGACCCTTGAACCCGAAGATCCGGATAACCCGATGATGAGCCGTGTGGCCAGAAATATCTCCGTTATCCTGAAAGAAGAATCCTATTTTGCGAAAGTACATGATCCACTGGCCGGTTCATTTTTTATTGAGAATCTCACCCACCAGATTGCGGCAGAGGCATGGACAAAATTTCAACAGACCCGATGAAACCAGACTTTTCAAAAATAGAATACAAACCCATTCGTGGTTTTGCGACTACTCAAGACATTGAACCTTGGGTATCACCAGAAAAAATTCCGGTCAAGTCGCAAGTCGAAGAAAGTGATATTGAAAATCCAGCGCTGAAGAATTTTACGGCCGGAGCACCTCCTTTTTTGCGCGGGCCTTATGCCTCCATGTACACCGTACGGCCTTGGACCATCCGACAATATG
>DAHVFH010000184.1 GCA_027317105.1 Cytophagales bacterium
ATTTAGTATTGAAACGATGTGGATTGTGTTTTCCATGATTACCTTTTTTTTAGGTTATTTCACCATTCACGAACCTGATCTGTTCAGGGTAATAGAAATCGTTCCCGAATTGCAGCAACCAAACTCTATTTCGCTTTCTGTTGCAGGCGAACAAGTAAAATTAAGCTCAACAAGTGGTAAAGCAGAGGATTCCGTTGAGAACTTAGGCGAGGAAATGGCAAAAGTGAGCAACTACATGGATATGGAAAAACCGTATACCAATTCAAAATTAAATCTGGTGGAATTATCCCATCAGCTAAAACTTCCCCCTTATGTTTTGTCCAAGGTTATTAATTCTGGCTTTGGCAAAAACTTTTTTGATTTTGTCAATGGCTACCGCGTAGAGGAGTTTAAAAAACGAGTAGATGACCCGCAGTTTCGCCATTACACATTGCTAAGTATCGCCTTTGATGTTGGTTTCAATTCTAAGACTGCCTTTAATCGGTCTTTTAAGAAAATAACCAATCAAACACCTAGCGCCTTCTTCAAAAATAGGAGGGAATACTAATAGAAACCAACCAGAAAATGTGAAAACGTCTTTGCGCGGAGGAAATACCGAGGCAATCCTGTATTCAAACTCCGAATTGGAGATTGCTTCACTTCATTCGCAATGACGGTACAAGCTCCGAATTGGGGGATTGCTTCACTTCGTTCGCAATGACGAGAGTGCCACTTTCTTAAATTCGCTCCGATTAACCCCATAACTATTTGATTATTAGTGATTAATGGAATAGGTGCCGCTATGCAATTTACAGCGACCACAATGCTAAAGTGGTGCGATCGTGACAATCACCAAAGCTAATTTGCATCCGTTTCCATCGTGGAATTTTAGCAAACGATTTTAAATGCAATAATTGGCAAGAAAACGAAATAAAAAATTACGCAAAGGGGAAGCCGGGGACTAAAAAAAATAAGAATTTAATTATGAATTCAATTTTTACCGCAAAATACTGGCCAACGTGCTGGCTCATTATTGTCTTTAAATGGAGCTTTTTGGCTGTTCAATGTAGTATTTGTTTCCTTTTATGCACGATTATTTCCAACTGATTTAAATGATTGAAAATACCTTGCAATCGATTTATGAGGCGAAATCCATGAAAACGTACTTTAAACTCGAAATCTTCATAACAACCTAGTAATGAATAATTTAAAAACTCTAAACCAAGTATTTTTATGATCAAAGTGTATCTGTCT
The DNA here is from genome assembly GCA_027317105.1 of Cytophagales bacterium. Taxonomy (GTDB): domain Bacteria; phylum Bacteroidota; class Bacteroidia; order Cytophagales; family Cyclobacteriaceae; genus ELB16-189. The sequence goes on from DAHVFH010000184.1 coordinate 1,234, forward strand.
CTTAGCAAGTATTTGACAGTTTTGTTGGTGTGCGGGGCTCTATCGGGTTTTGCCCAAGAAAGAACTGTTTCGGGAAAAGTGACCGCTTCTGATGACGCGTCTGTCTTGCCTGGTGTGAATATTATTGAAAAAGGAACTACCAATGGAACAGTAAGCGATTCCAATGGGGAATTTAGAATCAATGTAGCTGAGAATGCTACCTTGGTTTTCTCTTTCATTGGTTACAAACCACAAGAAGTTAGTGTGGGCAGCCAGACGAACCTTGCCGTTGTTTTGCAAACTGATGTGACAGCTTTGTCTGAGGTTGTAGTAGTAGGTTATGGTACGCAAGAAAAGAAGGACGTAACCGGATCGGTGGTGACGGTAGGTACGGAAAACCTGAACCGGAACATCATGACTTCTCCACAAGACATGATGCTTGGTAAAGTAGCAGGCGTACAAATCACCTCTGCAGATGGTGCTCCAGATGCAAACTCGACCATAAAAATCAGGGGGACCAACTCGTTAAGCGGGGGCGTGGATCCGCTAATTGTGATCGATGGTTTTCCGGTTGATAATTCCTCAGCGGGCAATGTTCCAGGATTGTCGAATGCATTATCATTGGTGAACCCAAATGATATTGAATCATTTACCGTGCTAAAAGACGCCTCAGCAACTGCAATCTATGGTTTACGTGCCGCCAACGGAGTAATTATCATTACCACCAAAAAAGGAAAAGAAGGTAAACCTCAATTTACAATTAATAGTACGGTTTCAGTTAGTACTCCCCAACGCTATTTTGGTGTGTTGACGGGTGACCAAATGAGGTCAATTGAAAATCAACAATTGGCAGCTGGCACCCAACCAGGTCTCACCCAATCAGCAATAACCAATAGACTGGGTACTGCAAATACGGATTGGCAAAAGCAAATCTATCAGGCTGCTGTGTCCAATAACCAGAATTTGAGCATGGCTGGGACTTATAAAAACATGCCCTATCGGGTTTCTTATGGTTATACTGATCAAGAAGGTCTTTTGAAAACGACCAACAACGTCCGTAATTCCATTAATATAAATTTGACGCCTTCGTTTTTTCAGGGCGACTTGCAGGTGGCCGCTACCTTCAAAGGGATAAACTCACAATCAAACTTTGGTAATACGGGGGCTATTGGCTCGGCTATTGCTTATGATCCAACCCAGCCTGTATATAATGGCAATACCAAATGGGGAGGATACACCACCTGGGTGTCAAGTTCTAGTAATCTAGCCAATGGCCAAATGGATCCCAACGGCACGCCTAATCCAATTGCTACAGCTAATCCTGTGGCTTTGCTTAATCAAACCGACAACCGTGGTAGCGCGTATGTCGGTATTGGAAATTTAAAGTTGGACTACCGGCTTCGTTTTTTTCCAGCGATCAAATTAACCATGAATGCTGGCTTTGATTACTCTTCTTCAACCGGCTACAATAACAACCCTAATAATGCAGCTTTTACCGCAGCCAATGGATATGGTTCTTTGAACAATTATACTGGTAACAACCGGTCTCGGCTATTAGACTTATATGCCAATTACGCGAAGACCATCAACAAACATAAGTTTGATGTGACGGCTGGTTACTCGTATCAGAGTTTCGAGGTTTACTCTTCAAGCTTTATTAGAAACGGTCAAAATCCACCTATCTATCAAACTTCTCAAGCGGAAACTAAAAACGGAACCCCAGTATTAGATGCTAACGGAAATCCGGTTCAAGTGGCTTATCAGGCAGTTCCGCAATTGAATTATCTGGTTTCTTTCTTTGCCAGAGCGAATTATTCTTTTGCCGATAAGTATTTGGTTTCCCTTTCCTTACGCGATGATGCCTCTTCGCGCTTTGCAAAGCAAAACCAATTCATCATTTTCCCCTCTGCGGCAGTGGGTTGGAGGATCAACAAAGAGTCGTTTATGCAATCGGTCAAAGTCGTTTCTGACTTGAAGCTAAGGGGCAGTTATGGGATCACCGGAAACCAAAACATTAATCTTAATGGTTCCGCTCAAAACTCAAGCTATCCCTATTTAGGTCTTTACCAACAGGGCACTACTCCCTTCCAATATCAATTTGGTAGCGGCAACGTGATCACTCAGCGTCCTCAGGCTTATGATGCTAACATTAAATGGGAGACTACGGCACAAGCTGATATCGGAATTGATTATGGATTTCTCGATAACCGGATTACAGGTACAGTCGATGTGTACCAGAAAAATACCACTAATTTATTAAACCAGGTACCGGCACCTTTGGGGAGTAATTTCACGAACTCCATCCTTACCAATGTGGGTAGTATGACCAATAAAGGGATTGAATTTGCAGTTAACGCACTGGTCATTAAGCATCAAGATTTTCAGTGGAATTTTGGGTTTAATATTGCCCATAGTGTGAATCAAATCACTAAGCTTCTTGTCAACAACGATCCAAACTCCATTGGGAATTTGGTTGGAAATATCTCCGGAGGTCTTGGTGGTCAGATTCAAAATCAACAGGTTGGTTATCCTATAAATTCCTATTTTGTTTTCCAACAAGTGTATAGTCCCCAAGGCAAACCAATTGAAGGCTTGTATGTTGACCAGACAGGTAAAGGAGGTACGGTAACTGGAAATAACGCCAACCGTATCCGTTTTCATAGCCCAAATCCTACCGCTTTGATGGGGATCAATTCACGATTTAACTACAAGAAATTTGACCTTTATTTATCAGGACATGCAGTTTTTGGCAACTATGTTTATAACAATAATCAATCTTCAAAAGCGTACTACTCTAATATGTATTACCAATCAGGCTATTTTAATAATGTGCCTTCAGCAATTACCGATGCCAATTTCGTTTACCCACAATCTTATTCCAGCTATTATGTTCAGAATGCTACTTTCTTTAGGATGGACAACATAAACCTGGGTTATAACTTGGGTGAGGTAGTACAGAAACTTAAAGCACGAATAAGCTTTACTGTGCAGAATGCCTTCTTCATCACCAAATACAAAGGAGTAGATCCGGAAGTGAATGGAGGGATAGATAACAACATCTATCCCCGCCCACGTGTGTATATGTTAGGAGTTAATTTAACGTGGTGATTAAATATATGATCTGATAAAAATTATGACTATGAAACCATTAAAAATATTTGTTTGCTTCTTCGCATGTATGTTGTCATTCACTTCGTGTTTGAATGACTTAAACCCGAAATCATTGGGCACTCAGGCGGTAACAGCTTCTGCACTTTATGTCACACCGGCAGATTTTCTGGGTGGCTTGGCTAAACTATACGCCAGTTTTAATCTTCAAGGATCCAATGGAGATACAGACATTACCACCGCACTCACAGGCGGAGATGGAGGGGCAACCGTATACACCCGTCAACTTTGGAATTGGCAGGAATTGTCGACTGATGAAGCTGTAATCGCATGGACAGGCAATGCTGACTTGCAAAACATCCACCAGCAAAACTGGACGGCAACAGGTGGATATCTCACCGCGCTTTACACACGCATTATGTATACTGTTACACTTTGTAATGAGTTTATTCGGCAATCCGCTAAGTCCACTGATGCTTCTGTAATGCAATACCATGCCGAGGCTCGCTTTTTGCGCGCACTCGCGTATTGGCACGCCTTAGATTTATATGGTAATCCTCCTTTCGTTACGGAAACAAGTCCGATTGGTGCAGTGCCTCCACCCCAAACTACGGCAATCAAATTATATAATTACATTCAATCCGAACTAAGAGCCATAGAAAGTCAACTGGGTACCCCTACGTTCAATTATGGCCATGCGGATCAGGGTGTGCTTTGGATGTTACAGGCTAAATTATTTCTCAATGCCCCAACGTACACAGGTGCTACCAATACCTACGATTCCTGTGTTACTGCGTTGAATAAGATTTTTGCTTCTGGTAAATATTCGTTGGCTACAAGTTATGGTATGAACTTCAGCGCAGATAATAACAACAGTCCGGAGATGATTTTCCCAATTACGCAAGACGGAGTATATTCCCAAACTTACGGAGGTATGGGTTTCGTAATTCACGCAGCATTGGGCGGAAGTATGTCACCCTCTAACTATGGCGTTACGGCTACATGGGGTGGCACAAGGGTGACTTCTGCTTTGGTAAACAAGTTCACTAACAACACAGATGTGAGGGGCAATTTCTATACCAGTGGGCAAAATCTAGAAATAGCTGATTACACCGTTTTCACGGATGGCTATGCCGTTCAAAAATTTACAAACCTGACTTTTGCTGGTGGTCATTCGCCAAGCGGTGCTCCCGATTTTGTAGATACGGATGTGCCCATGTTTCGCCTGGCTGATGCGTACCTAATGTATGCAGAAGCTTTTCTGCGCGGAGCCTCCTCTGCCGATGCGACAACGGCAACCACCTACTTGAATAACGTGATTACCCGGGCGAATGCAGGAAGTAAAGCCAATAACTATACTATGCTGACCGTTGGCAGTGCCAATGATCTCCAATTTATTTTGGACGAACGTGCACGTGAATTGTATTGGGAAGGACACCGCAGAACGGATTTAATACGGTTTGGACAATTTTCTGGAGGTGCGTATATCTGGCCATGGAAAGGAAATGTAATGAGTGGGGCAGCCACCTCTTCGGATGGTCATTTAAATATTTACCCAATCCCGGCCAGTGATTTGGCAGTAAATCCTCATTTGAAACAAAATCCGGGATATAATTAATTATGAATTATTAAATGAAAATGATTATGAAAAATAGTATTTCGATATTCGTTTGGCCTCTTCTCGCTGCAATTATTTTGTTTGCCTGTGAGAAGGCTGATACCAAAGTGACTTTTCTTGGAGGGACTGCCCCAGTGCTTACGGCTTCTAGCGCAGGACCACTCGTATTGGCAAAGGCAACCGCAGCGTATAGTTCATTACAGTTTCAATGGACTGATCCCAGTTATCAATTCTCTAATGGGGTAAATACACAGGATGTTTATTATACCCTTCAGATTGATCTTGACACTACGGCATGGACTACCTTTTCAAATCCGAATATGGTGACACTTCCCTTTACAGCAGAGGTGGCTACGGCTTTTACGGTAAAATCACTGAACACCGTCCTGGCTGGCCTTCAATTACCCGATTATTATCCCCATAATTTTGCGTTTCGGATCAAGGCCACTATGGCCAGTAATGGTGCTCAGGTTACCACCAACAATGTGCCCGTCTATTCAAATGTGGTTAAAATTACCATTAGCACTTATTTGGATGTTGTGTATCCTGTGCCAGCAAACTTGTTTATAACGGGTGATGCTACCCCTGGTAACTGGATGAGTGGAGGAGATGCGCCGTTGGTTAGTCAACAATTTACAAAAACCAATGCCTACACATTTGTATTGAAAAACTTTCAATTTTTAGGAGGTAGCTCAGTTGGGTTCTTGTTCGTGCCGATATATGGTGACTGGACTAATAAATACGGATTTACTGGTGCTAAACATGCAAATAATGTTTCCGGGGACAGTTTTACTCCTGGTGGCAATGACTTTGCCCCTCCCGCACCAGGCAAGTATACAATAACGGTCAACTTCAAGACTGGTAAATATTCAATCCAATAATAAAAAAAGACTATGAAAAGAATATGGATTTTTATTTCTGTTATTGCCTTAGTGGCCTTCGCCCTTTCATGCAGTCAGCAGATTGAACCTACGGCACAGTTTTCTAAAAGCAAAGTTGCCTTTGCCGCAACCTCATCAGTGACTTCAGTCAGTGCTTCTGCAAAAGATTCACTCACATCGGTTGTTTCACTAACTTGGAATGACCCAAAATTTACAGCGGGTGGCATTAACCAAAGTATTTTCACCGTATGGGTGAGCCCAACAGGAACGAACTTTGCCAATTTCGGAAGCAAAGTTTTCTCAGGAGTTTTAACAGGATCTTTGTTAGGGAAAGAGCTTAATGGAATGGCTTTGAAGTTGGGCGGCACCATCGGCCAGACCATTACACTGGATGTAAAGGTAGTAGCCTCATTGGCCAACAATACAGAGCAAATAAGTTCAAACGTACTGCAAATTGCAGTTTCACCGTATGGCGATTTGTCGCTTACAAGTTCGCCAACAAAGATAATCACGTCAGCCGCAAACTCCCTGAATGTGGGTGCCACTTTTACATGGAACACCGCCTTTAACGGGTATAGCGGAGTGAAAACCTACCAGTTTCAATATGCAGCGCACGGAACTAGTTTCGCCAACCCAACTACGTCAAGCGTAACGGGGTATAGCCAGTCCTTTACTCAAAATGTATTAAATAATATAGCGTTGGGCTATGGTATAGCTGTTGGCACAACTGGGTATGTTGACTTTAGAATAAAAGCCTCCAACGAATCAGGCGATGTGCTTTATTCCAACGTGGTAACGGATACCATTGGTACTTTTGCCCCTTATAATTCTATCGGAATAATTGGGGATGCAACTCCTGGTGGATGGAATAATGATGTTGATTTATTTAGGCCAGACGCAGTAAATAGCCCTACCAGTTGGACGGTTAATGTTTATCTGACCGGTGGCCTTTCTGCAAAATTCAGAGCCGATGATGCGTGGACAACCAATTGGGGCGATACGCACTGGCCATCTGGAACTGGTTTAGAGAATGGCAGTAATATTCCTGTAGGTGCTTCTGGCTACTATCAAGTAAATTTTAATAGTGCTACAGGGGCATATTCCTTTACCTTACTCACAACTCCTGTTTATTCAAAAGTTAGTGCGATTGGTGATGCCACACCCGGGGGATGGAGCACCGATACCGAATTAACCCAAAGTACAACCAATAATCAGGTTTGGACAGGAACGGTTGCCTTGACAGCCGGAGGTAGTGTGAAGTTCAGGGCTAATGATGCTTGGACGACCAATTGGGGCCCTGGAACTGCATCACCCACCGGATTATCGGGCTGGGGAGTATTGAACGGAGGGAACATAGCAATCACTACTTCTGGAAAGTATTTTCTCTACATTAATGCAGCTACAGGTGAATATTTGATTGGTAGTGTTGATAATAACGCAGGCGCAGGAACACCTTATGCCCAAATAGGAATTATAGGAGATGGTACTCCAGGGGGCTGGAATACGGATACCTTTTTGATACAAGATCCAGCGAATCCTTATAAATGGTCAGGTAAAGTAACATTGACTGCGGCTTCAGCAAAGTTTAGAGCAGATGCAGCTTGGACAGTAAATTGGGGTAACACCACTTTCCCAAATGGGATTGGAACGGTAAATGGTGCCAATATTCCAGTTACTGCTGGAAATCCTCAGATAACATTTAATTCCGCAACTGGAGAATACACGTTCACTTATTGATTGTTTTTAGGGTAAAGTCGGGGGCTTCGGCCCCTGATTTTTTTCTAGTATTCTAACACTTTCTTGAAAATGGGTCTATGAAGTTATCCTTACTTTCTATTCTTTTTTTTGTTTCGAGTTTGGTATTTGCCCAGACGGTAACGCTGAGCCCTTCCGTTTCCCCAACCTTATTTCATTATAACGATCAGATCACGGTGACTTATGATGTAACAGGGACTTCGTTGGCGAGCTTATCGGCTGCCTGGATTTGGGTTTGGATACCGGGAAGCACTGCCATTAATGCGCTATATAATGTTACTCCAGCCAGCACGAATACTTCGCTTACCAATAACGCGAAATTCACCAAGTCGGTGGTTAATGGGAGAACATTGTTTACAATAGTATTTACACCTTCCACTTTTTTCGGCTCAGATATCAGTGCCCAAACACAGATGGGCATGTTGTTAAAAGGCAACGACTGGCCCAACGGTCAAACGTCAGATTATGTTTCTAATTTTTTGATAGGAAACACTTTTCAAACTTTACTCACCGCACCCTCACAGCAACCCTTGTTTGTTATTAATGGCAATTCCGTGCCCGTATCGGCTACTGCCTCCGCGTCTTCTAATTTTTCTTTGGTGATAAATGGTCGGGTGGTTAATTCGCAAACTGCGGCCACTACCTACACCAATACACTCACCGTGAGCGATTCTGTAAAATTCTATCAGGTTTATCTTGTTGTGACTTCGGGCACCACGATTGATACGTTGGCATTTAGTTATCTCATTCCTCAACCCAGCCCTGCCTTGGCACGGCCGATAGGGATTATCGATGGTATTAATTATGATGCGGCTGATCAAACTAAAGTTACCTTAAGTTTTTGGGCACCGAATAAAACTTCCGTTTATGCTTTTGGTGACTTTACCAATTGGAATGTTACCCCAACTTATTTGATGAACAAGGACGGTGAACATTTTTGGGTGCAGGTGACGGGCTTGACAGCAGGAGCAGAATATGCTTTTCAATACTTGGTTAATGATACACTTAAAATTGCAGATCCTTATTCCGACAAAATCCTCGATACCCAAGATACAGGCATACCGGCCACCACCTATCCCAACTTAAAACCTTTCCCCGCTAAAGCTAAGAACAGTCAGGATTATTACAATCGCCTATCCATTATACAAACCGGGCAAACGCCTTATCCGTGGAAGACGTCCAGTTATCAAAAACCGGTGAAAGAAAACCTGGTGATTTATGAATTGTTGATTCGTGATTTTTTTGATTCTAACAATCGAAATTATCAGAACCTGATTGATACCATTTCGTATTTTAAAAAATTAGGGGTGAGTGCCATTGAGCTGATGCCAATCACGGAATTTAACGGAAACGACAGTTGGGGATATAACCCCACCTTCATGTTTGCTCCGGATAAATATTATGGCACGAAAGATAAACTTAAAGAATTTATTGATGTGTGCCATGCCAACGGTATTGCGGTAATTATGGATATGGTACTTAACCAACAAGACATTCCGAATTCGTATGCCATGTTGGATTTTGATTTTTCGGTTGGCAAACCCAAGGCTTCTAACAAATGGTTTAATGTGAATGCCCCGCATCCCTTTAGCGTATTCAATGATCTCAATCATGAGAGCACCTACACCCGTGCTTATGTGGATACTATTCTTTATTACTGGACGAATCAATATAAGATGGACGGATTTCGGTTTGATCTATCAAAAGGTTTTACACAATTTTATTCCGGTAGCGATGTGAATCTTTGGGGTCAATACGATGCTTCACGTGTAAATAACCTTGAACGGATGATGGATAAACTTTGGAGTTATTCTCCCACCACCTATGTAATCCTCGAGCATTTTGCCGTAAACAGTGAGGAAAAAGTGCTAGCCGAATACCGAACAAGTGAAAATCTGGGTGCAATGCTCTGGGAAAATTATAACAGCCAATACAACCAGGCTACAATGGGGTATGCCAGCGGTTCAGATTTTAGCGGAATCTATTATGGCAACAGTGGTTGGGCTGTTCCCCATTCAGTGGGTTACATGGAGAGCCATGATGAAGAAAGGTTGATGTATAACAACGAGACTAATGGAAATGTGCTTGGCGGTTATTCTACGAAAGTTTTAGATACAGCACTAGTGAGGATGAAAGCAGCCGCGTTAGTTTTTTACACTATACCTGGGCCGAAAATGCTGTGGGAGTTTGGGGAATGGGGATACGATAAATCAATCAATCTTTGCACAGATGGGACAATCAATACTAATTGCCGAATATCTGCCAAACCGGTGGAGTGGACGGCTTACCTCACGGATCTTAACCGAAAGGCTTTACACGATCATGTAGGCGACATGATCCGATTGAAAAAAAGTTATAATGTTTTTACGGCAGGAAGTGCAACAATCCAATCCACTGCAAACTCCCTGGTCAAGCAGATTACTTTGCAAAATAGTCCCTACACGGCTACCCCAAATGATTCTACGCAAATGAACGTGCAGATAGCGGCAAATTTCGACCTGGTGCCTCAAACGGTATCGATTAGTTTTCCTCATGCTGGAACCTGGTATGATTATTTTAATAAGGGTGCGGCCATCACTATTCCTTCCGCTGGGCTTTCTTTGACCATGACCCACGGCATGTACAAGCTTTATACCGATGTGCCCATTAAGGCTCAAGGTGTGATTACCGGTATTGGGCAAACGATGGTAGACCGGGAAGTTTCCATTTACCCTAACCCAACCAACGGAAAATTTCAAGTTAAAATAGAAGGCGCAATTGCAACTCTTCAGGCAAGAACAATAGCGGGGGTAGTGGTATCCCCCAATCGAGTTGATGAAACTACCTGGGATGTAAGTTCATTTGCCCCAGGGCTTTATATCATTGAGATAAATACAGATAAAGGAATTGTTAGAAAAAAGTTAATTAAAAATTGAAAAAGAAAACCATGTGTTCACGCTCTTCACGTTTCATTTTTTCTATGGGGCTATTATTATTTTGGATCATTTCTACGGATACCCAAGCTCAGGATTTGAAAGTATATCCTTCCAATTGGTGGGTGGGCATGAAATGGAATAAGGTGCAACTGCTTATGCATAGCTCAGATGCATCGTTGAATAAAGAAGAGATTTCAATCAAATATCCGGGGATTACGCTAAACAAAGTAAATGTTTTGGACAACCCAAAATATTTGGCACTTGATATTACGATAGCACCGGATGCCCAACCCGGCATTGTTTCAATTAATGTGGGCAAGAATAAGAAATCAATTAGTTGGCCACTCAGCAAAAGAAGAGCCGGTAACGGAAAAGCGTTTGCGCAAGGCTTATCTTCCGCAGATGTGGTTTATCTCCTAATGCCAGACCGTTTTAGCAATGGCGATCTTTCCAATGACAAGGTTACCGGCATGCGCGATCAAACCCTCAACCGTGATTCTATTTATCATCGCCATGGGGGAGATTTACAAGGTATAATCGACCATCTCGATTACCTAAAAGACCTCGGAGTAACTGCCCTTTGGACTACACCCGTTCTTGAAAATGACATGCCGAATAGAACGGAACATGGTTACGCCATCACCGATCATTATAAAGTGGATCCTCGCTTTGGTGGAAATTCTGCTTATAAAAGACTCAGCGATGAACTGCACAAGCGAGGAATGAAATTAGTTCAGGATGCTGTGTATAATCATTCCGGCTTATATCATATTACCGTTCAGGATAAGCCAGAGAAAGATTGGCTTCATGAATGGCCCGCTTACACCAACACCAACTACAAGGATGCAGCCCTTATGGATCCTTATGGATCGCTAAAAGACAAGAAGCAAATGTCGGATGGATGGTTTACACCGATGATGCCCGATCTTAACCCAAGCAATCCGTATATGGCCAACTATCTTATCCAAAATGCGCTATGGTGTGTGGAAGAATTTGGTGTGGATGCCTGGCGTATTGATACCTACATCTATTGCGATTTGGATTTCATGAATCGATGTAACAAGGCATTGTTAGACGAGTATCCGAATATTTATATGTTCGGTGAAACCTGGGTGCAGACGCCTTTGAACCAGGCTTACTTTGTAGAAAATAATTTGAACGTGCCGTGGAAAAGCAATTTGCAGGGAGCGACTGATTTCCAAACGAACTTCCATGGCATATTCCCCGCACTTAATAAAAAAGGGGGTGGTTTTTCGCAACTTTATTTAACTCTTAGTAATGATTTTGTTTATAAAGATGCTTCTAAAATGGTGAGCTTCTTAAATAATCATGACACGGACCGGGCACTTTCTCAATTAGGTGATGATGTTTCTAGTTATAAAATGGCGGTGGGTTGGTTGTTGACCACAAGGGGCATACCACAACTTTATTATGGAGAAGAAATATTGATGAAAGGCAGAACCAGCCCGAAAGACGGATGGGTGAGGCTTGATTTTCCAGGTGGATGGAAAGGCGATAAAAAAAATGCGTTTACACAAGAAGGATTGACAGGGGAAGAAAAAGCGGTTCAGGCGTATGTAAAAAAACTCGGAAACTTTCGGAAAAATTCTACCGCGGTTACCACGGGGAAATTGATGCAATTTATTCCTACCAATAATAGCTATGTGTATTTCCGTTACGATAACCAACAGACCGTTATGTGTGTGGTGAACAACAATTCAGTTGAAAAGGAAATTAATATGGATGCTTATTTAGAGCGGACGGCTGGTTTTGTGGGGGGCAAGGATGTGATTACAGGGAAGGTAGAAAACCGAAAATTTTTAGCTTCACCTAATTCGATTACTATTTTGGAATTGACAAAATAGTTGAGCGTTGATTATTGCGATTCGCTTGAAATAAATTGAGTGACCGCTACGACAAATCAATGTAACCAGCGCCACTTTTTATCGTCCACCAAAAATGGCCGTGCCGATTCTTATCAACGTACTCCCTTCTTCGATGGCGATCTGATAATCCTGGCTCATGCCCATGGATAATTCCTTCATCGTGATATTGGCGGGTAATTTCATCTCCCCGATTTTATCAAATAGCAATTTTAAATTTCTGAATTCCTTTCTCACTTGATCGGAATCGGACGTGAAGGTAGCCATGCCCATCAGGCCGATTATTGCGATGGAATCGAGCTGATTAATTTTTTCGGCTTTTATTAGTGCTATTACTTCTTCTTCATCAAAACCAAATTTAGTTTCTTCTTTCGCAATGTGGATTTGTAGCAGACAAGGAATGACACGATTTATTTTTTTTCCTTGTTTATGGATTTCTTCCAGAAGTTTGAAACTATCCACTGCGTGGATCAATGCAACAAAGGGCACTACTTGTTTTACTTTGTTGGATTGCAAATGACCAATCAGATGCCATTCAATGTCCTTGGGCAAGGTTGATTGTTTGCCAACAAGTTCCTGGACCTTATTTTCTCCGAAAACCCGCTGACCGGCATCGTAGGCTTCTTTTATTTTTTCTATGGGATGCATTTTGCCTACGGCTACCAATTGGCACGATTTAGACGAAAGAAGATTCTGAAAAATGTTTATATTATTTCTGATGTCCATTGTATAAATTAGCCACAATTAATGATGATGTAAAGTTATGGCGATCATAGGTACGTTACTAAAAAAAGGCATCAAACTTCGCGAAAACCTTCAGCAGGAATACTCTTCTCCTTTTGAGCTACAGAAAGAAGAACTAAAAGAGCTCATGATAACCGCTTGCCAAACAGAGTTTGGTAAATATTACGGCTTTAACGATATTCTTAGT
>DAHVFH010000185.1 GCA_027317105.1 Cytophagales bacterium
CTATAGGACTTATCTTGTGTATTCTACACATAAGATCGTCCGCGATGCGGACTAAAAGCCCCATCGGGGCGAACTTATGGTAGCACAAATTAATTCAAACAGTGAACATAGCTCCATAGGAGCGACCTTATTAGTGCAATAGTTTAAATGCCGTCACGTATTTTGAAATACACCCATAAAATTAGCCCTTATGATCCGCTTTTATTTATTTTGCAAATTGTCTTTAAAAAATAGATGCATTGAAAAGAATTTTAGTTGTTTATTTTTCACAATCGGGCCAATTGAAGAATATCCTTCAATCGCTCGTTAAGCCATTGATCGAGGCTGGCCATAAAATACATTTTGAGGAAATCAAGGTGGTAGAGAAATACCCATTTCCATGGAGTGCTTTTGAGTTTTTCAATGCCTTTCCTGAAACGTTTATGCAAAAGCCTATGGCGTTGGAATCATTTTCCGTAGCCTCATCAGGAGATTTTGATTTAGTAATCCTTGGATATCAACCTTGGTTCTTAACTCCTTCACGACCTATTAGTTCATTCTTACAATCCGTGGAAGGAAAAAAAATGTTAAATGGAAAGTCGGTAATCACAATTCTTGGATGTCGGAATATGTGGTTGGGCGCACAGGAAAAAGTGAAGCAAAAATTGATCGAAGCAAACGCAAAGCTCATCGGGCATGTTGCCTTAATTGATAAAAGCGGAAACCTGACAAGTCTGGTCACTATTCTTCGCTGGATGCTGGCAGGAAAGAAAGAACCTTTTTGGATTTTCCCAGCAGCTGGTGTTTCTGCTCGCGATGTGGAACATTCAAGAGCGTTTGGTGAATCAATAAAAAAAGCAATTGAAAGCAATGAATTTGGTTCGCTTCAAGATCATTTTCTTAGTGAAGGTGCGATTGAAATAAAACCGAATTTGGTTTTGATGGAAAGACGCGGTCAAAAATCCTTTTCCATTTGGTCGAAGTTTGTTGCAGCCGGAGGGAATGCGCAATCAACCGGAAGAAAAATACGGGTTTATGTATTTATGTTTTTGCTTCCTACTATGATTATTATTTTAACCCCCTTACTATGGATTCTTTCTGCTATCATGCTCACGGTAAAACGAAAACACATCGTGAAGGAGATTGCGTATTTTAAACAAACAACGTTGAGAGAAAGGGCTAAAACGGTATAAACGCCAGTTCAATAAGAGGTAACGAATTTTGGATTACTTTGAATTCTTTTATAATGGCTTATCTTTAGTTCTTATAAAATAAAATTGATGAGTCAATCCAATGAGGCATCCAATACAGCAACACGGCAAGAATCTTATGACGTTGTAATCTTAGGTGGTGGCTTGGCGGGGCTCACGTTGTCGCTTCAACTAAAAAATTCGAATCCGGATATTTCTATTTTGATATTGGAGATGCGGAGTAATCCGGCATCAGTAGCAGGGCATAAGGTAGGTGAATCAACAGTAGAGTTAGGTTCGCATTATCTGCGTGAAGTATTAGGCCTTAAGGAATACCTCGAAGAATTTCAACTGCCCAAACATGGCCTGCGTTTTTTCTTCACCTCCAATCGCAAAGACGATATTTCTAGTCGGGTAGAGCTTGGTCCACGCGAGCGATTACCCGTACCAAGCCATCAAATTGATCGTGGTACTTTTGAGAATTTTTTAGTATTGCGAAACAAGGAATTAGGTGCGGACGTATTGCTTGGTGCGCGCGTAAAAGAAGTTGATTTATTGCAATCAGATGGGCAGCATCAGGTTACGTACATGCATCAACAGGAGCAAAAAATGGTGAAAAGTCGCTGGGTTGTTGATGCTACAAGTCGGGCGGGTATTTTGAAAAAAAAGTTAGGGTTTCAAAAGCCGATGGAACACCATGTGAATGCGGTTTGGTATAGAATTAAAGGTGTAGTTGACATTGATGATTGGTCGACTGATGAGAAATGGAAATCTTATTTAAAACCTGGCCTCCGCTACCTAAGTACGGTACATTTTATGGATAAGGGTTATTGGGTGTGGGTGATTCCGCTTGGCTCTAAAAATACCAGCATCGGAATTGTGGCCGATCCAGCGGTGCACTCCTTCGATGACATCAATACGTACGAAAAGGCGATGAAATGGATGGCTATAAACGAGCCCCTCTGCTATAAAATGTTGGAGCCCAAATCAGCCGACCTGATTGATTTTTTGTTTCTTAAACATTATGCGCATCACACCGGAACATTATACTCCTCCGACCGATGGGGTGTGACCGGAGAGTCAGGCGCTTTTCTCGATCCATTTTATTCTCCAGGAACAGATTTTATCGCCATGAATAATTGTTGGCTGTCTGATCTTATTTTGCGTGATCTTCAAGAGGAGGACATTACCGTGCGGGCAAGTGTTTATGAGCAATCGCATTTATCATTAATTGACAATTGGATTCCAGTTTATCAAAACAAATATTTGTTAATGGGGCGTACTCAGATTATGGTAGTAAAAATATTATGGGATTGGGCAACGTATTGGTCGGTGCCTTCTTTATTATTTACCAACAAGGCGCTCACCGATATTCAGATGTTGAAAGAGCTTTTTTCTACGCCCACAAGTATTGGAAGAAAATTCGGTTTGTTGAATAAGAAAATGCAAGATCTCTTTTTGGACTGGGCACCTTATGACAATGAAGTGTTTTCAAGTCGATATATTGATCCTTTTGACTTATGTCTTTTACGTGATTTTCAGTATGGAATAGAAGTGAAACACACCCCAGCTCAATTACTTCAAAAAATTGAAGCGAACGTGGATGTTCTTGAAAAATTTGCAGCCGAAATTTTCAGGCACATAAGCACTTATGTGAATGATACACCCTTTGATATGAAGGTTGATCCTTATGCTATTTGCTTAACTTCCAAGACTAGTCGTTCCTTAGAAAATGAAAATGGGTTGGCGGTTGATCCTTTTGTGAGGAAAGATGTAGAGGTCATGTGGTTTTACAAGAAAAAAGATATAGGCCCACGCGATTGTACTATATGCCAATAACTTTTGTCTTAATAGATAGTGAATAAATTGAGTGGCAGAGAAATAAAGTAATAAATTTCTTTGTAGAGATTGAAACCTAAAGTTTAAAAAAATCAAGAAAAGGTTATTTGTTTTGTATTCAATTTAGAGCCAAAATTGATATTATTGTCTTTGATCTTAACCGGATACCATGAGTAGGAGTGTTTACGTCACCCGGATCGCAAAGTTTTTGCCGAATAATCCCGTTTCAAATGATGAAATTGAATCTTTTGTTGGGCTGATTAACGGTATGCCGTCTAAAGCAAAACCATTAATCCTTCGAAATAATCAAATTAAAACTAGGTACTATGCCTTGGATAAAAATGGAAAAGCGACCCACACCAATGCGGAACTAACAAAGCTTGCCATTGAGAATTTATTTGGTAAGGATTTTGGTTTGAATGACATACAAGCTCTTTCTTGTGGTACCACATCGCCAGACCAGCTTTTGCCCGCCCATGCCGCCATGGTGCATGGATTATTGGGTGGCAATCCGGTAGAAATTAATTCCACAACAGGAGCCTGTAGTGCAGGAATGCAAGCATTAAAATTTGGTTTTTTATCCGTTTTGTCTGGCAATACGGACAATGCTGTTTGTGCAGGATCAGAGCGCCTTGGTAATTGGATGTTGGCCAAATCATTTAAAGAAGAAGCAAAGAAAATTGCTCAATTGGAAGGTGATGGTATCATCGCCTTTGAAAAGGATTTTTTGCGATTTATGCTATCGGATGGGGCAGGGGCTGTCTTGCTCGAAAATAAGCCCAATGCAAATAACATATCTCTAAAAATCGAATGGATTGAACAACGTTCTTTCGCCAATGAACTGGGTACTTGTATGTATGCAGGCTCAATTAAAAAGGATGACGGCTCCATTGTCGGCTGGACTGATTTGGAGCAGGCGCAATGGGCCAATGAATCTGTTTTTGCCCTTAAGCAGGATACTAAATTACTGGGTGAATTTATTGTGAAAAAGGGCGGACAATTATTGAAAGCCCTAGTGGATGAAGGAAAGGTGAAGCCACAGGAGATAACCTATTATCTCCCTCACTTGTCTTCCCAGTTTTTTGCCTCGCGCATTCAAAGTGAAATGGAATCGTTGGGTATTGATATTCCTTCTTCAAAATGGTTTACTAATCTTTCTTCGGTAGGCAATGTTGGAGCTGGTTCTCCTTATTTGATGCTGGAAGAAATATTTAATGGGGGCAATTTGAAAAGAGGAGACAAGCTATTGATGATGGTACCGGAAAGTGCCCGGTTTAATTACGCACACATTTTGTTTACGGTTGTCTGACAGGCGTTGGATAAGGAGATAAAGAACCTAAAGAACCTAAAGAACCTAAAGTATACCTTCATGAATATCAATGAAGTTCCTCAAGACGAAAAAAACCTGAATGAAGGAAAGGTGGCCAAGCTTTATTACGCCACGGATGAAAAGGGTCACTACCAGAAGGTGAATAGCATCGGGTGGGAGCCTGAAACAGTAGCGATGCAACAAGCTTGGGAGGTAGTAAATGATGAAGTGGAAGCTGCTCGAAAAATGGTGATGGAAGGCAAAGCCAGTCCGATTTTATATTTTTTGAAGAAAAACATTATGACCGTGCCGATGGTGGCAGGATATGTCGGCACGTTCAGTTTTTTGGTGAAACTTCACATGAAGCCTTTTTTCTTCAAAAGACTGAATCATAAGATGCTTGAAAAATATGCGTATACTTTTCGCATCACGATTGAAGAGCTGACCAATATGGATCAATGGAAAAAAATATGAGCGCAAATTTTACACACAAGCAATCGGCTCATTGCGAAAGCGGTGTAATCTCAAACTTAATGCGTTTCCACGGTTATGATTTCGATGAACCCATGTCATTTGGTATTGGCTCCGGTCTATTTTTTTCCTATATGCCATTCCTAAAGGTGAACGGCATACCGGTTACCTCTTACCGCATTTTGCCAGGGCATATTTTTAGTAAGTTTGCCAATCGTGTAGGGGTGAAGATTGAAAGCAAGAAATTCTCTACACCCAAGGCTGCTATGAATGCGCTGGATATAATGCTCGACAAAGGCCAGCCTGTGGGCATGCTCACTTCGGTATTTTATCTAGACTATTTGCCTGCCGCGTATCGGTTTCATTTTAACGCTCACAACATTGTCGTCTTTGGAAAAGACAGCAATGGTCGATACTTGGTAAGCGATCCGGTGATGGAGCATACCACTGATATTTCTTATGATGAATTAGTGCGGGCACGATTTGCCAAAGGCATGCCCGAGCCAAGGGGCCGAATGTATTATCCGGTAAAACTTCCTGGGGAATACGATTTGGAGAAAGCGATCTGGACAGGTATCAAGCAAACCAGCGACCGGATGGCCAATGTTCCCATTCCTTTATTTGGCGCTAAGGGTATGAAGTATCTTTCGGGCCGGTTGCGAATGTGGCCTGAGCGAATTGGAGATCGAAAGGCCATTTTATGGTTGGGCAACCTCATCCGGATGCAGGAAGAGATCGGAACGGGGGGTGCTGGGTTTAGATTTATTTATGCTGCATTTTTAGAACAAGCCAGTGCAATTATTAAAGACGAATCGCTTTTTGAAATTTCTAAACAAGTGACTAAAAGTGGCGATATGCTCCGCGATTTTGCCTACTATGCAGGCCGAGTTTGTAAAAACCGAACTACCGATACCCGCTCATTTGCCGAACTTGCCGATATGCTTCACGAATGTTCAAAGCATGAGCAAGAGACATTCACAAACCTCTATCAGTTGAGTAAGCCGAAATGAGTGAGGCGATTGTTCAAATTGAAGGATTAACGAAACAATATCGTGGCACACTGCTTCCCGCGATTTCTGAGATCACCCTTTCCATACCTTCCGGTGCAATCTATGGTTTGCTTGGCCCAAACGGTGCCGGCAAGTCCACGATGGTCATGATGATGTGTGGTTTGATGAAACCAAATGCGGGTTCGCTTTCAATTTTGGGAATGGATGCGAATACCCATGGCGCAGAAATCCGCAAGCGAATAGGTGTCGCTCCGCAGGAGATTGCATTGTTCCATTCGTTGACGGCCTACGAAAATCTGAATTACTTTGGCAGGATGTATGGCTTGAAAGCCAAGATGATACAATCTAGTATTGAAAATTATCTGGAGGTTTTTGGTTTAAAAGACAAAGCGCATAAACGCGTCCATACTTTTTCAGGAGGGATGAAAAGAAGGCTCAATCTGATCGCGGCCTTGCTCCATGAACCTACCTTGTTAATATTAGATGAGCCAACGGCCGGGGTTGATGTTCAGTCACGTAATATGGTAGTTGATTTTTTGCAACAACTTAAACTAAAAGGGGTGACCATTATTTATTCTTCTCATTTTTTAGAAGAGGCCGAACGGATTTGCACGCATTTGGCCATCCTTGACGAGGGGAAATTAATTGTAGAAGGAATGCCTGGTAACGTAATGGAACAGCATAGCGATTGCAAAAATCTGGAAGCTTTATTTCTGAAACTCACAGGCAAAAATATTAGGGATTGAAAATACTGGCGACCATACAAAAAGAATTTTTGCTGCTTATCCGCGACCTTGGAGGAATGGCGTTGATTTTTTTAATGCCGCTCATGCTGGTCGTTGTCATGGCGTTGATACAAGATGCTCCTTTCCGTGACTACCAGGAGATGAAACTTGAGGTATTGTTTGCGGATGAAGATAAGGATTCATTAGGTCAAAAAATCGAGAACGCATTCGAGACGGCTGGTAATATCCAACTCCTTCATGAAAACGACACGGCACAACTGAAGCGCTTTGTGCTTTCTGGGAAATATAAAGCAGCCATTATCATCCCCAAGGGCACCAGTGCCATGTTGAGAAGGAAAACTCATAACTTGATTAGTCAACTATTCGCCAACTTAGGAAAAGAAGATTCCACTACCTTTGATAATAAGAGTGATGGTTTGCGTGTTAATATTCTTTTCGATCCTGCCATTAAAGCAAATTATAAACAAGTGCTTTCGAACGGACTTGAAAAAGTGATCGCCAACGTTCAATCTGAATGGATACTGGATGAACTGCAAATTCAATTAAGTGAGGGAACAACAGTAAAAACAAAATCGAAAATTGATTTAACGCAATTGGTGACCGTAAAAGAATATCAGTTGTCCCAAAAGCAGGAAGAATTAAAGTTAAATTCTGTGCAACACAATGTGCCGGCCTGGACAATGTTTGCTATGTTTTTTATTCTATTTCCGTTAGCTGGAAATTTCATTAAAGAACGTGAAGAGGGGAGCATGCTCCGACTTCGTTTAATATCCGGATCGCAGTTTCCGGTTATCGCTGGAAAATTTTCGTTTTACTTTCTTGTTTGTTTGTTGCAATTTATGCTAATGATAGCAGTAGGAATCTATTTGATGCCCGTGTTGGGTTTAAACCAGCTTCAATTGGGCAATAACGCATTCGGAATAATTCTTACCGCCTGCTGCGTTGCCATGGCCGCCACCGGATACGGGCTTTTGATAGCCGTGTTTTTCAATACACCACAACAGGCCCTTTCGTTTGGTTCAGTTTCTGTGGTTATATTAGCAGCCTTAGGTGGTGTTTGGGTACCTGTTTATGTGATGCCCGAAGTGCTTCAAAAAATCAGTTATTGGTCTCCTTTAAATTGGGGTCTTGAGGCGTTCATTAATTTGTTTTTGCGAGGTGCATCAACGAAAGCAATTTTGCCCGAACTTATAAAGCTGGTTGGCTTTGCCATGGTAACGCTTGCAGCCAGTGTGTTTATTCATAAATCAAGAACAATTATTAACTAATCCTACCTGATAATGCAAAGTGTTGAAGAACTGATACCCCAGCTAAAACTGCTTATCATAAAGCAATTAAATCTTGAATCGGTTACGCCTGATGCTTTCGATTCCGATATGCCGCTATTTGGTGAAGGCTTGGGTTTGGATTCCATAGACGCCATTGAGCTGATCGTTTTGCTAGATCGCAACTATGGGATAAAATTAGCCGATCCGAAAGAGGGCCGTAAGATTTTTCAAAGTGTTCGCACCATGGCGGAATACGTTCAGCAGAACAGTAAAAAATGAGTCCTCGGGTTTTTGTAACTGGCTATGGGATTATTTCTGCCATTGGAAATGGATCGGAGGAGAATTTCCAGTCGCTGGTCAACAGAAAAATGGGTTATGGTTCTATAGAAATCCTCGAAACAATTCATCGGGAGGATCTGCCGGCCTGCGAAATAAAATTAACGGATGCCCAACTTTATGCGATTGCCCAAGTGAAAAATTTTAGTGGGTATACACGAACTGCTTTACTTGGTGTTATTGCCGCGCGGGAAGCAATTCACAGGGCAGGTTTATCACAACAACAAATTAGAAAAGCGGGAATTTTGTCGGCCTCCACTACCGGAGGGATACGCGAACTCGAAAAGTATTACTTTGAATTGCAGGACAATTCTTTAGATGGCTATTTCGATGTTTTTTCTGATACTGGAAACCCTGGGGAGCATACGGAACGAATAGCCGAAGTATTCGGCATCAAAGGATACTTGAGTACGATTAGCACTGCTTGCTCGTCTTCGGCAAACGCTATTATGCAAGGTGCAGAATTGATAAAGAATGGAATAATTGAAACGGCCATTTGTGGCGGTTCAGAATCCTTATCAAAGTTTACGCTGAATGGTTTTAATACGTTAATGATCCTGGATAAAGAACAATGCCGACCGTTTGATAAAACCCGCAGTGGATTAAATCTTGGTGAAGGTGCCGCCTACCTTGTTCTTGAATCGGAGGTTTCAATGAATGCTTCCGATAAGAAACCGTTGGCCGAAGTGGTGGGATATGGAAATACCAACGATGCTTTCCATCAGACGGCTTCATCACCTGACGGTGGTGGAGCTTATTTGGCTATGCAGCAAGCTTTGAAAATGGGGTCAGTGAAACCAGCATCAATAAGTTATATCAATGCCCATGGAACGGCCACTGAGAATAATGACCTTTCGGAAGGATTGGCGATCCAAAAACTCTTCGCTAATAATGTGCCTGCCTTTAGTTCCACGAAACCGTTCACGGGCCATGCGCTTGCCGCAGCGGGTGGAATAGAGGCTGTGTTTTGTATGCTAGCCATTAATAAACAAATGATTTTCCCCAGCATCAATTTCAATCAACAAATGGAGGAATTGAATATCGCACCCGTGAAAGATCTTTTGCGTGATGTGGACCTCCGGTATGTGCTTTCCAATTCTTTTGGATTTGGAGGAAATACATCGTCCCTGCTTTTTGGCTCCGTTGAAAATGAATAAACCAGTTTATTATATTAATGGTGTTGGCAGTATATCACCGCAGCGAACTTTCAATAATGATGAATTTCTTCCTGAAATTTCCTCGTATATAGAAAATAAGTTGGATTGCGTGTTGCCCGAATTTAAGGACTACATTAATCCCATACAGCTTCGAAGATTAAGTCGCATGTTGCGGGCAGGGTTGTCTGCCGCAATTATTTGTTTACGCGACTCTAACAACCAACAGCCGGATGGAATTATCACGTCTACAGGCGATGGATTTTTGCGCGACACCAATAAATTTTTGAACGAGATTTTTGAGTTCAACGAGAAACAATTGACGCCCACCTATTTTATGCAGGGCACTCATAATGCTTTGGCAGGACTTGTGGCACTCACTTTAAAATGTAAAGGATATAACAATACGTATGTAACCAGCGGCCTGGCTTTCGAAACTTCCCTTCACGATGCCATGATGCAATTGAATGCAGATCCTGACAAAACCTTTTTGCTTGGGGCACTCGATGAACGCGATGATGCGCAGTATAAAATCCATCTTCGAACGGACAACTACAAAAAGGAAAAAATTAATAGCCGATCACTTTTTGACAATCCAACACGGGGGACACTTCAGGGCGAAGGCACTTGTTTTTTTTCGCTGTCGGGTCAGCCCGGTTCTAATGTTTGGGGGCTGCTGAAGGATGTTAAGGTGATCCACAAACCAGAGAATGCGAATGAAATACGAAGTGCATTGCACGAAGTTTTGACGGCCAATGATCTACGTGCTGACCAACTTGATGTGCTGGTGAATGGAGTTAGTGGCGATGTAATCCATGATCAGTTATTAGCAGAAATCGTTGAAACAGAGTTATCTTTTCTACCCGAAGTACGGTTTAAACATTTGTGTGGCGAATATTGCACCGCCTCTTCCTTTGGCCTTTGGTTAGGGCTCTCCATTCTTAAAAAGCAAGTCATTCCTGCTTCCGTATTGTTTAATGGAAAAAAGCCTAAAAATCCAATAAAGCATGTACTTCTTTTGAATCAGTATTTTGGAAGAAACTATTCTTTCATTTTGATATCAAGTTGTTGATTTTCTTTTGATCTTAGTGTTTCAATATTATCTCCGATGAAGAATATTTTCATGGTTCTCGTCTTCGTACTTTTTTCGTTTACCTCAAAAGGCCAATCGGGTGATTTTCCGTTTGGGAAAATCAGTTACAAGGAACTCGAAATGAAGGCATACGAACCAGACTCCAGTGCGGTAGCGGTTGTGATATCCGAATTTGGCAAAGCAAGATTTAACGACAATGTTGATCTTGTTTTTGATTACCATGTGAAGATTAAGATCCTTAAAAAAGCAGGGTTAGAGAAAGCGGATTTTGCTATTCCATTGTACAAAGACGGCAATACAGCAGACAAAGAAGAGAAGTGGATGTCGTTGGAAGCGACCACGTTTAATGTGGAGGCAAATAAAATTAAAGAAACGAAATTCGATAATAGGAATTTTATCTTAGAGAAATTCAGCAAAAATTATAACGTAGCAAAGTTCGCCTTGCCTGATGTACGCGTAGGGTCAGTGATCGAAGTAAAATATACTACCGAATCTCCTTATTATTTCCAGTTCCATACGTGGGAATTTCAGGATGATATACCTAAAATCTACAGTGAATTTTGGTCGTATATTCCGGCTAATTTTGAATACAGTATTACATTAAAGGGATTTCAGAAATTGACCAAAAGCGCAACCGAATTGGAAAAGAATTGCTTTATAGCACCAAATGCAGGAGGGGATTCTCCATATTCTGATTGCTTATTGGGGAAATATGTAATGGAAAATGTCCCGGCATTTAAGGAAGAAATGTACATGACCTCGAAGCGAAATTTTTTGAGTTCGATTCATTATGAGCTTTCCAAAATCATTGAGTCTGGAGGTGCAACAACAAATTATGCTGAGAATTGGAAAAATGTTGACCAGAAATTGAAGGAGAATGATTATTTCGGTGCGAAGATAAAAAAAGCGAAAAGACTAATGGGTGATATTGTAAGTCCAATGGTAGCCAATGAAAAAGATGAATTGAAAAAGGCAAGAATTGTTTATGAGTATTTTCAAAAATGGTATACATGGAATGGTGATGAAGAGAAATATTCAATCGAAGACGTCAAGAAAATATATGATAACCGTAAAGGAAGTTCGGCTGACATAAACTTGTCGTTGATCGGGGCATTGCAGTCCATCAACTTAAATGCTGATCCGGTTTTGGTATCCACCCGTGATCACGGAATTCCTTTTAAAGAACATCCACAGCGCACGGATTTCAATTATGTGGTTTCAAGTTTGCGCATAGGAAATCAGCTTTATTTATTGGATGCCACTGATCCGTATCTCCCGTTTGGAATGCTGCCCATGCGGTGTATCAATGATCAGGGGAGGTTGGTAAGTAAAGACGAATCATCCTGGGTTGACCTTGTTTCAAATCAAAAGCAAAAGACTTCCATCAGCATGAATCTAAAATGGATGGAATCCGGTGAACTGAAAGGTTTGCTTACCCAGCAATATTCCGGCTACGATGCTGTGGATCACCGCAAGAAAATTAGTGAGACTACCGAGGATGAATATTTAAAATCGTTAGCGAAGGACTTTGGCGAAACGGAATTGGCCAATTATAAAGTAGAAAATAAAGCCGATTTAAGTCAGCCTTTAGTCGAGAAGATGGAATTAACACTCAATGGATTTGAGAATACAGGTTCGTCTATATTTTACTTTAATCCATTTCTTTTAAACCGTTATGAGAAAAATCCTTTCCAATCGACTGAAAGGCTTTATCCGGTCGATCTTGGCTCGCCTATTGAAAAAACTTATTTTGTTGCGATTGAAATGCCCGATGGTTTCGTACTTGAAGAAGCACCCAAAAGTTCAGCTTTCGTGCTGCCTAACGGTGGAGGGCGATGCCTTTTCAATGTAGCTATTGCTGGAAAGAAAATCACTACCACATTTGTATTGTCGTTGAACAAGCCCAGTTATTCGTCAGAAGAGTATCATTATCTGAAAGAATTTTTTGCCCGGGTAGTTCAAATCCAACAATCTCAATTTGTTTTTAAAAGGGAGAAATAAATTAGAAGGACGAGTAGTCCGGTAATTGAAATTCCTCCTCTTTGATCGAGCTGAATAAAAAACCACTAATGACTTTGGGGTAGAAATAAGTGGATTTTTGTGGCATGGTGAAGCCACTTTCGCAGACTCGTTTTACATCTTCTATCGAAACTTCCTGCGTAATGATGGCCAGTTGCACTTCGTCTTTAATCACCTTGGTAAGGCAATCGCTATAGCTACGATCGAACGAAATGTTTTCGGAAGCGCGTTGATTTTTTCCGGGTATGCCTAGTATTTTTTCGATGATAAAATAGTGCATTACCGTAAGGTCTAGTGCCTTTACTACTTCGGGAAAATGCCAGCGCATAGAGGCAAAGGCTTCTGGTTTTAGTTTTATCTTAAAGGCCCTATCTTTCATCAGGATGCCAAAGGCCCATTTCTTGCCCGCAATGATTTCATTCAACGTGTTGGCATCTTCCATTTCGCGCACAATGAAATCATTGCTTAATTCCCGAATGAATTTCTCTGGGTCAAAATCGTGAAGTTTACTGACCAACCGATGGGTGGGTAATATCCGTAGGTCACCAGCCTCCGTATTGGTCAAATACATCAGGTGGAAGTTGTAGCCTTCATTGCCTGCATGATGGGGGTTTGCTGCTATGCGCTGTTGCATATGTACCAACGAGCTTTCATAACGGTGGTGGCCATCGGCCAGAATGATCGTCTTTTCTTTTAGGTGGGCTATAAATTTTTTGATTACTGCAGCATCTTGAATTATGGCTAAGACATCGCGCACCCCCTGATAATCTTCTGTTTCGTGGATAGGATTCGTGATCGCTTCATCCATGAACTTCTCTAATTCAAAATATTTGTCTGTGTAAAGGCCATGGGTGGGGCTTCCATGCAGTTCTGTTTTTTCTAATAACTCGATGCGATCGTTTACAGCTTGAGGTATCGTGCTTTCATGTCGTAAAATAATTTTTTCTTTAAAAGGATAGGTTCGGATGTGGCACACAAATCCCTTGCGACAATACTGTTTCGAATCGCCCGACAACTTAAAATATTGGTAATAGACATAGATGCCCGGCAATTTGTCTTGCACGAGTATGGAGTTTCTTTTCCATTCGGCTAAGAGGTTTTTAGCGCGGTCTGCGGCATTAGGCTGCTGTGGCACCGAGAGATGAATGGAGTTCAACGGGTTTCGGTACAAGGCGGCTCGCTGTTTTGCTGAGACCACATCAAATAAAGGGGCAGCAACGGACTCTATGTCATTGATGATTTGGTCATTATAACGCCAAGCGCGGATAGGTTTTATTTCGGCCATGCTCTAATTCAAGATTACAAATTCAAAATTCAAAATGTGGTGATGTGTGAATGTGTTGACGTGTTTATGTGTGGATGTTTTGCCTTTGGTTATTGCCAACTTTCAACCTTCAACTATGTTTTTGGTGCGCTTATGTTTCCCCGCCAACTGCTACTTTTCACTTACCGTGATCTTTGTCAATTGCCCATTCTTCAACTTTCCCTACCTACTGCTTACTGAAAACTGCCTACTTTTACCTTTCGACTTTCAGCCGTTTCCTCCACTTGCTCTTATCCGGGGATATCAATGTCGCCTGGGATTGTGGTGTCATTGCCATCAATTCTACAGCTAAAACACCTGCAATCATTTCT
The DNA here is from genome assembly GCA_027317105.1 of Cytophagales bacterium. Lineage (GTDB taxonomy): Bacteria > Bacteroidota > Bacteroidia > Cytophagales > Cyclobacteriaceae > ELB16-189. Next base: position 14,050 of record DAHVFH010000185.1, read on the forward strand.
TCCTCTTCAGTAAAATTACTTTTTAGAATTTCGGGCTTAAAAAAACTTTCAACGAATTTGGTTGAAAAATTCCCAGACCGAAAGGACTCGTGGTGCATCACGAAATCGCAAAAACCCAAAGTCGTTTCTACGCCAGTTATTTCGTACTCGCTAATTGCGCGGATCATTTTTTCAATGGCGCGTTCGCGGGTTTCATCGTGGCAAATCATTTTAGCAATCATGGGGTCGTAATAGAAGGGGATGGCCATTCCTTGTTCAAATCCATCATCCACTCTAATTCCATGACCTTGCGGTCGTTTATAGGTCTTTAGTGTTCCTATATCAGGAAGAAAGTTATTGGCAGGATCTTCCGCATATACCCGCACTTCAATGGCATGACCATGAATTTTTAAATCCTCTTGTATAAATGGAAGTTTTTCGCCTTCGGCAACTTTGATTTGGAGTTTCACCAAATCGAGACCGGTGATTTCTTCTGTCACTGGATGTTCGACTTGCAGTCGGGTGTTCATCTCCAGAAAGTAGAAGTTCAGTTTATCATCCAAAATGAATTCGATGGTGCCAGCATTATAATAGTTCGCAGCCTTTGCTGCATTCACTGCAGCTTCACCCATTTTTTTTCTTAATTCAGGTGTAAGAACCGAGGACGGAGCTTCCTCGATCACTTTTTGATGTCTGCGTTGTATGGAACATTCGCGCTCGAAGAGATGAACAACGTTTCCATGTTGATCCCCAAAAATTTGGAATTCAATATGCCTGGGTTGCGCCACATATTTTTCGATGAAGACCGCGCCATCGCCAAAGGCCGAGATGGCTTCGCTCACGGCACGTTCCATTTGTTCTTCAAATTCGCTTTCGCTTTCTACGATGCGCATCCCTTTCCCGCCACCGCCTGCGCTTGCCTTGATTAGGATGGGATAGCCAATTTCTTTTGCGATTTTTTTAGCCGCAGTGATATCTGAGATCGGCTCGGCTGTTCCCGGTACCAAAGGCACATTGAATTTTGCTACGGCCGCCTTAGCTCCTAATTTACTTCCCATAATTTCCATGGACTCTGCCGATGGGCCGATAAAAATCAATCCGACTTCTTTCACTTTTCTGGCGAAGGCTTCATTCTCAGAAAGGAATCCGTAACCCGGGTGAATGGCATCAGCTCCAGTTTCATTTGCTGCCGCAATGATTTTTTCCATGACAAGATAAGACTGAGAAGAAGGTGGAGGGCCAATGCAAATCGCTTCATCCGCAAAGCGCACGTGCAATGCGGCACGGTCGGCTTCGCTGAAGACGGCCACGGTTTTGATTCCCATTTCTTTTGCGCTGCGCATGATGCGCAAGGCAATTTCACCCCGATTGGCAACTAATAGTTTTTTGATTTTCCCCATACTCATTTTTGCTAGTGCAATGCTAAGAAATAATTCAATACTTAAACTTTGTAATATAAAGCTTCCAAAGATAAAAAACATTAATTTTAATGGCAGATAGTAGTCTTGTGTGCAGGGATTATGGCTGTAATAAAATAATTTAAATGGGACCTATAACCTCAAACAACCAATGAATTCAAATTCCAAAAACCCAAGAAGAAAATTTTTAGAAAAACTGGCTGCTGGAGCAGGTACAACGCTTGCTATACCTGCCCTGCTGGCTTCAATTACTACAGAAGCTTCGGCTGAAGTAAAGGTATCAGCGAATGAAGGGGATGACTGGTTTAAAAGAGTAAAAGGCAAGCACCGCATTGTCTATGATGCCACAGAACCACATAACGGCTTTCCGGTAATATGGTCTTGGGTATTTTATAAATCCAACAATGAAACTGGTTCACCCGATAGCGACTTAACTGCAGTGGTCGTCCTACGCCATCATGGAATTTGCCTGGCTATGGAAGACAGGATTTGGGAAAAATATAAATTCGGAGAGATGTTTAAAGTTACGGATGGGGAAACTAATGCCCCTGCACTTAAAAATCCATACAATGTGCCAACTGATCCACGAATGGTGGCTGCAAAAATGGATGGTATTAAAAATCTCACTACCCGTGGAGTCATGTTTTGCGTTTGCGATATGGCATTGACTGTTATGTCTGGTGCTGCTGCAAAGACAATGAATATGTCTCCTGTAGAAGTTAAGAAGGATTGGGTCAGTGGTTTACTCCCCGGCATGCAGCTTGTTCCGTCTGGTGTTTGGGCCATAGGCCGTGCACAGGAGAATAAATGTGCGTACTGTTATGCGGGGGGATAGGTAGCGATTTAAAAGGCTCGTTCCTTTTACGCAATAATTGTGCTTGTGTAAATTTGTTAGTGGACATTGTAAAATACATTTGCTTTATTTTCTTTTATTTTGCTTTGGTTGAGTGCATGGCACAACCGAAGGAAGATATAGTTCATTCTCTTTCTGGTCAATTTCAATACAGTAACATTTGGACTGAAAGAGGATCGCTTCAGCAGTTCACGCAGAATCACCCATGGATGGCACAATTGGATTATGGAATAGTAAAAAATACCCAGAGCGCTTGGAATTATTGCAATTGCTATACGCAAAATGGATTGTCTCTTGGTTATATCAATTTTGGTAACCCCGTTAAACTTGGAAGTGCCTTTACCTTTTCCAGTTTCACCGAACCCTATTTACTGCACAGCAAGCGCACGATTATTTCTTTGCGCGGTTCAGCTGGTCTTGCATTTTTGAATAAAGTTTATGACAGCCTCACCAACAAAGACGATATTTTTTTTAGCACTAAATTGAGTTTTCTTTTGGGGCTTGGAATAAATATTTCTTATCGGGTCAATAACTATTTTAGCCTAAAAGCCTCGGCCCAATTCAATCATATTTCCAATGGAGGAAGAAAAGATCCGAATGAGGGCATGAATTTCCCCGGCTTCAGCATGGGGTTGGAATATCATCGGAAACAAGATGTCATGGAACATCGCGCGAAGGAGCCCTATACAGAGAAATCATGGGGAACAATGGTTCATCTTTTTGGCAACCAACGGACAGCCTGGCCGGATAGAGGTTGGCCTGAAGAGAAGAGATTGGTTTTAGGTTTGAATGTTGGACTTATAAAAAGAATTGGAAGGATGAATGCGATCGGGCCAGGGGCAGAATTGTATTACGATGGGATCAATTCGGTATTTCAACAACGGTCTGGCCAAATTTTACAGACTACCGCAGGCGCAGTTAATTTTCAACATTATTTCTTTTTGGGAAAGTTATTGCTCGGCCAACAGCTTGCCTGGTACGTGACATCAAACACTGGTTTTCAGAAAAACCTGTACCAGCGTTACCTAATTGAATACGAAATAAAGAAAAGCTGGTATGCTGGCTTTTCACTGAAAGCCCATGGCGATCGCTCAGACTATTTTGCTTTTTCCACTGGCTATTTTATTAAGATTTAATTAAGCTACCTCAATAAACTTTTCCAGTGAAAAGGCCTGGCTTCTTTCTGAAAATAAAGTCTTCACTCTTCCCCAAACCTGACCAAATAAGTCTGACTTGCGATAGTTCTCCAAACTCTCCTTTTTATCCCAGTAACTGAGCGTGGTATATATTGTTGGGTCATCAACATCTTTCAGCAATTGCAGATGCGAACACCCCGGAAAGTTGCGAATAGCCGTTTTGTTTTTATTGAAGATTTGTAAAAACTCTTCAACCCCAGCTTCGGTGAAGTGCATACGGACGATTCTTATTATCATGTTGGTCGAAAATAGTTATTTGTTATTAGTAAATACAAATTTGTTTTCAATCGAAGGTTGATTCAACAATTAACAGATAACCATTAACTATTAACTTCTCTACTCATCAAACAAAATATTCACCGCACTATCGTACTCCATTCCCAACAAATCATTCGCGCGGCCTTTATAGATTCCAATTTCCAAAAATCCAGTGCTGTTAAAAATTAAAAAGCAGTCGCCTTGTTCAGCTTGAAAATAGTTCGTGTGAATACGTCTGAATTTCTCACCAGAAAATTGGATAGTAAATGTTTTTCCCTTGCTAAGAATGTCAAAATCAGTTTTAGCGATGTTGGTAATTAGGTTGCCGTAATTATCCACTTGCATCACGTGGCCGACAATGTTTTTTCTTGTAGCCTTGACCGAACGACCAATCATTTTCTTGAAAGAAGTCAGCGGTTTTCCAAGGGTGGTTATGGCTACACCACTGGCTAATTTAGCTGCGGCTGGAGCGAAAATATCTTTTTCCGGAAAAGTAGATCCAATCGGATTGATGATGTTTATATCAACTAATTGTTGGTGTGATTTTTCGCTGATAAGGCCAAGTAAACCATTATCAGCACCTACAAAAAAGTGATCTTCAAGTTGCAAAGCGATCGAAGTGTTGCCGCTTGAGGCTGTGGAATCAACTCCTACAAGATGTACCGTTCCTTTTGGGAAGTCGCGGAATACACTTTTTAGTACAAACGCACCATGCGCTATGTCGCAAGGTTGTATTTTATGGCTAATATCAACAAGGGTAAGCCCTGGATTCACACCCAAAATTTTAGCTTTGATGGCCGCGACATAATGATCGGTTTCCCCGCTGTCGGTGAGAAGTGTTACAATGGCCATCGGTTAAGGTCGCAGAATTATTTTTTATTAAATTTACTGTTCAAAATTAAATCATTTCAACCACTTTATTCTTTGATCCAAAAAACTATCACCCTCGAAAATGTTTCCTTGCTGGATTTCCTTGGCATTGAAAACAAGAACATCAACGAACTGGCTTCGGCTTTCCCAAAAAGTAGCATTGTGTCACGTGGGAATGAAATCTTGGTAAAAGGAGAATCCCCAGACATTATTCAAATCACGGACGTATTAAATTCCTTGATCGATCACTTCCATCAATATGGAAAAGTGACGGAGGAAAATGTGCGTGGTTATGTCTCGCAAGAAAAGCAGGAGTTTGTGCCTGAAGATTCCACTGATGGCATTATTATTTACGGCACCCGGGGTTCGCCCATCAAAGCCAAAACCGTAAACCAACAAAAGTTGGTACAGTCGGTAAAAGAAAATGATCTGGTGTTCGCCCTTGGCCCTGCTGGAACGGGGAAAACCTTTGTTTCAGTAGCCCTTGCTGTTAAGGCGTTGAAAAATAAACTTGTTAAAAAGATAATCATCACCCGGCCAGCCGTGGAGGCAGGGGAGAACCTCGGCTTTTTGCCGGGCGATCTGAAAGAGAAGATTGATCCTTATCTGCGACCGATTTATGATGCGCTCAATGATATGCTCAGTTTTGAAAAGCTGAAATATTACATGGAGCGGGAAATCATAGAGATTGCGCCTTTGGCTTACATGCGCGGCCGGACTTTGAATAATGCTTTTATTTTGTTGGATGAAGCACAAAATACTACTCCCATGCAGATGAAAATGTTCCTTACCCGCATGGGGCCGGACTCTAAGATGATTGTGACTGGAGATACCTCGCAGATTGATTTGCCCACGAATCAAAAATCGGGTTTAAACGAGGCAGTTCGAATTCTTAACCAGACGAAGGGAATTGGCTTTGTGGAATTGAATGAACGCGATGTGGTTCGGCATAAATTGGTGCGGGATATTATTGAAGCGTATGGTAAGGCTGGTTAATTTATTCAAAATTAAAGGTTACAAATTGCACATTGAGCACGAAACCAATTTTGAATTTTGATTTTTGGAATTTTGAATTATAAAATGATATGCCTGCTTACATTATTGTAGAAGTAAAAGTTAACGACCCCGTTCAATACGAGGATTACAAAAAGCTAACTCCGATTTCTCTCGCTCCCTTCCAAGGAAAGTTTATCGTGCGCGGAGGGAAGACTGAAACTCTGGAAGGAGATTGGGAGCCGCAGCGGATTGTCGTGCTTGAATTTCCCAGCTCCGATCTCGCCAAAAAATGGTGGGCTTCGGAAGAGTATGCCTCGGCAAAGGCGCTTCGCCAGCGAACTGCTGAAACGAAAATGCTTTTGGTTGAAGGATTTTGATAATTCAAAATGCAAGGTTACAAATTACACATTGAGCATGAACCAATTTTGAATTTTGAATGTAGAATTTTGAATTGATAATGAAATGGTTGCCTTATCCGATGGTTCGTATAGCCGGATTCTTTACGGGTGGTATCCTTTTGGGTATTTATTTTCCTGAAGCTTTTCAGTTTAAAATTGTTTCGGCAGTAATTGCTCTTTTTACAACCGTTTATTTTATTGCTACCCTTTCCTCTAAAGAAAACAAATTCCCTTTAGTTTCGGGGCTTCTCGGGTTATCCGTCATTTTACTGCTGGGTTTTACTCGGTTGATTTTGTCAATCGATTCCAACCATGAAGATCATCTCTCCAACGTCAAGGGAAAAATAGAAGCCTACGAAGCCATTATTCGCAGTGTTCCTCAAGCGAAGGCCAAATCATGGAAAATTGAAGTTGAACTTACTTCGGTAAAAACAGAAAATTGGCAGCCCGTAACAGGCCATATCTTACTTTATGTTTCAAAGAAAAACCTTTCTGCCATTAATTGGCATTATGGAGATCATATCCTAGTCAACGGAAGCCCGCAAGAAGTGCGACCGCCTGCCAACCCTGGTGAATTTGATTTCAAACGGTTTTTGAGTTTCAAGAACATTTCACATCAACAATTTGTACAACCAGAAGATGTAAAGTTTATCTATTCAGCTTCCCGAAAGGGATTTATTTATTATTCGCATCAAGCAAGGGCCTGGTCGATGAGTAAATTAAATCAATACGTCCATGGCGAAAAGCAACTGGCCATAGTAAGCGCACTGGTGTTGGGCGTGACGGACGGGATCGACAATAATTTGCAAAACGCCTATGCGGCTAGTGGCGCCATGCATGTACTGGCCGTCTCTGGAATGCACGTGGGAATTATTTATGCCATTGTCCTTTTTCTTTTAAAGCCTTTATCCAAATATAAATGGAGTAAAGGCGTTGTCGCTTTGGTGAGTTTACTTTTCCTTTGGGCTTTTGCATTCGTTACGGGTTTGTCGCCCTCAGTCCTTCGGGCGGTTACCATGTTTTCGTTCATTGCCCTCGCTCGGCCATTTGGTATGCGCACCAATATTTATAATACGCTTGCCGCTTCTGCTTTTGTTCTGCTGATTTACAATCCTTACTTGATCATGTCGGTTGGATTTCAACTTTCTTACCTTGCCGTACTCGGCATTGTGTATTTGCAACGTCCACTTTATAATTTATGGGAAATTCAAAACAGACTGGGGGATTGGATCTGGCAACTCACTTGTGTGTCTATTGCCGCTCAGATTGCCACCTTTGCACTTGGGCTTTTGTACTTTCATCAATTCCCAATTTATTTTTTAATCTCAAATCTATTTGTAATCCCGCTAGCGACCCTGGTGTTGGTAATTGGAATTTTTCTTCTGGCAATTAGTTTCCTTTCACCGTTGGCTTCCCTCGTGGGAATGGCGCTGGAAAACCTTATTCGAATTTTAAACTGGATCGTTTTCAAAACCGAGGCACTGCCGTTTAGTCTGATCAACAATATTCATTTAACGGTTTTTCAATGTTGGCTGCTCATGGGTATTTTGGTCATGTTGATTTTATTGTTTGAGTTCAAATCAATCAAATGGCTTTATGCTTCATTTGGTTTGGCGCTGGGCTTTGGTTTCCTTCAGTGGAGTCACTTTTTGTCATCCGTGGATCAGCGCCATCTGATTGTTTATTCCGTCAACGGCCATCATGCTTTAGAGTACGTTGACAGCGGTCGATCCTACTTTGTGACTGATTCTGCTTTGCAAAATGATAAAGAGCGGATTCGGTTTCACATTCAACCCAATCGGCTTGCTCATGGAGTTACAAAAATTCAATTCCAAATTCCTTCTCAGCAGGAGGTGAACGGAATCAGTTATTTTAGGATCAATCAAAAAACAATCGGATGGATTTCAAGTAAAGGTGCTAAGTTGCCCTTGAATGGTTCGACTGATTATCTTTTGGTGAGCAATAACAGTCTCTCAAGAAATTCGATTAACACACTTCACACGAATACGGTTATTTTTGATGGAAGCAATTCTCGTTACTATGTTCAGGCGTTGATGGAAGAAGCTGGTAAGCGTAATATCGAAATCTATTCCACAGCAGAGCATGGGGCTTATATTTTTTAAAACTTATACCATGGATTTAGTTTTGTATGAAGTAAAAGAACGCATCGGGTTGATCACCCTTAACCGTCCTGAGAAAAGGAACGCGCTGAGCAGCGAATTGGTCACAGCCTTGAAAGCGGCATTTATTCAAGCAGAAGAAGATACTCATGTGAAAGTGATTATTCTTCGGGCCAATGGTGAATCCTTTTGTGCCGGAGCCGATCTCGCTTATCTGCAGCAACTTCGGAAATTTTCCTTTGAGGAGAACCTAGATGACTCCAATCAGCTAAAAGCACTGTTTCTAAAAATATACCAACTCAAAAAAGTAGTGATTGCTCAGGTTCAGGGTCATGCGTTGGCAGGAGGGTGCGGCCTGGCTACGGTGTGTGATTTTGTCTTTGCGGTACCCGAGGCAAAGTTTGGCTACACTGAAGTTAAGATTGGTTTTATTCCGGCAATGGTTTTGGTCTTCCTGATTCGCAAAATCGGAGAACAACGCGCTAAACAGTTGCTCCTGAGTGGTGAATTGGTGCAAGGCGATGAAGCGATCCGTTTAGGACTTGTAAATTTTGTAGAGAGCAAGCAAGAATTGGAGAATAAGACCGTAGTATTTGCCCAAAAGTTGATTCAGAATAATTCGGGTAATTCAATGATGCTGACAAAACAAATGATCGATCAGGTACAGTCCATGTCGCTCGATGGGGCACTAGCTTATGCTGCTAGGATGAATGCAGAGACACGCGCATCGGAGGATTGTAAAAAGGGGATAAACGCTTTTTTACTAAAAACAGCGATAAATTGGTGAATTCCGAAAATGACTAAATTTGTAGAATGAGCGCTTCCTATAAAAAGATAATTACCATCGATCCAAATGTAAGAAGTGGGAAACCATGCGTTCGAGGCATGAGAATTACTGCTTATGATGTTCTAAGTTATTTAGCGGCCGGAATGTCATCCGATGAAATCATATCCGATTTCCCAGAGCTTTCTCAATCGGATATCCAAGGATGCCTGAACTATGCAGCGGATTCTGAGAAGCATACACGTTTACTATTGTCAGCTGAGGTTTTTGATTGACAACCACTTTTCGCATAACTTGTGCAAAGTCCTACAACAAAACTTTTAAAAATTCTTTGTGTAATTGAAACTTTAATCGTAATATTACGATTAATACGCTAATGGGACTTACCAAAACAGAAGAATTCAAAAAAACGCACTTGGATCTGGCGGCAGTAACAAAAGCGCTGGGGCATCCGGCTCGTATCGCCATTCTTCAATTTCTGATTAAAAGCAAGTCGTGTATTTGTGGTGATATTGTAGACGAATTGCCGCTTTCGCAATCGACCGTTTCCCAACATTTGAAAGAACTGAAAAATGCGGGTTTGATAAAAGGAAATATTGAGGGGCCGAGTGTCTGTTATTGTATTGACGAAAAGAATTGGGCTAGAGCACAAAAGCTTGTAAGCGAATTGTTTGAGAGCTACGTAGGCCAGGATTGTTGTTGATTTTTTTTGAGTTAAATAATCGTAATATACCGATAACTATAAATTATGAATACACTTGAAACTGCCGAGCAACTCAAGGAGATTGTTCGTGAGAAGTACAGCCAAATTGCTGAGCAAAGCAAAAGCGAGAATGAATCCAGTTGCTGTGGCGCCACTTGTGGTTGCGCCACGGTCGATTACGTGGTTATGGCGGATGACTATTCTAAAATTGAAGGTTATGCGCCTGATGCTGATCTTGGTTTGGGTTGTGGGCTGCCTACCGAGTTTGCTCTAATAAAAGAAGGCGACACGGTGGTCGATTTAGGTTCTGGTGCAGGCAACGATTGTTTCGTGGCACGATCCCTGACTGGCGAAAATGGAAAAGTTATCGGTCTCGATTTTACGGAAAAAATGATTGCTAAAGCCAGGGTTAATGCGGATAAGCTTGGTTATAAAAATGTAGAGTTTCGTCAGGGCGATATTGAGAACATGCCGATTGCCGGTGGCGTTGCTGATGTGGTGGTAAGCAATTGCGTACTGAATCTTGTGCCCAATAAAAAGCAGGCTTTCGCAGAGACTTTTCGTATTCTTAAAAAGGGCGGCCACTTCAGTGTTTCTGATATTGTGTTGGTTGGTGCGCTGCCACAAGGATTGCAAAAAAGTGCTGAAATGTATGCCGGCTGTGTGGCTGGTGCCATTCAAAAAGACGAGTACATGGACATGATTAAACAGGCCGGCTTTAACGAAATAAAAATCCAAAAGGAAAAACGGATCGATTTGCCTGTTGAAATTTTAAAAGAATATCTTTCTGCCAGCGAAATTGACGATTTTAAAAATGGCAAGTCCGGGATTTTCAGTGTAACCGTGTATGCCGAAAAACCAGTAAACTGTTGCGCCCCTGGTTGCTGCGATTGATTGTTAACGGATGCTACAACTTTGTGGATTCTTAGTGACTTTGAGTCTTTGTGGCAAATTAAAAATAGAGGAACATCAGGCCACTAAGGCACTAAGTCACGGAAAAATTAATGACGCAGCGCAATATATACGGCAACTTTGTAACACCGATTGTTAAGTTTTAAAACATATTATAATGACCTCCTTAAATCTACTGCCAACACTTCAACCCTTGGTGAAACAACTGGAATCAGAATTTGAAAAGATACCAGAAGCACGAAAACAATTGTTGCTTGAACTGACCAAATTTGTTCAAATGAAAGTTGACAGTCACAAAAAAGTGTATTTGAATTTTATTTGCACACACAACTCACGAAGAAGTCATGTGGCACAAATTTGGGCGCAAGCCGCAGCTGCTTACGTTGGTGTTGAAGGAGTAGAATGTTTTTCAGGCGGAACGGAAGCCACCGCGTTTAACCCCAGGGCGGTAAAGGCAATGCGAGAGGCCGGATTTGAAATCAAGGAAGTTAAGGCAGGGGATAATCCGGTTTATGAAGTGAACTATTCAGCCCATGCAGCCCCGATCACTTCTTTTTCGAAAACCTACGATGATCCCTTCAATCACAATCAGGATTTTGCAGCTATCATGACCTGCTCGCATGCTGATGAAAATTGCCCCTTGGTATTGGGTGCGTCTGCCCGCATTGCCATAACGTACGATGATCCAAAGGAGTTTGATGGAACACTGCAAGAAGAAGCAAAATATAAAGAGCGTGTTCATCAAATCGGAAGAGAAATCCTTTTTGCATTTTCTAAAATAGATGTAGTTGGTTAGAATAATGAACGTCATTGTAAGCACGTGTAATGGATTTGTGCGCATGCGCGAAGCAATCGCATGTTTGCGAGATCGCTTCGCCCTTCTCACTTCCCTCGCAGGAACTCGCGATGACGTCAAATTATTAGTTGAACTCAGAAAACCATTAAAAGTAAATTCTTGAATAAAATATTATGACTGATAAAAAACGACTCAGCTTTTTAGACCGCTTCCTTACGCTCTGGATTTTTCTTGCCATGATTTTAGGCGTAGGGTTGGGTAATTTTTTCCCCATCGAAGCGTTCATGCATAATTTTCAAATAGGTACCACAAACTTATTAATCGCGGCCGGGCTCATTATCATGATGTATCCACCGTTGGCTAAGGTTCGGTACGAGCATTTGGGCAAAGTTTTTAAAAACATCAAGGTAATCACGCTGTCGCTTGTGCTAAACTGGGTGATTGGCCCAATCCTGATGTTTGCCCTGGCCCTTCTTTTTTTGAGTGACAAGCCGGAGTACATGGTTGGATTGATTCTTATTGGTCTGGCTCGATGCATTGCCATGGTGTTGGTTTGGAATGATTTAGCAAAAGGCGACAAAGAATATGCTGCTGGGTTGGTTGCACTTAACAGTATTTTTCAGGTGTTGTTTTACAGCTTATTTGCGTGGTTATTCATTACCGTGCTGCCCCCTTTCTTTGGAATAAAGGGAGCCATCGTAGAAGTAAGCATGAAGGATGTAGCCAAAAGTGTTTTTCTTTATCTGGGCGTGCCTTTTCTTGCTGGTTTTTTAACGCGGTACTTTTTCAAAAAGGCGAAGGGTGAAGAATGGTATGTGCAAAAGGTAGTTCCTAAAATAAGTCCACTTACGTTAGTTGCGCTTTTGTTTACCATTGTTGTGATGTTCAGTTTCAAAGGTAAAATGATCGTGGATATTCCGGTCGATGTTATCCGGATTGCGATTCCGTTGATTATTTATTTCATCATTATTTTCATTCTAAGTTTTGTCCTGGCCAGGAAATTTGGAGCTAACTATGCAGAGAATGCTTCGGTTTCTTTTACGGCCACGGGTAATAATTTTGAACTGGCTATAGCGGTGGCCGTAGGTGTTTTTGGAATTAATTCAGGAGAAGCCTTTGTAGGCGTAGTTGGGCCGCTTATTGAAGTGCCTGCACTGATTTTGCTGGTTAACCTTGCTTTTTGGTTTAAAAAGAAAATGTATGCCACTGAACAAGTGTGAAAGTATATTGTTTAAGAGATCCGAACTATACACTTAGTCCGTAAATGGATCTAAAATTTAGATAAACTCCAACAGAATGAAATTGCAGCGAAATATTGAGGCGCCCACGTTTAAGTTAACCGACATTTATGATCGCTCTATTGATTTAAATGAATACCGAGACAAAAAAGTGTTTATTGGGTTTTTTAGACATGCCGGGTGCCCTTTTTGTAACATTCGGGTACATACGCTTCAAAAGGCACGGGAGGAATTGAAGGCAAAAGGCCTTGAGATGATTTTCTTTTTTGAATCGAAAAAGAACGTTTTGCTGATGAGCACCTTTCACAAAGAGGTTTCGCCCATTCCGTTAATTGCCGACCCTGAAAAAAAGATGTACGCAGCCTATGGATTAGAAAACTCAGGGTATAAATCTGCCATTAGCCACCTTACCAGTTTTGTGCAGACTGCCTATAAAGCCAGCAAACTTGGCGTGCCTATCCACATGATGGCCGATGGTGAATCGATCAGCACTATGCCTGCAGAATTTCTATTGGATAAGGGTTTAATTGTAAAAGAGATCCATTATTCGGAAAGACTAAATGATCGGATGAGTTTGGAGACTGTTCGTGCCTTTGCCGCTGGGAAGAGTTAAGGAAATGAATATTGTTTTTTTAATTTTTTAACAGATTGAAAATCAAATGCCCATGATAATTCATGAAAATTAGGCAAAGACCTTTTTCTTCAACCAAACGCCACCCGCACCAACGCATAGTATTGCAAAAATGGATAGCGACCAGCGATAATCATGCGATTGGTAATCAATCGGATCAGTTTTGCCCGTAATTGACAGACCTGCCCAATAAAATGGATTAGCTTCTTCGTCTGTTCTTGCATTTTTGAGATATTCTAGTTTGGCATTCCGAAGTGATTTATCGAGCGGTAGGTTTTCTTGGATGTTCTCGTAAAAATATTTAAGCACATTAGCGGTAGCCATGTCGTCAACGTTCCATAAACTCATGAGCACACTTTGAGCTCCATTTCTGAAAAATGCTCTGGCAAAGCTTATTGTCCCCTCTCCAGTTTTGAATTGACCAATTCCAGTTTGGCACCCGTTAAGCACAGCCAATTGAATGTTCATCTGTTTTCCTGTGAATTGCCCAATCGTTACGCTGTCTTGGTCGCTTAGGAAGAGAGACGAACGGTAAGGGTATTTGGAATCGATTGTGATGTGGGTGGCAAGATGAAATATTTTTATTCCTTTCTTTGCCGTTAACCATTGGTTTGTTTTTATCATTTCTCCATTCCAAGTCAATGCCTTTTCTTTGACTAAGTTTGTGGAGAAAGGAATGGTCGTAAATTTCTTAGAATCCTCAAAGCCTGGAGCAATCCCAAAGAAAGGAGATTCATATATTTTAGATGGTTTCAAAAGTAGTGCAGGTGAAAGGACAACGCTTATGGTATAGTGGTTTAATAAATAGTCAAGATTTTTATAACTATCGGTTACGGCAGTATCCTTTACCAAGCCATCCCAAGGTAATTGTTGAAGATAATTGTCAGGGGAAATGATTAGGCGGTTAATTTCTTTTGGTAATTTCCGCAAAGTGGAATCAAGGACATGTTTGTATATTTTACTTGCCGCTAACGCATAGGCCTTTGGGGTAAGCCCTCCTTTATTGGCGATGAAGGCACGAATATCCTTTTCAAATCCTACAGGTAATTTTCCTTCAACGGGAATAACTTCATTTTTTGTTATCGCTAAAATTTGAATTTTATAGCCAAATGTATAGAAATCTAACAAAGCTGTGTTCTTGTCCAGTGCCTTTTTTTGGATGTCGGTTATACTAAATGAACCAGTGAGAAGTTTTTTGCGAGGATCAAAATTTACAACAGGTTTTGATGCTTTATTATTTTTTATTTCAATGAGAGAAATAAATAAATTCCAATCAAGGTTGCGAATATTTCGCTTTAGATTTCTTTGAACAATTTCATATTCTTTTTGGAGGACATACTGGTTTGCGTTACTAACAGATTTCGATTCAAAGTCTACCTTGTTCAAAGAAGCATACTTGGCAAGTGATGTTGACGAATACGATTGATAGATATACTTGATATCATTTGTTTGCTTGAATAGTTGAAATGAAGTTTCAGCCAAAAGATTGTAGGTGTTTCCGTCATAGAGGGCATTCCAATCTACCGATTCATTTTCTGAAGATGTACGGGATAATACCCAACGATAGAATTTAGCATAATAAAAGAAATGATGCCATGTGTTAACTAAATCCTTTGGATTTTTTGACCACATTAGAAGATGCCGACCTTTGCGATTGATGAAAGTAAGAAGCTCGTTATCATTAATAGTCAGATAGGTAGTTGGAACTTCTTTATCATTTTTCGGGTGGAAATCAGGCATTAAATATTTTATTCCGTTTTGGAAATGATGAATGGATGAGTCCTGAAAATGTTTTGGGTGTAAAAGACCGTCTATCCTCTCATAAGCTACTGCTTTTACCCATTCTATTGACGCAAGTTCGGTTGGTGATCCAAATACTTTGAATATTTTAATACTTTGATCATAATATTTGATTGCCGTTTTGAATGATTCTTGCGGTTTTCCATGCCCGATTGCATCATTGAAGGAATTGCCAATATTGTGACATATTCTCCCCTTTGAAATTCTGTCCTGAATGGGTTGAGCCAAAACAAGCTTTAAAGCAGAGTCGAAGTAACAACGGGATAGCTTGAAATTCGCAGGTCTTGGTTGTTCAGTATGAATGAAGTAACCTAACGAATTGTAAATGTTTGGAAGAAGATATTTAAAATTTCCTTTATTCGTCTTTGCTAATTTCAACGCTTTTTGTCCCCAATATTCTGCTGAATCACGGGGTCTACGGTTTAAATAGAATCTGCACATTTGCCAGTAATCCTCCGCCAATAGATTAGTACTGCCTCCATAAAACTCCTTCTTAATTGATATTGATTTGAGAATGGCTTGTTTAAAGAGATCGTTTTTTCTTAAAAGATACCAAGCTTCAGCTTTTGCAATAAAATTAGCAGAAAGATTAGGATGATTTGGTTTTAGGTTAGCAAGGATTTTCTTTTCGTTTTGTTCTAAAAGTTGTATCGATAAATTTAAACCACCATAAGCACGGATCATATCTGCCAGTTTGATTTGGCATAGGGTAAAGTTCTCCCAATTCTTAGCCTTCTCAAAACGAACAGACAAGGCCATAAACTCTGGCAGTGCCTTTTCATATTGGGATGAATTAAAATGGATTAGGGCAGTCTGTAAAGAGTCCTTGCTGCCTGAATGGGCTTTGAAGAAAGACAACAGCACCAAGGCAGTTATGGGAATACACCTATTCATCACCCGACAATATATCAAATTATCAGGTTAAATTGTATCCTACCTTTTGGTATGTGAACCTTAAAATGACGAGTTATAACCCGTCCAAAAGAATCTGTTTCGAATTTTTAGCGTAGTCGCTGACGGAATCTTTGTTAACATTAGAGAATAAGTTGATCGCCATTTTTAGATTTCCTTTTTTCCAGTAGCACAACCCCAACCGATATTCTGCTTGTATCTGGTAGTGGCTTTCGTGGTCATTAATTATTTTTTCGAAATAAGAAATTGCCTTATCATTTGAGCCGGTTCTAAAATGACATATACCAGCATAGTAAGCGATTGTGTCGCTCGGAACAGTGGCGTAAAGTTTATCAAAGGTGTGCGATGCCTTGATATAATTTTCTTCCTTGAAGTGGTTCATCCCTTCATTGAGCATGATCCGGTAAAGTGAATTGGATTCTTTCACCGTAGGCTTACCCATAGAATTAGGCAAGCCGATTTCGGGAATATCGTATTTCGCTATTATTGAGTCCTTTGTTCTGAGCGAAATAAATAACCCAATGCCAACAGAGAGAATTATGATAACTGTTGCAATAACCATAGCATAGGATTTGAGGGATTTTTTACTTGACATTTTCGAATCTGCTGTCTTGAGTTTCATTTTCAGTTCATCCTCATAATGGGAACTGATGACACCGATAATTAACCTACGCAACTCTACGGCTCTTTGTAACTCAGCTTCCTTTTCGAGTCGAGCCTCAAATTCTTGGAGCTCCTCTTTGTTGAGTTCGCCTCTTAAATACTTGTCGATCATTTCTGATTCCTCCATTTCAATCAATTTATGTTTTTGGAAAGATTGCTCATGTTTACCCTTTCTTCTAACGCTTTAAGACATTCATATTTCATTTTTTTTGCAACGTTAGCATTTTTATAGCCCATCCGTTCTGCAATGGATTCCATATCAAAACGAAGTTCATAATGCATCTTCAATATTTCCCTACACTTTTCACCAACATTTCTATAAATACGTTTCACCAAAATAGCAAGATGTTCATGGTGGTAGTGGTTATCAATTGGATTGTGATTGTTGAGCGTCAAATTATTCAGGTAATCGCCCTCAATTTTTTTTCGTTGAATTAATCCCAATATTTTGTTTTGGCCAATGGCGAACAAATAGGTCTTGATGGATGAGTCGAGTTGAAACGAGGGATCTGATTTTACATTCCGGTAAAAGGCTATGATGGTTTCCTGAAAAATATCCTTTGCTTCTTCTGTTCCGATCTGATGATTTTTCGATGCCCATGACACAAATCCATCCCGGTAAGTCTCATACACCTTAATCAAGGTGCGTTCGCTACCAGCCTTGATGGCTTCGATAATGGCCAATGATTCGAGATTCATGGGTTCTTGCCGCTGTTTTCTCTTTGTAAACTGAGATTCGGGAAAGTAACTGAAAATATTTATTCTTTTTTTAGTCACAAGTTGATTTGGGGATTTACAAACCTAAAAGTGGAGTTATGGAAAAATGGGTAATGGTACTACTGATATTGATTTGCCTGTGCCATGCAAAAGGTCAAGGGACTATTAATATTGCTTCAGCGAATATTTCAAATGCGAGCCATTCAGTAAGTTACGTTATTGGTGGAGATTTAATCAATTCCATTTCCAATGATGCGTACTCCGTAATTCAATCATCACTCTCGACAGATAATAATTTGATGGTTACCGAAATACTTTCTGAGAATAATGGTGTTCGTGCTTTTCCGAATCCGTTTACCGATAAAATAAATATTAATCTTCCCTCAGTTCACACTATCGAATTGCTTGATGTCAGAGGGTTGATCCTGCAAACAACTTCATTCATGAATGGAGAAGTAGATGGTAGTAACCTGCCGCAAGGAATGTATTTCATAAGATTTTATGATGATAAAAATTCAACAACTATTAAAGTAATAAAAATATGACCATTAGTAAGTTAGTGCTGTTTCACCTAATGCTATTCATTGGGATTAGTTCATATTGCCAGGTTCCACAGGCGATCAAGTATCAAGCAGTTGCTCGAAGCAGCAATGGCAATCCGGTTGCTACTAAATCGGTCAGTATCCGAATTTCAATACTTCAGTATTCAAGCCTTGGACAGGTGGTCTATCAAGAAACTCAAAATGTGACCACCGACAATGCGGGTGTATTTTCAATTGCAATAGGAATGGGAACTGCGATTACAGGAGTGTTCAGCCAAATAAATTGGGCTTCTGGAAATTTCTTTATCAAATCTGAATTTGATTTTGGGGATGGTTCAGGTTTTCAATTATCGGGTACGTCTGAAATTTTAAGCATTCCCTATGCCTTTTATGCAGGTAATGGCACGCAATGGAAAACTAACTCCGACTCTTCGGTTTACTACAATACAACATCCACTAAAGTTGGAATAGGCACAAAGACCCCCGCGCAAGCCTTGTCTGTGAATGGCGTAATTGAAAGCATAACAGGCGGTATCAAATTTCCCGATGGTACTATCCAGACCACAGCCCCAAATTCGAATAAAAATTATCAGTGGAAAATAAATTTGGACTCTTCTATCTACTACAAGGCAACTACTGGTCGTGTTGGAATTGGAACAGCAACACCAAGAAGTTTTTTAGATGTGGTTTCTAATCAAGGGGGCAGCCAATACACATTAAACTTGTCATCCACGAACTCTCAAGGGCAAGCTGGTGCAGCAATTTGGAATGACAATGGTGGCTGGCTTAAAGTGAATTTATTGGGAAGCCAGGTAAGTAATGGTGCGGCATTTGGTCAAAGTGGTCAGGGTACAGTTCAGTTTTTATCGAACATGAGCGGAGCTAAAGATATGTTGATAGGTACGCTCAATAATCAATCTTTAATTTTGGGAACGAACAATCTGGCACGAGTTAATATTTTGAGTTCAGGAAACGTTGGAGTTGGAACAACAACTCCTGCGCAGGCATTAAGTGTAAATGGAATAATAGAATCTACTAGTGGTGGAATAAAATATCCTGATGGAACAATTCAATCCAGTGCAACTTCAGGATTAGCTTCTTCCAGTGATGGCAATAATGTATCTATAAATAAAAGTCTTTCTATTTTTTCCGCCCCATCAGTAATGTATTCGAGAGCTGTTTGGGTTCGAATAAACAACAATACAACAGATTCGCTGATTTATGATTTTGTCCCGAGTCAATGGTATTACTTTGCTCTGACTAAAAAGAGTACCGGTGAAGCAAGCATTTACATTAATGGAACCAAAATGTTCAAAGGAAGCTTTGCCAATGAAGCATTTAACCATTATCAATTAAATATCGGAGCAGGATTCTATACAGGTTGGGGGTCATACTTAAAGGGTTCTTTTGATGGAATCCGGGTTTCTAATATCTCAAAAGATTCGGTTACGATAAAGAATTATTGGTCTTCAAATATAGAATTAGGTTCTGAAGCAAATACTGTTGCATTATGGAATTTTAATGAAGGTTCAGGTGCAACGTTTAATAGTTCTGTTGGCACATTTACTGGAAATCTTGTCGGTAGTCCTCAATGGGTAACTGGAAAATTCGGAAAGGCAATATCGTTAAATGGTACTACCGATTATGGGGTGGTTAATATCACTTTGCCCACTACTGATGTATCCTATGAGGCATGGGTCAGATTTGATGCTCCAATTACTCAATATGCAACAATTATTGAGCCTTATGGTCTGTACAATACCGAGTTTATTGTTAGACCTTCAACGGTTAAAAATAATGAGGGCGTCATACTAAAATCACCTAATGGGCAATGCTGGAAAATTACAGTCGATAATACTGGTAACCTCATAAGAACGGCAATTACTTGTCCGTAATTTTTCTGAACTGGAGTGGATTTAATTATTGAGGGAACTTGAGACAACACTGAAGCCGAATTTTGCATTAGGCATTGGTCTTGTATTCCAATGCTTATCAATGACCAAAGCTGCGCCCAATGCTGAACCATAACTGATCGAGGCGCCATAGATTTTATGAGTTGGTAGTGCTGCCACTAGCAGGTTCATGTAGATGTTGTTGCTGCTAAAGCCTCCATCGACATAGATATTTTTAATGTTTGATGTTAAGACCAAGTTGGTTGATTGAATCTGTTGGCGAACGATATCAATGAGAAGCTGATGGTAGGCTTCTTCAAGGGAATTGAATTGAGAAGTATCGCGCTGATCAAAACCGGAACTTGGTAATTGGTTGTTATTTGAAGCCGATTCTTTGGCACTTACTTTATTCTCTAATTGAGAAACAAGTATTGGATCATATTTCAAAAGTTTGTGATAATAATCTGGAGAAACGTTAAAGTGAGAAGCGATTTTATTGACCATCATCTCATGGTCGTGACCAGCAAATAGGCGGGCAGCTTTCACCGGTTTTCCTTCAAAGCTCAGATAATGCAGACAATCTGACTTTAACTCCTTTTCGGTAAGCGGGGTGTCATTAAATGGATTCAAGCTGATGCTCCATGTTCCTGTTGAGATCAATACAAAAGGGTCATCAAAGTATTTTAGGTAAGGTATCAACGCTGACGAGCTGTCGTGAAGTCCAATTCCCGAGAGAATATAAGGCGATCCACCAACTGGTTCTGTTTGAGAGGCGTGATTGATTGAAGGAAATTTTGAAGTTATGCCTTCCGTATGAATCCAGTTGTGGTAAGTCTTTTTTTCAAAATCCCATAATAGCGTGTGACACCCAAGGCTGGTATATTCAGTCTTCAGTTTTCCGGTTAGGAGAAAGCTAATGTATTGTGGAAGATGAAGGGAATATTTTATCTGTTCGTAAAAGGCAGGCCGTTCATGCTTTAGATGGTACAACTGCAAACCGGAATTGAGATTTCCTAAAAGGGGAGAGGAGGTTTGAGTTTGCAGCTTGTTATCGGTGTCGTATTTGTCAAGAAACCCTTGAAGCAATTTTTCAGGGTAGGGTTTGAGGTAGTTTGTTAAATGGCCGATAATATTTTGTTGCTGATCCAAGTGGACAAGGCTTGCTCCGTAAGCAGAAACATTGACAGCTTTTATGTCAAATTCTTTTTTTTCTTGAAGCAAGGCAAAAGATTCTTTAACCCAATGCGTCATCAAATGGATGTCTTCACATGGAAAACCATCTTCGTCAATGGTTTCTTTGAGTTGCTGCGATTGCTCGTAAACAACGTTATAACTTTCATCAAACAAAAATAATTTCTTGTTGGTCTTGCCAATATCAAAAACAGCAATAACCGGAATTCTATCTTTTAGATTGGAAAATTCTTTCATCACTCAAAGTCCGGTTGCCATCGATTTTGAACCTCGTTCAGAGATTAATTGATCACGAACTTTTACTTCGCGGAAAAATTCGATTGGGTTCAAAACGCCTCCCGCATTTAACCTAGCTTCAGCAAGAAGTGAACGGACATCCGCGCGAAAAGCGCTTTGGATAATTTCCTGAGCTGAAACGACATCGTTATTAACTTGTGCATCCGCTAATTTTTTCTGATCGATTAGCAGAGCCTGTACATAAGCAATCTTAATGGCTTCCACAGATTGTAATAAATCTTCGAGCGGGTCTTTGAGATTGTGCGAAGCATCAATCATCCAGCCTAAGCCGGTGGCATGATCCATACCCTTGTTATCCATTCCTTCAATCAATTCGTTAAAGATGAGAAACAATTGATACGGATTAATGCTTCCAACGGTAAGGTCATCATCACCGTATTTGGAATCGTTAAAATGAAACCCACCTAATTTCCCTTCCATGAGCAGGAGTGAGACAATCTGTTCGATGTTTGCGTTGGGCAAATGGTGGCCGAGGTCAACTAATGTAAATGCCTTTGGTCCTAGTTTGTTGGCATACAATAACGATTGACCCCAGTCACCCACCGTCATTGAGTAGAAGTTTGGTTCGAAGGCTTTGTATTCGACAAACATTTTCCAATCGGAAGGTAAGGCCGAGTAGATTTCTTTTAGGCCATCCAATGTATTTTGGAAAGCTTTGCGGAAGTTCAATTGCCCAGGGAAGGATGACCCATCGGAAAGCCAAACGGTTAGTGATTTTGAACCGAGCGCAATTCCATGTTTTATTACTTCAAGGTTGTGAGCGATTGCTTGTTGACGTACCGCTCTATTAACGTGTTGTAACGAGCCAAACTTATAACT
Organism: Cytophagales bacterium; assembly: GCA_027317105.1. Classification (GTDB taxonomy): domain Bacteria; phylum Bacteroidota; class Bacteroidia; order Cytophagales; family Cyclobacteriaceae; genus ELB16-189. The sequence goes on from DAHVFH010000185.1 coordinate 36,035, forward strand.
CAATTTTTGATCCTTTTGGTCCTGAAACGTATTAGAGTTCATCGCATCGAAGCGGATGCCGTGATGCGCGGCCAGGTCTTTTATTGCCTTCGGGTCGGTAGGAATGTCCCAGGGAATGTGAAGTGAGATCGCTCCGCTGGATTTGTTCAGAGCATGTAGTAAACCAATATCTTCTATCTTTTCTTCCAGGTTGCGCGGCTCTCCACCACCTGGGAATCTACCGAACCGAGTTCCGCCTGTGCCCAATGCCCAACTGGGAATGGCGATCTGAAAAGCTTTTAGTTTCTGAACCAAACGATCAACCGAAGGGGTACCATCGGCTGTACTTGCGAACTTCTTTTTATGTTCTGCTAACCGTTTTTGGTTGTGGTTTTCAATTTGTGATTGATCTATTTCCATAAGCTAAGGAAGATAAAAAACTTCTTTTAAAGGAACACTAATCGGGGAGGAATCGTAATTTGTCTCCATGATATCTTTCATATAAGCCCACCATTTTTTCATCACGGGGTGGTTCGGTAGTGCATCCAAAGATTGACTATTTTCAATATTCATTACCGCGAATAAATAATGCGTTTCCTTATCTAGAAAAATAGAATAATTCGAAATTCCGGTTTTCTTTAAAAGTTCTTTTAATTCCGGCCAAAGCGCATCATGCCTATGTTTGTATTCTTCTTCTTTCCCTGGATATAATTTCATTTTGAAGGCTATGCGTTGCATTGCTTATTTTTATTGTTTGAACATTAACTTCACTTTAGTTTTTTGAGTTGTTTATTAGCTACCAAAGACTTCATTTGGGTAATAGCAATTTTATTCAGTTGTTGGAGCCGTACACTTTGCAGTAAGCCCTGATTAATAAGTACCGCATTAATGCTTTCCAAATTACTGAGTACTACCAATTGTTCAAGCGTTGAGGCATCTCGGATATTTCCTTCGACATTGGGGTTAGCATCCCTCCACACTGTTTTGCAGTCATGCCAAATAACGCCATATTTAGCATGTCTGCTTCGTTGGCATAAATGAAATTGATTTCTGTTTTGCCGAGTTCCTTAGGGATGAGATTTTCTTTTATGGCATCAGTGTGGATATGATAATTCACCTTTGCCAAGGTGCGTTGAAGATTCCAATCTAATTTAAGCCGGTCGTTTTCGTCCTCCTTTAAGCGTTGAAATTCTTTGATCATGTAAAGTTTAAACTCGATAGAAATCCAGGAAGCAAACTCAAAGGCGATGTCTTTATGTGCGTATGTTCCACCGTATTTTCCTGGTCTGGATGTAATGCCAATTGCATTTGTCTTTTCAATCCATTGTTTTGGTGTTAGCGTAAAACTGTTTAATCCAGCTTGTTTTCTAAACCCATCGAATTCGATGGGTTTAAAATCCGGATTATACAATTGCTCCCAAAACCCTAAAAGTTCAATGGTGTTTCTATTTCTAAGCCAATTCTGAATAATGGTATCTGTTCTGTCCAGATCTTTAAACCTTGCTATGTCCGTAAGAGACAGAAAATCTGAAATTTTGTTTTGAAATACTTTAATTTCGGTACCCTTAACAATTAATATTTTGCTTTTAGTCATGATTTCTGTCAATAATGCTTTTGATAATATTATCCTTAATGTAATTTATTACCAATGGAACACAGGCCTACCTAATTACCGTACAAAAGCCATCGCCACCCCACCATCTACATTCAATACATTGCCTGTGGATTTATCGAGCAATCCCCCCACAAAAGCAAAGCACGCATTGGCAATGTCTTCCGGTAAAATCACTTCGTTTAATAATGTTCGCTTGGCATAGAAGGAGGGAAGTTCTTCCACTTTTACTCCATAAGCTTTTGCCCGGCCTTCTGCCCATGCGCCTTCCCATATTTTGCTGTCGGCAATGACTGCATCGGGATTAACTACGTTCACGCGAATCTTGTCACCACCAAGTTCGGCCGCATTCAGTCGGCTTAAATGTAATTGTGCAGCCTTGGCCGACCCGTAACCCGCATTGTTCGCGCCACTGACTACTGCATTTTTACTGACGATGTTAAGGATGTCGCCACCCAAATTTTGTTTTCGTAAAATCTCAACGCTCGCTTGTGTGATCAGGAATTGTCCTTTCACCAAAATATCATACAGTAAATCCCAATCTTTTTCTGTGTGGTCTTCAATAGATTTTGAAATGGATATGCCAGCACTATTGACGATGATATCAAGACCACCAAACGCTAGGCAAGAAGTATTCATGGCCCCTTGAATGAGAGAATTACTGGTTACATCCAACTGGGCTTTTGAATAGGCATCTTTCCCGAACTCTTTTGCGAATTCAACATCAGCTTTGGCTAACCGCCCATCATCATTGTCGGTCAACATTACGCAAGCACCTTCTGCGATGAATTTTTTAGCAATCGCTTTGCCTATTCCTCCGGCACTGCCTGTAATAAAGGCAATTTTTCCCGTTAAGGGTTTGGGCTTAGGCATGCGTTGAAGTTTAGCTTCTTCCAGCAACCAGTATTCGATATTGAATGCCTCTTGACGCGGTAGCGAAGTATATTCGGAAATGGCTTCAGCACCCTTCATCACATTGATGGCGTTGATATAAAATTCGCTTGCTACACGAGCCGTCTGCTTGTCTTTGGCAAAGGTGAACATGCCAACTCCTGGATAAAGAATTACTACTGGATTTGGATCGCGAATGGCTGGACTGTTCGGATGTTTACAAGCTTCGTAGTATTCCGTATACATTTTGCGATAACGTTCAAAGGCGGCCAGTAATTTTTCTTTTATCGTTTTGGAGTCGGATAAATCTTCATCGGGTTTTAGATCAAGCACCAACGGACTGATCTTGGTACGAAGAAAATGATCCGGACAACTTGTACCCATAGGTGCAAGCCGGGTAAGGTCATTGGAGTTTATAAACTCCAACACCCGCTTATCATCAGTGAAGTGGCCGACCATTCGTGTGTGACTTGAGGACAGTCCTCTGAGGGTGGGGGCAAGTGCTGCGGCTTGCGTATGCCTTTCTTCTTTTCTAAGTGAATCAATTCCCCCCCCACCAAAAACCAAGCGCTTCTTGCCGTAGTTATTACTTAGATATTCGGCACATTGCTCAATCACTTCCAACGTGTTTATGTAACTCTCATAAGCGGTGTTGCCCCAGGTAAAGAGCCCATGCGATCCCAACATGATCCCACGAATGCCGGGGTTTTCAGCTAAGCATTTTTGTAGTTTCAATCCTAAATCAAAACCGGGTCGCTGCCATTCTACCCAACCAATTTTTCCGTTGAATATTTCGCTGGTGATTTTCTTGCCATCTTTTGCGGCAGCAATCGCAATGGCTGCATCTGGGTGAAGGTGATCGATATGTTTGAATGGAAGAAAAGCATGTAGCGGAGTGTCGATCGATGGTGCTTTCGAATCTAAATCATAAATGCAATGGTTGAAGAGTGCTACCATTTCATCTTCGTGCTCAAGCCCGCGGTAAACATTTTTTAAAGCAAGAAGTCTCTCCATGTATAAAGCTGCCAACCCATTTTTCTTTAGCGTTCCTAAATCACCCCCCGATCCTTTAACCCACATCACTTCGGTTTTTTTTCCAGTCAACGGATCTTTTGCATTTACTTTACAAGACGTATTCCCACCGCCATAATTGGTGAGCCTTAGATCTGCCCCTAATAGATTGGATCGATAAATCAATAAGCCAACTTCATCATTTTTTAAAGCTTCTGCTTTGGCACCATCCCACAAATAGCTTACATGCTTATACCTCATTTCAGTTGACATAAATAATAGTATTTAAAAAAAATTAAAAATAGCTAACGTCATTGTAAGCACCGCTGTGGGATAGTGGGTCAGGGCGAAGCAGTCTACCCGAGGAAGACAATCAACTCTCTGGGGATTGCTTCGTACCTCGTCCTTTCCAGCGCTGGAACTTGCAATGACGTAATTCATCTCGATAATAAGAAGTTCTTTCTATTTAATTGAATTACCATAACCTAACACTAAGACTGACAGAACAATCATTCCAATTCCGGTGATGATGGTGACTCGCGTTTTGGTGCTGACTCCTTTCCATTCTTTTAAAATTATTCCCCACAAATTCGCGGTGAGGATAATGAACGACATGTGCAATATCCATGAACTTGCTCCATTGCCCAATTTACTTTCTCCCATTCCATAAAAGAAAAATTGAAGGAACCAGGTGGTGCCGGCCAATGCGGAGAAAATATAATTTTTTAAAAGTGGGATTTGCGTGTTGTCATAATCTCCAAACGTTTTATTCTTAAAATTAAGAATTACACACCAAATTAAATTAGTCGATAACCCACCCCACAACAACACTACGTAGGTAATATTATTTTGATACAACGGATTGAGACCGGCCTTGACAGCTGCCTCGGCCATCGGCTTACCTGCTTCTATTCCAAAGTTAAAACAAGAACTTAAAATTCCTGAGGTGATAGCGACAATCAATCCCTTAGTTAAATTAAATTCGGCAACACTTTTCTTCTTGTCGGAATCAGATAACTCCTGTTCTTTCAACATGCCCGCCCGCCCGCAGATGTAAATGCCAATCAGACAAATCACAACGCCCGATAAAATAATTTGTCCCCACCCCGTAAAGAGCAGTTCATTAAAAGTGGTTTTGTTTTGAGTGGGAACAAAGTTGTAATAAATCGAAGGCACCAATGCACCGAAGGCCGAGCAAAAACCAAGAACAACCGAATTGCCCAATGACATTCCCAGATAACGAACCCCTAACCCATAAGTCAGTCCACCAATGCCCCAAAGCACACCGAACAAAATGGTATAGAAAATTACGGAAGAGGATGTCTGATGGATGAGGGTTGAAAATCCTGGAAGGGTAATCCAGGCAGCCAGTGGTGGAACGATCAGCCACGAAAAAAGCCCACCGATGATCCAGTAGCTTTCCCACGACCAGCCTTTTACTTTCTTGAATGGAATATAAAAGCTTCCAGAAGCCGCTCCGCCAATGAAGTGAAAAATAATCCCGAGTAGAACCTGCATTATGTGCTTACTTCAGTTTGGATGAGAATTCGTAATGCCCAGAACCTACTTGCAGAATGACAAAGCCATTATCCTCCCCGGATTGTTTTATCTCTTTGCTGACAGAAATCGGCTTTCCACTTTCCGAAATTGAACCGGAAGAGCTTGCAGGGATATAAACACTGGCAACGGTGTTGGCTGGAACATCAATCGCTAAATTGAAATTTCCATTATCAATTTTCCAATGCGAAGAAACTTTTCCGTAGAAGGTTTGCAAATCAGCATTGGCAAAACTGAAGCCACCACCAACATGTGGTTGAATGCGGATGTGTTTGTAACCAACACCATCTTTTTCAGTATCAATGCCCGCAACATCGCGATAAAGCCAATCGCCAATTGCTCCATAGGCGTAATGATTAAATGAATTCATACCCGGAGTTTGAAACGTGCTATCGGGCTTAATGCCGTCCCACCTCTCCCATATCGTAGTGGCGCCCATCTTCACCGGATACAACCAAGAAGGATAAGATTCCTGAAGCAGGAGTTGGTAAGCTACGTCCGTGTATCCAAATCGGGTTAGGACTTCGCATAGATAAGGCGTTCCCAGAAAACCGGTAGTGAGATGATTGTCATACGATTTAATGTTTTGAACTAGGTAGTCGGCTGCTTGCTTTCGCATCCCTTCAGGAAGCATATCAAAATTTAATGCAAGAACATAAGCCGTTTGCGTACTTGAGATAAGTCGTCCGTTAGGGGTAACATATTCTTTCAGATAAGCCTCTTTTACCTTTTTCAAAAGCGAAGAGTACTTTTCAATATCATCTTTTTCTCCTAACACCGTTGCGGTCTTGATCACTAAGTCAATAGAATGAGCAAAGAAGGTTTGTGCGATCATGTATTTATCCGTTACAGCCGAGCGGCCATCGTTGTCATCGAAGGGTCGGTAAAATAGCCAGTCACCAAAATGAAAACCTTTGTTCCATAAATCATTGGTGCTGTTATTTTGCATGAAGCCAATCCATGCCTTCATGCTTGCATACTGATTCTCTAAAGTCTTTTTGTCGCCATAAGCCAGGTAAACATTCCACGGAATAATGGTGGCGGCATCGGCCCATCCGGCAGAACCACCAGCCTTCTCACCAAGAACATTGGGGATTACGAATGGAACGCTCCCGCTGCTGAGTTGATCGGCTGCGAGATCTTTCAACCATTTTTCAAAGAAATTACTTACATCAAAATTGAAAGTGGCTGTTCTTGAAAAAGCCTGGGCATCGCCTGTCCATCCCAAACGTTCATCCCGCTGTGGGCAATCGGTAGGGACATCCAAAAAATTCCCACGTTGACCCCATTGAATGTTGTGTTGCAGCTGGTTCACCAAAGTATTGGAGCATTCAAAAGTTCCGGTTGGCTTCATGTTGGAGTACAGCGTGATGGCTTTAAAATTATCAGCCGATAATTCGCCCGGGTAACCTTCTATCTTGATGTATCGAAATCCAAAGAAAGTGAAGTGAGGCTCGTACGTTTCTTCACCATCTCCTTTTAACGTGTAATGGATTTCCGCTTTAGCCGCCCGAAGATTGGTGGTATAAAAATTCCCTTCTTTATCCAGCACTTCCGCATGATGAATGGCCACCACATCTCCTTTTTTTCCTTTCACCTTAAATTGAACCCATCCCACTAGGTTTTGTCCGAAGTCAATTACTTTTTCACCTTTTGGCGTAGTGATGATTTTTATGGGCTTAAAGATTTCATGTTTCGTGATCAAAGGGCTATCGGACGCAATGATATTTTCCTTCGATACTTCATTGACCTTTACCGGTTTCCAATCCGCATCATTGAAAGCAGAATTTGTCCATCCTGTCTTTTCTAATTGGGCATCATAGTTTTCGCCATGATAAATACTTGAAAGGATGATCGGCCCGGTGGACGTTTTCCAGTCGCCATTCGTCACAATTGTTTCTTTCGTTCCATCCGCATAGACGAGTTGAAGTTGCGCCAACAAACCCACCTTCTTTCCGTAAATATTTTTGTTGTCTTCCCAAGCAAGGTGCCCGCGATACCAGCCGTCACCGAGCACAACCCCAATTGTGTTTCCGCCCTGCTTCACTGAACTGGTCACATCATACACTTGATACTGTAAACGTGTTTTATAACTTGTCCAGCCGGGAGTGAGGTAAGCATCACCAACGCGCTGGCCGTTCACCGAGGCCTCGTACAAACCATGTGAAGTAATGTAGAGCCGTGCAGAGTTGACCACTTTTTTTACCTCAAACGATTTGCGGAACAAAGGACAAACCCCAAGCACCGAATCACTTGGCAAACCGGATTCAATCCACTGTGCTTTCCAATCGGATGGATTTAGCAAACCGGTAGTCCACCAAGATCGTTCACTCCAGGCAGAAGCCTTGCCCGTGTTATCCCACACGCGTACACGCCAAAAGTAATGCGTGGAAGATTTCAGTTCAGAACCTTGGTAAGTGACATAGACCGATTGATCAGACATGATTTTCCCCGTTTTCCAGGCGTCTCCTTTGGACGGATCTTTTGTAGTG
>DAHVFH010000188.1 GCA_027317105.1 Cytophagales bacterium
CTTTAGCGCCAAAGCAAAGAGTATTTTAGAAAAGGAGGCGACAAGTCTTGGCTTAAAAATCAATGGTGTTTCCAAAAAGCCTACCAATGGATTGGCTAAAGTTTCCACACAAAGAATTGCTTTATGGAATCCTTATGGTGGCTCAATGCCCGCAGGTTGGGTGCGCTGGCTGATGGAGCAATATCATTTCAATGCCGACTTCATTTACCCTAAAACCATCGATGCCGGCAATCTCCGCGATAAATATGATATCATCGTTTTTGTAACACGTGGGATTCCGGCCATAGGAAAAGAAGAGGTCCCCGAGTGGGAAGCGAACCGGAAAGAGCCCACGTTAGAAGAAATCCCTGCGGAATATCAAAACACGATGGGGAAAATAACGAAAGAGAAATCAATTCCTGAATTGAAAAAATTCATGGAAGCAGGCGGAAAGATTGTGACTATCGGCACGAGCACTAACTTAGCTTATCATCTTGGGTTGCCTGTAAAAAATGCCCTGACCGAAATTGTAAATGGGGAAGAACGAAAATTACCCAACGACAAATATTACGTGCCCGGAAGCATCCTCCGCGTTCATCTTGACTCTACTGAAGGCGCGACCTGGGGCATGGCTAAAAAAACAGATGTGTATTTTGAAAACAGTCCCGTCTTCAACTTATCACCGGAAGCCATCGTGCAGGGAAAAGTGAAACCATTGGCCTGGTTCACAAATGAAAATCCGCTGCGTAGTGGTTGGGCCTGGGGTGCATCGTACTTAAAAGGTGGTGTTGTAGCGTTTGAAGCTCCGGTTGGAAATGGAAAGTTAATTGCTTACGGACCAGAGATTACTTTCCGTGGTCAGGCGCAAGGCACCTTCAAGATGTTGTTCAATGAATTGTATTTTGTGGATGAACAGCGGAAAGTTTCGTTGGAAACTAAGAAGTAACGTTAAAACCATCGTCCCCGAAAACGGAGACGATGGTTGGAAAGAGACCTAGTCTCGGCCAGTAACGTTGATAAAATAAAGAGTGCATTTGTTTTCGTGCTCGTCAGGGACAAATACAACTTGGGTTGTGATAAGCAACCTATAACCTTAACCTCATTGGATTTTGGCGAGGGTCAAAAAGCGTCACAATGTTTATTGTGTTCTCACTTGTTTTGTAATAGATTACCGTCTGTTTCGTAAGAACGGATCTCCTCACATTTTTTCTCTTTGTAGTCTTTGGAAACAGTCTTGGATTAATGGTTATTAGATCAAGTCGTTTATTGAGTCGCCTGGCGAAATTCTGAATTTCTTTTGAGTCCAGTTTTCAGTTAAATAGTTTATAATCTTTTGTAAGTCCGCCAATGCCCTTTCAGACCAGAGCAATTTATAACCACTTTTCATATAGCTTTTTAGCTTCCTTATGTGGTTTTACTCGTCCAGCTTTAATGTCTGCCAGTCCCTTGTCAATTGCCGTTTTCTCCTCGTCAGTTATTTCGTTCCACCAATCTATTTTTTTTGGATTCACCCTCAGCATTTTCAGGCGCTCAATAGCTGTATCGTCCCTAAGACTAGTCACCCATTTGATAATCTCAAGTTTTTCCTTCTCCATATTTAATTCGTTCATAATAGTCTTATTTTATGTCCTAATTTAAACAATTTCCGAATCGCAACGGCAGTCGCGGAATTTTGACACTGTACCATTCACCGCTCAATGATTTGAAGTTAGGAAAACAAAACGCAAATACAACCAGTTGGAAATGGAAAGTTAATTTTGTAAGGACCAGAGATTACCTTTCGTGGTCAGTACAAGGCTCCTTCAAGCTGTTGTTCAATGAACTGTATTTTGATGATGAGCAGCGAAAAGTTTCGTTGGAAACTAAAAAGTAACGTTAAAACCATCGTCCCCGAAAACGGGAGACGATGGTTGGAAAGATTAATTTTCAATCATTAAGAAAATCTGAAAGGACGCAAGTCTTTCCGAAAGACATCAATTTATCCTTGAGGCATGAATTCTTTCTGAAACTAATCAACTTTTTTCCTAACAGGTTCTCATGTTGTTGAATCCTGTTCCCCTGGGCATCGGATCCAAACAAATAGGCTTTCCTCAAAGAAGTTTCCAGTCTAAAATAATTTCTTCATTACCAAGATATAAATAATTCATTCAGCCTTCACCTCCACTGGCTTCATGTTTTTCTTCATACTACTTCTCGCCCATATCGCACTGGCAAGCGTAAGCACTGCGCCTAGCAACATCGCAGCGCCCGGAAAATAAATCGGGGCTTTCGGGCCGGTGAAATAAGCAAACAATCCATTCATGATTGGAGGACCGATTATCGAAGAGGCGCTCATCATGCTGGTAAAACCGCCTTGCAATTCGCCTTGCTCATTGGCGGGCAATACTTCAGACATGATGCCTTGCAATGCGGGACCGGCAATGCCGCCCATACAATACACCACGGTGAAGGCATACATCATCCAAGCCTCGGTAGCGTAGGCAAACAATAAAAATCCAAGTGCGTAGAGCGCCAATCCAATATACACGCTGCGCTGTTGGCCAAGTTTCGGAATGATAACCCGAATTAACCCACCCTGAACAACAGATACGGCTACGCCAATCACCACTAAGGAAAGTCCAATTTGCCCAGGTGTCCAGTTAAATTTTTCGGTGGTGTAATACGACCAATTGCTTTGCACTGCATGACCCGCGATATACACCAAGGCCAACGAAACAAACAACCCTACGACCACTTTAAAACGAAACAGACTTTTAAAAGTACCGATTGGGTTCGCTCTTGCCCAGGTAAATTTTCTTCTGTTTTCTTCTTTGAGCGATTCCGGCAAAATAAAATAGCCATATAAAAAATTAAGCAGCGCCAGTGCAGCCGCGGCAAAGAAAGGCACGCGCGATCCGTAGTTGCCTAAAAAACCCCCGATACCAGGGCCGATGATAAAACCCAATCCAAAGGCTGCGCCCAACATGCCAAAGTTTTGCGCTTTCTTTTCAGGTGTGCTAATATCAGCAATGTATGCCCCAGCCGTGCTGAAGCTCGCACCCATCACCCCGGCAATAATCCGTCCGGCAAACAACCAAATAATACTAGGTGCAAAGGCAATGACCAAATAGTCGATGCCAAACCCAAATAATGAGCCCAATAAAACAGGCCTACGTCCAAACCGGTCACTGAGACCACCTACAATGGGCGCACAAAAAAATTGAGTGATGGCATACGATGCAATCAGCCACCCGCCATAGGTGGCCGCCAGACTCACACTAGCTAAATTACTGGTGCTACCGCCTAAAAGTTCGCGAACGAGGTTGGGCATCACGGGGATGATAATGCCCCAACCGGTGACGTCTAATAATAAGGTAATGAAGATAAACCCAATGGCAGGACGTTTGACAGGCATAATGGAAAATTTGCGTGAAAATACTAAGGAATCGGTTAATCGTTATCCGTTATTTGTTAATGGTTAATCAGCTAATAGTTAATTACCACTGACAGTTGCAGCTTATTAACTAATAACTTTAACGAAGGTGTAACCTTTCTCACCCCATCCGGTAACTAACACGAAAATTGAAAATACCCCGCGCCTTGACTACCGATGAACAGATTATGGAAGCCGTGAAAAACGGTGAGCTTCAGCAGGCTTCGGTGCTGTTTGACCGGTACAACAAGCGGATCTTCAATTTTCTTCGTCAGATGACCAGCGACAGCATGTTGGCCGAAGACTTGGCACAAAATGTTTTTCTACGGTTGATAAAATACCGGCAAAGCTATCGCGAAGGCAACCGGTTTCAATCGTGGATTTACCAGATGGCGAGAAATGTTTTTTCTGATCATTATCAGTCATCTAAAAATAAAACAAGAAGCCACATTGATGTGGAGAAAATGAGTGATCGAATTTTTGAATCAGAGGATAACACTGATGAACGCGAGCAGTTGCTGCACCGATCGCTGGCAAAGTTAAGTGAAGAGCAGCGTGAACTGTTGGTGCTCACCCGTTTTCAACACTTGAAGTATGAGGAAGTAGCCGCGATCATGGACACCACGGTGGCCAACATTAAAGTGAAAGTGCATCGTGCTATTGGGAAATTGAGAGAACATTATTTTGAACTGGAAAAAATAAATTAAAAAATCCTGAGGTCGTGGTTCGTGTCGACACGAACCATGGTTGAGGGTAAGGCTTATGGAAAGAAATAAATTAAATCCAGATTCAGTGGTCTGTGTCGACACAGACCACGGGTGGGTTAAAATTTGAAATTATGGAAAAAGAAAAATTAGAAAGTCTGTTGATCGAATACATCGATGGCAAACTTAACAATACCGATCAGGCGATAATAGAAAAGGAACTTACCAACAACGAAAGCAGTGCAAAGCTTTATGCGCAATTGAAGGAAGTCATGAATTTGATGGAGCATTTAAAAGCAGCTGCGCCTACTCATTCGTTGAAACAAAATTTTGAAAAAGCATTGCAAGGCGAAATTTCAAAATCAGAGAACAAGCCGGAAAATGCGTGGTCTACATCGACACAGACCACAAGTAAGAAAAAGCAAGTGTTCTTTCAACCCTGGTTGCTACGTGTTGCTGCCGCAGTTGTGCTGGTCATGGTTGGCATCGTCATCGGAAATTGGATCAACACCACACGACAAAACAATCAGGAGCTGGCTCAATTGAAAGAAGAGATGGAAACGAATAAAAAAATGATGTTGGCCATGTTGGAGAACCAACAATCGGCAAGTCAGCGCGTCATGGGCGCCACCGTAGCTTATGAGCTCTCTGCACCTGATGATGAGATTGTCAACGTGTTGGTCAAGACAATGAATGAGGATCCCAATACCAACGTGCGGCTCGCTGCCCTCGAAGCACTGGGCAAATTTTATCAGCAAAGCCACGTGCGCAAAGCATTGCTCACCGCCTTGTCCACGCAAAAAGATCCGATGGTACAAATTGCTTTGATTCGATTGCTCGTGGAAATGAAAGAGAAACAAGTGGTGAATGAATTACAAAAAATCACGCACGATGAAAAAGTGATGAAAGCCGTAAAAGATGAAGCTCACTCAGGAATATTAAAACTTTCTTAAAAAAAATTCAACAAAAAAAATTAAAAACTAAAGTCATGAAAAAATTAGTATTGATAATCGGCATAATGGTAGCAACAATCTGTGCCGCTTTGGCTCAGGATTTTAAAATTGCGAAAACCACAGGGCGCCTGGAAATCTACGCAGGGCGTGTTACCGTAGAAGGAACAACGGGCAATGAAATCATATTCACCTCGGGAAAAGACCATGACAATGATAAAGATGAAGACGATCGGTCAAAAGGCCTACGCGCCATCAATGGCCTTGGCCTCGAAGACAACACAGGGCTGGGTGTCAACGTAGTCGACAAGGGCAATGTCGTGGAGGTCCGTCAACTTAGAAAAATGAATTCTCCAAGCATCAAAATTTTGGTTCCAAAAGGGGTGATCGTTTCATTCCAGCACGAGTCACAATACGGTGGGGAAGCAAAATTCAAAAACATGGAAAACGAAATTGAAGTCTCCGCCACCTATAACAGCATAGAACTGGAAAACGTTACCGGACCGATGACCGTAAAAAGTGTGTATGGTCATGTGGAAGCTAATTTCAGCGACAATGTAAAAGGCCCCATCTCCATTGTTTCCGTGTATGGCTACGTAGATGTGACGCTGCCCGTCACGATAAAAGCCGATTTGAAAATGAGCACTTCTTACGGTGCACTTTATGCGGCCGCTGATTTCAAAATTGAATACGATAAGCAAGGAGACATGGTGCGGTATGATGACCGCGTGAACGGCAAAATTAACGGTGGAGGTATGAAGATTGATCTGAATTCAAGTTACGGGAAGATTTATTTAAGAAAGAAATAGCTTGAGTCATTAGCTACGAGCTTCGAGCTAGCCGCAATTTACTCGGAACTTGTAGCTCACAGCTCGTGGCTTTAAAAATCTTGATTATGAAGACAAAACTATTTCTTTTCCTGCTTTTATTTTCTGTAAAGGCATTCGCACAGACGCCCATAAACAAAACCATTGCGGTTCAAACCGGACAAAAAATAAAAATGAGTTTTGATTATCCTCAATTGATCAAAGTAAGCACCTGGGATAAACAGGAGATTTCCATCACAGGAACCGTGAGCATCAACGGAGGTGAAAATGACAATGCTTTTTTACTTGAGAACACCACGTCCGGAAATGAGATTTCGATTACTGGAACTATCCCCAATTTAAAAAAACTTCCTCATCGGATCACCATAAAACAAAACGGTAAAAAAATCATGTTTAAAACCAAAGCCGACTACCAAAAGTACGCAGACCAGAACGGTCGCGAATACAATAGCATGTCTTGGGGATCGGATATTGAAATTGTTTTAGAGATTAAAGTGCCACAGAATATTGAAACCAAAGTGCTCTCTACTTATGGAACGATAGAAATAAAAGACTACTCTGGGCCAATTGTTGCCGAATCAACCTATGGCGCTGTTGATGCAGCGCTCTCAGAAAAATCAATTGGCGACCTGAAAGCTACCACCAACTATGGTCAGATATATACCAACCTTGATCTAAAATTTAACGATGGCGTATTCGAGGATTTTCATACGGTGGTTTCTGCGAAGCCTGGTGTTGGTTCTCATTATTCTTTTGAATCGAAGTACGGGAATATTTATTTGAGAAAGTCGTTGTGAAGTGCTAATGGTTATCCGTTATTAGCTAACTCCAACCATTAACGGGTAACTTTAACGGTTTATCTATTCCAACTTTCTGTAAAAATAAAGTTGATAGTCTGGTAAACGATCTGGATGTGCAATCTTCACCAAATCTTTCAAAATCAAATCGGGTCTTAAATAACCCAATTCCAAAAATTCACTTCCTCCCTTTGCTCCGGTTCTGGCGTTGTAATTAAATACTTTTCTCTCTTTAAAAGGTTTAAACAGTGCGTATCGTTTATCGGATGTTTCAATTTCTTTCAGTGAATGAAAATCGGCAACCCCAATCCATAAATCAGCTTCTTTGGCTTTGGCGAATACGGATTCAAAACTAAGTTGTAAATAACCATTGTTATCAGTATTCTTCCATAAATAATTGCACCCTGCATCTTCCAAAAGTTGGGCCGCATAATTTTTCCCGCCTGGCATAAACCAAGCATCACCATAGACAATGCCGCTCATCACAGTAGGCCTTTTGGATTCATCTTTTACTAATACCTGCGTTGCTAAATATTCCTTTTCGATAACGTTAAAAACTGAATCGGCTTGCTGCTCTTTATTTAAAAACAAAGCCATGAACTTGATCCACTCTGCACGACCAAGTGGATGTTTCTCCAGATATTCGGCATTGATGACAACCGGAATTCCGAGTTCCTTGATTTTCTTTAACTGCCCTAAGTCGCTGGTCATCGTGTAGCCCATTACCAAAGACGGTTTCAAAAGAAATAATTCTTCCAGGTTCATGCCTCTATCGATGCCGAGGTCTTTTACTTTTCCTTCGTCAATTCGTTTTCGCGTGGATTCAGAACTGATGTAGTCGGTGGTTGGGAAGCCGACAAGCTTGTCGGTGGAATTCAAATAATCAAGCAAAGGAATATGCGTAGTGGAAGTGCAAACAATCGACTCAATCGGAATGCGAATGACCTGAACCTCCTTTGCGTGAGTAGGAATTTCATTTCCCTTCTGCACGAGCAAATATTTATAACCTGATGTAGCGCCTTGGTAGGGATAACCAACTTCTACGATTTTGTTTCCATTAGTTAGGTCTTTAATTGAAAAGCCTTGGGCGTATTTTAAATCAACATTGATAAATTGATTTTTGGCTTCTTTCTTCGAAAGGCACGAAATAAAAGTCAGAAAAAATAGTAGGTAACCTTGAGCTATTCTGCTTGATGTATTAAGAATTGCACTGAAAACGATATTGGTGTCAACAACGATCTTATGCGGATAACGCTTTAGCATTGGCTAACGCTATTAACCTAAAATTCGTTTTTGATTTTTCGCCCACCACTTTTTATTAATCGTCTTCGAGAGGGCATCTACTTGCTTTTGGCTTACCTTAAACTTGGATGTCAATTCCTGGTAACGTGCATAATTAAGAAGGTCATTCAATTTATCGGTATCTATCGAAACCCCCAATCTAATGATTATTTCTTTATCCGTTCTTTCAATTAGCATGGGGCAAAGATAGTCATTTAAAAAATTTATTTATGTTTGCACCGGACAAATGGTTTGCCTGCAAGGTTACACTTTCAGGTGATTAAAAGGGAATTCCGTGCAATACGGAAGCTGTCCCCGCAACTGTGATCCTATTCCGGTAGAAATAATTTCAACCGGTTTGTTGAATTCTAAAGCCACTGTGGCGTCCCGATTCTTATCGGGACCATGGGAAGGCATCAACAAATGGAGAGCCAGGAGACCTGCCACCAGTTCATAATAATCAGAGCTTTCGGGTTGAAAGGCGATGAGTAGCCAATACCAATTGGTCTATTCTCTTTTTCTCTTCAAGGCTCATAGTTAGTTAACTAAACAACAAAAAAACTATGAGAAAAATCATTTTTGCTTTCGCCTTCGCGAATGCTGCACTAGCAGAAGTATGCGCACAAACAGACTCCGCGCGAACAAAAACCTTAGACGAAGTGATCGTGAGCGCTTCGCGGTTCGATCAGAAAATTTTGGAAACACCGCGCAGCGTCACCGTCATTAATGCTGATGTGATTCAAAATTCAGTGTACAATTCTGTTGGCGACCTACTATCCAAACAACCGGGAATTTACATTGTCGGAAGTAACCAAACTCCCGGCACTAACCAAAGTCTGTTTATGCGTGGCTCCAATAGTAACCAAGTGAAGGTGATGATGGACGGGGTGCGCATTACCGATCCTTCTTCCCCCAACGATGCTATTGATCTCTCCGAACTTTCACTTACCAACGTGGAACGAATTGAGATCATCGAGGGATCGCACAGCACACTTTACGGCAGTGGGGCGATTGGCGGTGTGATAAACATCATCACCAAAAAAAATGGCAACCCCGGACTGCGTGGCAGCGGATCAGTTCAAACGGGAACATTTGGACATGGCACAGCTACACTCACCACCAATGCCAGCCTCAATTATAGTTTTAAAAACGGCTTGTATTTTAATGGCTCCCTTTTCGATCAGCACGTGAACGGACTCAAGCCAGCGATTGACACGGCCAAAACACTGTTCCTTCCTCCCCGGAATGCAGGCTTCCGAAAAACGGATGGTTACCTGAAAGCAGGCTATCATCAAAATGGATTCGATGCCTTTGTTTCCTATAAATCAACAACTCAACATGCTGACATTGATGCGGGGGCATTTACTCCCGCCAACAACGACTATGTTAATTTTATGCGCGACCAGATAAACTATTCGTTGACCTATCAATTAAATTCAAAACTGAAGCTCGTAGGAAACGGATCGTGGAGTCATTCCAAACGCACCAATGAAAACGATTCATCCAAAATCAGCCCTACACAATATGACGGAAATTATTTCAAAGGAGTTTATGAAGGCCGCTTGAATACAAATGAATTACAATTAAATTATCATCATAAAGATATCACTGGAATTGTGGGTGGCGGAGCTTATGAAGAACGTATGAATTTCAATACACTAACTTACTCCAGTCCGTCTAGCGAATATGGAAGCTTCGTCTCGACAACCAATTACGATACTATTCCAACGCGTGCCACCACGCGATACGGCTTTGCGCAAGCATCATGGCACGGAGGATCACAAAAAAAATTGGGACTTTCGGCTGGTGCACGGTTAAGCAATCACAGCCTCTTTGGAAATTTCTTTACCTACGATATCAATCCTTCCTATGCAATTTCTCCGTCTTCGCTACTCTACGCATCAATGAGCA
>DAHVFH010000204.1 GCA_027317105.1 Cytophagales bacterium
AACGTTGCCCTTGTTGAGTTCGCGAAGGGCATCATAGCGGCTTTCCGCTAGTGCTAAAAACTCCTCCTTTTTCATCTGTATTGGGTTTTAATTTGAATTCTATAAAATTAATGCTTCCTGTGTAATTTTGAAATACACCCGTCTTTAACTTATGATTAGTATCCCCCGCGGAATTTATAAGTTTTAGCTACTTTATCGATGGCTACCATGTAGGCAGCAATGCGCAAGGGTACTTTATAGTCAGTTGCCGTTTTAAAAACATTATTAAAGGCGTCTTTCATAATCCGATCACTTCTGCGATTTACGCGTTCAGCAGTCCATTTATAGCCCAGACGGTTTTGCACCCACTCGAAATAAGAAACAGTAACTCCTCCGGCATTCGCCAAAATATCAGGCACAACGGTAATACCCTTGTCAAAGATGATGTTATCGGCTTTTGAAGAGGTAGGGCCATTCGCACCTTCAACAATTAACTGTGCTTTGATATTTCCTGCATTGCTTCCGGTGATCACGTCTTCTGTTGCTGCAGGCACCAGCACATCAACGGGCAAAGTCAGGATTTCAGATCCATTTATTTTTTCTGCCCCCGAAAAACCGTCTAGCGATCCCTTATTTGAATCGCGGTATTTTACAGCCGCTTCAATATCAACACCATCTTCATTGTAATAAGCACTTGCCAGATCGCTTATAGCTTGGATTTTCAATCCGCGCTCATGAAGAAGCCGCGCTGCCCATGAGCCCACATTGCCAAAGCCTTGAACGGCACACGTTGCTTTATAAGGATTGATTTTCAATTTCTCCATGGCCGCTAAAGCTGAAACCATCACTCCACGGCCAGTTGCTTCGGTGCGCCCTAAAGAGCCACCCAATACAATCGGTTTTCCTGTCACTACGGCTGCAACTGTCATTCCCTTATTTCTCGAATATTGATCCATTAACCAAGCCATCTCGCGAGGCCCAGTGCCCATGTCGGGGGCGGGAATATCTTGATCCGGACCAAACACATCTTGCATCGATTGGGTATAAGCGCGCATGAGCCGCTCAATTTCACCGGCAGACATTTCACGTGGGTTGCAAGCCACCCCCCCTTTGGCACCACCATAAGGAATATCCACTACCGCACATTTCCAGGTCATCCACGCGGCTAATGCCTTTACTTCATCCAAATTGACATGTGGATCAAATCGTATTCCACCCTTGGATGGCCCAAGAATAGTGGAGTGTATTACGCGGTAGCCTTCAAATACTTTAATACTCCCGTCATCCATAGTTACGGGCAGGGATACAATCACTTGCTTTGCCGGATTTTTCAGCACATTGTAAACTTCTTCTTCTAACCCTAAGATCTGTGAGGCCGTGCGAAAGCGTGACATCATTGCTTCGAATGGATTTTCTTTGTCGAGGAGGGGAGCAGGTTCGATGTAAGCCATGTTAATTTATGAATTACGATTTTGAGTTTCTATTTTTTGGTTTTCAAAAATGATATTTTCATCACTGGCCGAAAACGGTTGCAAAGATAAATATTTTGGTGATTTCCGCTTTTTCTTTGTTACATATGCTGTGAAGTTCTTAGACCCAATGAACGTGACCGATTTTAATTTTGAACAACGGCTGTAAATACTCTTTTTATTTTACTGTGATTGTCAAAGACAAAATAAAATAGGATAGAAGGCGATGACCGATAATGAATTTCAGCACTTACTGTTTTTTTAAACGGCTCTGAAAAGGTAAGAACGAAAGCTTTTCTACCCTTTGATCTTTTGCTCTGGAATGGCAGTTTGTAATTTCCTGAAAATGAATATTGCTTGTATTCCTGCCGGATAGAATCATAAGTACATAACCGATCCGACCCAATCAGGTGGCTACAATTAACTTGGTTCTTAGTTTTTCTTTTTAAGATAGCGCATAAAAAAGAATAGGGATTGTTTTCCGATACTGAGTCAGAAACAATTATACTTTTTACTACAATACCCTGCTCACGTCTCACCGTATCCCGAAAAGCATCTATCTCCTTGCTTTTAAAAATATAGCTGAATGCTTTTTCATAAGAAACTTCGTACTGTGCCTGGACTGAAAACGAAAGAAGAAGACAGGTTAATTCAAAAAGCGCATATCGTGTATTGGCAAAAATCACCTTGGTAGATATTAAATCCACCAATAGGATTGAAACGGAACGATTTGGTTTTAGACTGCCTTTTGAAAACAAAAAAGGCCACCCTCTCGAGCGGCCTCTTTGTATGAACAATGAAAACAGTTACCCGATAGCAACCCTTTTAAAATCAGCAACGGCCAATCCTTTTGACACACTGTCAAGGTATTGAGCAACCGTTTTAGAACTGTCTTTAACGAAGGCCTGATGCACCAACGTATTGTCCTTGAAAAACTTCTGTAGTTTACCTTGGGCAATTTTATCGACCATGTTGGCCGGTTTACCTTCTGCCAAAATTTGAGCTTTGGCGATTTCTAATTCTTTTTCGATGACGGTTTTGTCCACATTGGTTTCATCTACGGCTACAGGGTTCATGGCTGCGATTTGCATCCCTACATCTTTTCCGGCATCCGTTACATCTTTCCCATTTACACCTTTCAAAGAGACGAGCACTCCGAGTTTATTACCTGCATGGATATAAGGCACAACGGCTTCGCCTTTCATGTGAATGAAAGCACTGATTTCCAATTTTTCACCAATCTTGCCTACCAATTCGGTGATTCTCTGAAGGATTGTAAGCTCGCCTACCTTCTCATTTAGAAGCGCTTCTGTATCGGCTGGTTTTTTCGTGAAGGCTGTCTCTGCAATTAATTTACCCAAGCTTTGAAATTCTTCATTTTTGGCCACAAAGTCGGTTTCGCAGTTGAGGGCAACCAGAATGGCTTCTTTCCTGTCATCGGAAGATTTTATAAAAACAGATCCTTCTTTCGCATCCTTATCTGACCGGCTGGCAGACACTTTTTGACCTTTCTTTCTGAGTACTTCGATAGCTTTTTCAAAATCGCCTTCAGCTTCCGTCAGTGCTTTTTTGCAATCCATCATTCCTGCACCCGTCATGGTGCGAAGTTTATTTACGTCTTGTGCTGTAATCATGGTTATTCTTAATTTATCAAATTAATTAATTCTTACTGGACTCTAAAATTGTGTGAAAATAAAATGAACATCGGCTTTCACCGATGTTCATCTTTAAAAGTATCGGCTATGGCCTGATTTTTAGTTGCTTTCTACAGCTTCGTCAACTTTGCGTTTTTCGTCTTCCTCTTTTTTCTGGCCAGCATCTTCTTTGTCTTTCTTACGTTCCATCAGAGCCTCTTCAATCGACTTGCCAACATAGTTGGTGATGATGGAGATTGACTTGAAGGCATCGTCATTGGCTGGAATTGGGAAATCAATATCTGAGGGATCAGAATTGGTGTCTACCATTGCAAAAACGGGGATGTTCAACTTCTGTGCCTCGGCTACGGCAATATGTTCGCGCTTTACGTCAATGACAAAAAGAGCTGCTGGCAAACGGTTAAGATCTGCAATACCGCCTAGTTGCTTCTGTAATTTAGCCCTCTCACGGGTAAGCATAAGCTTCTCTTTCTTTGTGATATTTTCGAATGCCTCTTCTTTGGTCATTTTGTCGATCTGCGCAAGACGTTTTAATGACTTGCGGATCGTTGCAAAATTGGTCAACATACCACCCAGCCAACGTTCGGTAACGTAGGGCATATTCAAGCGTGTAGCTTCTTGAACAACAATGTCTTTCGCTTGTTTTTTTGTTGCTACGAACATGATCTTGCGACCAGAACGAACGATATTTTTGATTGAGTAGATCGCTTCATCAAGACATTTAACCGTCTTGTTGAGGTCAATCAAGTGGATGCCATTGTTTTCCATATAGATGTACTCTGCCATCTTAGGATTCCACTTTCTGGTAAGGTGTCCAAAATGAACACCTGCATCCATTAAATTTTGTATTGTTAATTGCTCTGCCATGATTCTTCGATTAACGCTTACTGAATTGAAACTTCTTGCGTGCCTTTTTGCGACCCGGCTTCTTTCTCTCTACCATTCTCGAATCGCGTGTAAGAAGGCGTTCTTTCTTCAACGCAGGGCGACTTTCAGTATTGATAGTAACCAATGCTCTGGCTATTCCTAACCGAATGGCTTCCGCTTGGCCTTTAGACCCACCGCCTTCAACATTTACGGTCACGTCATAATCCGCTTCCATTTTTAAGGTAGCAAGTGCTTGTTTTACAGTAGTCTGCAATATTTCTGATGGGAAATACTCTTTCAACTCACGTTGGTTCACAATAATCTGGCCTTTACCAGGCTTCACGTAAACGCGAGCGACTGAGGTCTTCCTTCTTCCAATGGTGTTAATAATCTCCATGTATCAGAACTTTATTTCTTTTGGTTGGTTTGCTTCGTGAGGGTGTTCAGCACCTGCATACACATGTAGGCTGCGGAAAAGTTGGCGACCCATCGTGTTCTTAGGCAGCATACCTCTTACCGAGTGCTCAACAAGGCGAGCGGGGTGTTTTTCCATGATTTCTTTAGGCGAAATTTCGCGCTGCCCACCCGGATAACCGGAATAGGTAAAAATCACTCGGTTATTAAACTTCTTGCCCGTCATCCGCACTTTTTCTGCGTTGATAACCACCACATGGTCGCCCATGTCGGTGTTGGGGGTGTAAGTAGTTTTGTTTTTGCCTCGAAGTACTCGGGCTATCTGGCTCGCCAATCGGCCAAGCACTTGGTCTTTTGCATCCACCAACACCCAGTTTTTTTCAGCTGTGCCTTTGTTGGCGTAAACGGTTCTATAACTATACTGATCCACTTTTAGCGTTTTTGCTTTATGAAATTAGATTTACCCTTAAAAAAGGGACACAAAAGTAGGCTCAAAAAGACGATAATGCAAGTGCGGATGATATTTTACCGAACGCTTCCATCTAATTGTTTAATTAATGCCTTAAAATCCTTGGGATAAGGAGCCTCAATGGTAATTTTATTCCCATTAATTAGGGCAAATTCCAATGAAAATGCATGTAATGCCATCCTTTTCATCAGGGGTTGCTCATCGGTCATTTTTTTTAAATGGAAGGCTCTTTTTACAGAAGAAACGAAAAAAGGAAACCCCCCATAGGTTTCATCCCCCGTTATGGGCGCCTTTAATAGGGTTAAATGGATCCGGATTTGATGCATTCTTCCTGTAACCGGATTGCATTTAATTAAGGTATGCGCCTTATAATTTTTGAGGGTAGTAAAATGGGTTTGTGCCGATTTCCCTTCGCGGGATATCTTGACGGTCCCATCACTAAGCTTGGCAATGCCGGCATCCATCAGTTTATTTTCAAAATGATGCACACCATCCGAGACGGCATGATATGTTTTGCTCACCTCGCGGTTTTCAAATTGCATACTCAGGTGTCGGTAGGCTTCTGGATTGCGGGCAATGGCGAGCGCACCAGATGTATCTTTATCCAGGCGGTGGCAGACTTGCGGGTCTGGCTCTACTTCACGCGCCAATGTCAAAATATTCACGCTATCAACCCGATCTTCCAGTGTGGAAATAAAAGGTGGCTTATTGATGACAATAAAATCCTTGTCCTCAAACAGGATTAGGTCTTTGAAATTTAATTTAAGTGGTTTTGGCATGGCGCTATTATTAAGTTCTCTATTGGAAAACTTTATTACTCATTGCAAGCAAAACCATTTTGGAGTATTGCAAAAAATATCCCGAAGCGGCCAATGCCTTGTTGGAGTGGTACCATGAACTTATTGTTAAGGATTTTAGAAATTTTAATGAGCTGAAGCAAAAGTACGGGAACGCAAGCATTGTATCCGATGATCGAGTGGTTTTTAATATAGCCGGAAACAAATTCAGGTTGGCGGTGAGAGTAGGTTTTGACTATAAAGCTATCCAAATAAAATGGTTTGGCACTCATGCCGAATACGAAAAAGTCAAAGTCAATGAAATAAAATTTAGAGAATCATGAAACTGAAGACAATCAAAACAAAAAAAGAACACGAAGCATTTTTACAATGGGTGGATGAGCTTTTTGAAAAAAGAGTAAAACCCAACTCACCTGATGGAGAAATCTTGCAAGTAACTTTGTTGTTGATCAAACAATATGAGGATACCCATTACCCATTACCCAATCCCAAAACAGACTCAATTGAAGCAGTGAAACTGAAAATGAAGGAGCGCGGGATGAAGAACAAAGACGTTGGTCGCATTGGCAGCAAAGGGTATGTGTCGGCCATTTTAAACAAACAAAAGCCAATGACATTGGAGTTGGCCAAGTTGTTTCATAGGGAACTGGGTATCCCGGCAGAAGTATTGCTATCTTAAAACTCAATCCGTCTCATCTCCCTTCGACCTCGAAAGTCTAAAGCTAAACTCCGAACCTTTGCCGACTTCGCTGCGTACCTCAGCTTTGCTATTGTGGCCTTCCAGAATATGCTTTACAATGGCCAAGCCTAAACCCGTTCCCCCTTTTTCTCTACTACGGCTCTTATCCACGCGATAAAATCGTTCGAATATCCGATTCAAATGTTGTGGCGGTATTCCTTCTCCGGTATCGCTTACAATGGTGGTGACATTTTTCTTGCTAACATCAAAGCTCAAATTCACTTCACCGCCTTCTGCCGTGTAGTTGATGGCATTGGAGACAAGATTGGTTATCACTTGGCCGATTCTTTTTTCATCCGCATAGACAAAAATTTTCAGATGTTTGGCACTCGATAGTTTCAACTTAATCTTTTTTCGTTCGGCTTTTTCCTCAAGTTGTTCCACTACTTCCTCACACAATTGTACTAATTCTGTTTGCCCGAATTTCATTTTAATATCACCCGTTTCGATCTGTGACAAGGTAAGCAAGTCTTGCACTAAGGAGTCGAGGCCGTCCAGACTTTTGGCCGCTTTCTTTAAAAATTTGGAGCGAACGTTTTTGTCGTTCACGGCCCCATCAAGGAGGGTATGTACAAAGCCCTGGGCTGCAAAAATCGGTGTTTTCAATTCGTGCGATACATCAGCAATAAATTCTTTTCGGAATGCCTCTATTTTTTTTAGTTCGTCAATCTCTTTTTGTTTGAGCAAAGCGAACGATGAAATTTCTTGATTCAATTTTTCAAAGGGATCTAACCCAATTGATTTTTCTTTGGCAATTCCTTTCAACTCTTTTTTCATCAATTTGCCCACGATCTTGTCAATTTTGTTGATGCCCCTGAAAATGAGAAATTCCAACACTACATAAATCAAAAGATAGGAAACAGAAAAACTGATCGCCAAAGCTACAAGCAGAGCGCTAGTGTCAACGCTGTTGATTAGCGAGAGAAAAAGCGCGGTAACCAAGGCTATGGATGCTGCAAGGAGTAAGGCCAACGATCGAGCACTGTATACCATGGAGGATAGGTTGGCTCAAAAATACAAAATCCATGCACCCGTAAATGGGTTAACTGGATTTCTTATAAAAAAATTGGTTTGGTTATTGGATATTGAACTTATAACCAACTCCTTTTACCGTGGCGATGCAATCATCGCCAATTTTTTCCCTCACCTTTCTGATGTGAACATCCACGGTGCGCGATAGAACATAAACATCTGTTCCCCAGATATTTTGCAGTAAGTCATCGCGACTGAAAACTTTATTTGGATTCCGAGCCAGAAAAAAAAGCAATTCAAATTCTTTCTTTGGTAAATTAATCTCACGGTCCTTTAGGCGAACCGTATAACTGGTTCGGTCAATAGTCAATTCACCTGCTTTAATTTGACTGGACGTATTTTTCTTTGCTGAATCTCTTCGAAATAGGGCTGAGATTCTGCTCATCAATGCCCTGGGCTTTATTGGTTTTAAAATATAATCATCAGCACCCACATCAAAAGCGGCAACTTCAGAATACTCTTCGGCTCGAGCCGTAAGAAAAACAATATAAGTATTTACCAACTCAGGCATAGCCCGCAACTGCCGGCACGTTTCTACTCCATCGACCACAGGCATCATGATATCAAGCAACACTAAGTCAGGTTGAAACCTTTTCGCTATTCCCAATGCCGCTTCCCCATCCGCTGCGGTCTGTACATCGTAACCCTGTTTTTCAAGATTATATTTAAGGAGTTCAAGGATGGATTCCTCGTCATCAACAACCAAAATCTTTTGGGCGGGCTTATTAGCCATAGTTTTTTTTATAAAGGTAGAGAGATTTTTTCGTTAGGAAATACATTGTTAATGACTTAACAATTTAGTAACCAATGGATAATACCTAATAACACCATAGCGCTCTTTGATAATAATCTAATACGTTTAGCTATAAAAATGGATACTGCTTACTTAAATAGCCAAGATAGGCCTTTAGATTACCATTGAATTTTTCGTTAAGCTCCTTGCTGAAATCTTTTTGTTTAGACTGATAAAGATGAAAGGACATAAAGTAAGTATTATTAGGAAGCCAACGATCTCCTTTGGTGTTTCTCTTTTCATATAGGGATAAAGTGTCGATGCTTTTCACAATCTTCTCAATTAGTAAGTTCTTTCTCGCTTTTCGCCAATCAAGACTTTCAGTATCGATAAAAGTTTTATAAAGGCTGTCAAGTTTTAAGGTGCCACGTAAAATGTGCCTACTGTATCGCTGATAGTCTTGGTCTTCATGCAAATATTGGATGTACGGAGTAGAATTTTTGCCGTATTTATAGGCAAGAAAATTGTAAGATGCGGTGTCACCGATAAAAGAAGCAAGGCTTTCATTGAAATCGGCATCGTCTTTTATGAAGATAGTGGCATGGACCATTTCATGAATAATCAGCCCTGCCAAGTCTCCGTCACTACGCTTGAGCATATCGCTTAAGATTGGGTCTGTGAACCATCCTAATGTACTCCAGCCTCCGGGATTACGAATACTCACATCATAATTCTCATCAATTAGGTTCTTCCGTTCGGCTATCGCCTTGTCCTTTTCAAAGAAACCTTTATAGGGCAAGTCGCCAACAATAGGAAAATGCCAGAGTTTGGGTTTGAGATCAAAAGGCCCACAAGCTTGTACCACCCACATCAATTCCTGCCCCCGCTGATCATAAAGTGTTTTATAATTCTCGGTGTCTTTTAAGCCTAGTGAATCGATCGCAAATTTTCTAATGTCTGCTATGAGGCTCAGCTTAGTCCTTAGGGAATCAGGGAAAGATGGATCCTGAAGAAAAGTTTCTACTGGTTTAGCACCCCAAATAATTTGCAATTGCCCCCATCCCATGCGCACTCCGTACGTCACTAATTGCCATTGCCATACAAGAAGAATAACAAAAAGAATTGAAATGGAAAGAAAAACTTTTTTAACCATGAAGGGGCTTTATAGAATTAGATTCACCGCTTGAAATAATCAAGCTTGTAAAAATAGGTTTTTTCTTATATTCGATGACTTTATAGTTTAATGAAGCTTTACAATGAAAAAAATCATCCTTTTTGTTTTATTGGCCGCCCCAAGTTTAGCCCAGAAATTCACCTCTGAAGAAATCTCGAAATGGAAAGCGCAGGCTGATGACATCAATATATATCGCGACAATTGGGGCGTGCCTCATATTTATGGAAAGACCGATGCAGATGCGGTATTTGGAATGTTGTACACCCAATGCGAAGATGACTTTCCTCGGATAGAGCGCAATTATCTTGTGGCCACCGCACGTATGGCAGAAGCCGAAGGGGAAAATTTTATTTACCACGATTTGCGGATGCGCTTATTTATAGATACTACGAGAGCCATTTCGGTTTATCAAGAATCACCGGAGTGGATGAAAAAATTGTGCAATGCTTTTGCTGATGGAATAAATTTTTATTTGTACACGCATCCGCAAACTATACCCAAGCTACTTAAACGTTTTCAGCCCTGGATGCCATTTCTTTTTAGCGAGGGAAGTATAGGGGGCGATATTGAATCGGTTTCCCTCAATGCATTGAAAGAAATTTATGGGAAGTTGCCAGGTGATTTGAAAGAAGAAATTAGTGACGATGGGTTAGATGCCGAGCCAAGGGGTTCTAACGGTATTGCCATCGCGCCATCACTTAGCGCTTCGGGCCATCCACTGCTTTTGATCAATCCGCATACTTCGTTTTATTTTCGTTCCGAATTGCAAATGGTCAGTGATGAAGGGCTGAATGCCTACGGAGCGGTGACTTGGGGACAGTTTTTTATTTACCAAGGGTTCAATGAGCACTGCGGCTGGATGCATACCTCTAGTCAGGCTGACGTGATTGATGAATATGAAGAGGCGGTTATTAAAAAGAACAAAGATTTACTTTACAAGTATGGAAAAGAACTTAGGTCACTTCAGGAAGAAAAAATTTCCATTGCCTACAAAAGTGGGGACGCGATTTTGAGAAAGGAGTTTACAACCTACCGCACCCATCATGGGCCGATTGTCGCCCAACGAAATAAAAAATGGATCAGCGTGAAACTGATGGTTGAACCACTAAAGGCGTTAACACAATCTTACCAACGGACGAAATCAAATTCTTTAGCCGACTTTAAAAAGATCATGCTGTTGCGCACCAACTCCTCTAACAATACAGTCTATGCTGACGATAAGGGAAACATAGCCTATTGGCATGGTAACTTTATGCCAAAACGCGATTCCAAATTTAATTGGAATGAACCGGTGGATGGGAGTAATCCAGCTACCGAATGGCAAGGTCTGCACAATCCAGAGGAGCTGGTCCATATTTTGAATCCGGCTAACGGATGGATTCAGAATTGCAACTCGACACCATTTAAGGCAGCCGGTGCAGATAGTCCGAAGCGAACGGATTTTCCAACCTACATGGCACCCGATGCAGAGAACGCCCGAGGACTTCATGCCGTGCGCGTTTTACAAGACCAGAAAGAGTTTACGCTCGAAAAATTGATTGCCACATCGCGTGATTCTTACC
>DAHVFH010000205.1 GCA_027317105.1 Cytophagales bacterium
AACGTTGCCCTTGTTGAGTTCGCGAAGGGCATCATAGCGGCTTTCCGCTAGTGCTAAAAACTCCTCCTTTTTCATCTGTATTGGGTTTTAATTTGAATTCTATAAAATTAATGCTTCCTGTGTAATTTTGAAATACACCCGACAGAAGAGGAAGAAATAATATAGGTTCCATCTTTCTATATTTGGAAGTAATCTAAAACTTATGAAATGCCCAATCAGCAACGAAGCCCCAAGGAATAAATAATCCACATGAGCATTCCACGAGACCATCAAAACAAAATTATTAACACATGAAATCTTCGATTATTTTCCCGCTGATCGTATTGGCTTCATCGCTATATGCTCAAGACCAGTCATTGCCATATTATGAAATCCCCACATACCCCGAAGCGTTCACAGCCGGAACGGTGGCTTCTCGCATGATTGACGGACTAGGTTTTCGGTTTTATTGGGCAACGGAAGGGCTGCGGCCTGAAGACCTAGCCTACAAGCCGAATGAAGAGGCAAGGACAAGCTTAGAAACGATAGCGCACATCTTTAGCCTGACGAAAATTATTCTAAACTCCACTACAAAGACAGCCAATATTTCTGGTCCTAGCGCAAAGCTGCCTTTTGCCGAAATGCGAAAAGCAGTGCTTCAAAATTTAAAAGCGGCCAGTGAAAAACTTCGCGTGAGCAGCGATGATGAATTGAAGGATTTCAAAATAATATTTACTGCTAAAAACGGAGCGACCAAAGAATTTCCATTTTGGAATCAACTCAATGGGCCGATAGCCGATTGTTTGTGGCACGTTGGCCAGGTGGTATCCTTTCGTAGGTCTTCCGGAAACCCTTTTTCCGATAAAGTTGAAGTGCTTACCGGCACTATAGAAAAATAGAATATTTTGAATTTCATTTTTAAAATCTGTTACATGCAAAAAAGAGTAGAAATTTTAACGGGCGTCATTATACTATTGACGTTGTTCACTTTGAATAAAGACGGAATTGCTCAGAATAAGAAAGCTGAAAAAGATATTTCAAATCTTTTAAAAACGAAATCAGTGGTAGAAGCTATTCTTGTTATCGAATCCCTTGAATCGACTACACTAAAAGAATTGGTAACACTTACTGAAATACCTGCGCCCCCTTTTAAGGAGAAGCTTAGGGCACAAAAAATGACGCAGCTTTTTGAAGAAGCTGGGGCCGATAAAATCTGGATAGACTCCGTGGGAAATGTACTTGCTTTACGGCAAGGAAAGAAGCACGGCAAAACAGTTGTGCTTGATGCCCACCTCGATACCGTTTTTCCGGAAGGAACCGATGTATCGGTAAAACATCATGGAGATACTCTTTATGCTCCGGGAATCTCTGATGA
The DNA here is from genome assembly GCA_027317105.1 of Cytophagales bacterium. Classification (GTDB taxonomy): domain Bacteria; phylum Bacteroidota; class Bacteroidia; order Cytophagales; family Cyclobacteriaceae; genus ELB16-189. Next base: position 1,355 of record DAHVFH010000205.1, read on the forward strand.
CACAAGAGGACTGGTCGTCATCCTTACGGTTTTGCGCGCGTTGGAAAAAGCAAAAATTGAAACCAATACCGATTTGCTCTTTGTCGCTAGCGTAGGCGAAGAAGGATTAGGCGATCTTCGGGGTGTTAAGCATCTGGTATCAAAAGAAGGTCATCGTATCAAATCGTGGATTTCCGTGGACGGCACTTCCATCAATGAAATTGCCACAGGCGCACTTGGGTCATTGCGGTACAAAGCAATTATCAAAGGACCTGGTGGTCATTCATGGGGTGCTTTCGGGTTGGGCAACCCGCATCATGCGATGGCAAAGGCGCTTAACTATTTTGCCGATGAAGGACAGAAGTTTACAACTGAAGTTGGCAAGACCAGTTTTAATGTCGGTCGTATGGGCGGGGGCACATCGGTGAATGCCATTCCTTTTGAATCGTGGGCTGAGGTGGATATGCGATCAGAAAATCCAACCTATTTGAAAAAGATAGATTCCGTTTTCAAATCTTCAATGAACAAAGGATTACGGGAATACAACCAGCATTTACTGAAAGGTGATGTCTTAACCCTGACGTTAACACCTATCGGATTTAGGCCTTCTGGAAAAACAGCCGAGACTGATCCCTTAGTTCAGCGCGCAAAAGCCGCAGTGAATATGTTGGGCGGCATACCCAATCTTATCACGGAATCCACGAACGCCAACATTGCGATCGCCAAAGGGACTCCGGCAATCACTATAGGCGCAGGTGGTAAAAGTGATCATGCGCATGCTTTAAGTGAATGGTGGATGAATGAAAAGGGGGTTGACGGAATCAAGTTAGCCTTGATGATCACCCTGGCTGAAACAGGTATTGCAAAATAAAACTATGTTATCAATCTCTTTCTAGAGATCATCTCAAAAAAGTCATCGTCATTTCGAACGAAGTTAAGCAATCCCATATTCAGACCTTGACCAGTAGATTGCCGCGGTCGTTGCTCTACCAATGACAACATGGTCACGAATTAGGGACTAGCTTTTGCATTTTAAAAGCCTAAAAACTAATGGACAAGGTTTATTGCCCCATCAACTGCTTGTTTAACAATAAATTCTCCTCTCGTCTAGCCATCACCTTATCCTTTTCAACAAATTTATTTATATGTACCAGTGTGACAAAATCTGGTTTGATGGCTGTGGCATCATAGGGGTTATTAAAAAGCACTAAAAGATGAGTGAAAAAAGTGCCAATCTTCCATTTTTAAAGAACAAAATGAAGGAATTTACCGTTATTCGTGCCATGACGAATTATAATTTTCCCTGTTGTTGATATGCATCCGTACAAAATTGCTTTTTCCAATACCTATTCTTTCAACGCTTTCTTCCTAGATTACATCTCTAAAAAAGATTCGTTAAAAAAATTTTATCATCGATTTCCCACCATAGAAAACTTTAAGGATCAAATTGCAGAAAAGGCAAATTCCTTTCCACAAACCAATCGCGAAATATTAGTTGAAGAGTTGACGCGACAATACGTTGGTTTGAAAACTGACGAAAAAGTCTCAGCTAATATTAACGCCTTAGAAGATGGAATAACCTTTACAGTAACGACCGGTCATCAACTGAATATCTTCACCGGGCCACTTTACTTTATTTATAAGATTGTTACGGTCATAAATACATGCAAAGTTTTAAAGACCCGCTATCCCGCATTCAATTTTGTGCCTGTCTATTGGATGGCCAGTGAAGACCACGACTACGATGAGATCAAGTATTTTCGTTTGTACGGCAAAAAGTACTCATGGGAAACGGAGCAGACAGGAGCAGTAGGTCGGTTCGACCCCAAAAGCCTAGGCAAACTTATCGATGAATTGCCCGGTGATGTTTCTGTTTTTAAAACAGCCTACACAAAAAACAAAACGCTTGCCGATTCTGTACGCAGTTATGTAAACGAACTTTTTGGTAAAGATGGGCTGGTTGTCATTGATGCGGATAGCCGAGCGTTAAAGTCGCTTT
>DAHVFH010000211.1 GCA_027317105.1 Cytophagales bacterium
GGTTAGGATGCCGCAGCAAGAAATTACCCTCGCCTTCCAATAATCCCTATTTTTATTGGCTTGCCACTTTGCTACCCGATTTAAGATCGGTCCTAAATCGGGAAATAATCGTAATAAAGCTTAATTCGGAGTAAGTATTCTTTCTACATGGCTGATTTTCTGAATATTACAGAAAGTCCGAAAAATTGTTTGTTTTTTACACCACTCGGAGTTGTCCACAAACCAAGGATTGATTAATAGCCATTTAAATTATTGATAATCAACACATTAAACATTAATATTATCCTAATGTTGATAAATATTGAAATATGTGGATATCTTATCGGAAAAAATATAAGTGCTTGAAATTTACTGTTTTAAGAAAAACATTTCACGAATCTTACATGTCGGTTATAAATAGCGCTCTCCCAGCTCCGTCCAATTATCCGCTAAATTTTTCTCCAATTTCTACCTCCTCTAAAGAGAAATTTTTCTACTTTCAAAAGTTCGAAAAATGAAATTTAAAATTCTATTATTTACCCTAATAACTCTTCCTTTTGTCCTCTGTGGGCAAGACCTGATTAGGCTTTCTGACCTTCAAAAGGAAATACGCGCCCCTGGATCGGTGAAAGTCATTAATTTTTGGGCTACCTGGTGCGCCCCTTGTGTTAAAGAATTACCTTTTTTTGAAAAAGTGAATCAGGACAACAAAGATGTTCAAGTCCTTTTAATAAGCATGGATTACGACCTTGACCCTAATCCAGAGAAAGTAAAGAAATTTATTGATCGAAAAAAAATTAAATCGAAGGTGGTAATTCTTGCCGAAGAAAATCCAAATGATTGGATTGACAAAATCGACAAAAATTGGACGGGTGCTTTACCCTCAACATTAATAATCAATCCGACTTCTGGAAAAAGAAAACTAGTGCAAGGCGAATTGAAAGAAGGGGAACTGGAGAAACTGATTGACGAAATTTCAAAATGATAGCAGCCTTAAAATATTTTTCCGTTTGGATCTTAGTTTTTTCCCTTTCCGCTGGTTGTAAGAAAAAAGAATCCATTTTAGTAACCAATGAGAACAAGAAAGAAGTACTTTTTCAGTACGGGAAAGAAAATCAAGAAAAAGACGTCACCATCGAAACTGGATATGGCACCATCAAAATTAAACTCTATGACGATGTGCCTTTGCACCGTGCTAATTTTATAAAACTTATCAAAGAGGGCTATTATGAAGATCCCGAATTTTATCGTGTGGTAGAAAATTTTGTGGTGCAAGGTGGAGTGCCGATGAAAAAATTGGACTATACCATTCCGGCTGAATTCAACCCAAATCATTTTCATAAGAAAGGGGCGGTGGCCATGGCGAGGTTAGAGGAGAACAACCCCGGAAAAGAATCCTCTTCTACGGAATTTTATATCGTTCACGGAAATAAATACGCTGATTGGGAATATAGCGAAGAAGAAAAAAATGAAGGATTAACGACTTTACCTGAGCAACGAAGAATTTATACAACAATAGGAGGGGAAATGTCGTTGGATGGAAGGTACACTGTTTTTGGCGAAGTGGTGGAAGGCTTTGATGTGATTGATAAAATTGCAACAGAAAAAGCATATTCTGAACATCCGTATAAAAAGATTCCTTTTAAAATTAAATTAACTGAAAAATAAATCTGTTATGAAAAATTTGATGGTATTAGTGACTGTCGCATTGATGGGCTTAGCAGCAAACCCCATTAAAAATGGCTACGAAGTTGGTGATGTTGTTACTGATTTCAAGCTGAAAAATGTAGACGGAAAAACGGTTTCATTGGGGGATTTCAAGGAGGCTAAAGGTTTTATCGTCATCTTTGATTGCAACACCTGTCCGATGTCACGCGCTTATAATTCGAGGATTATTGCATTGAACAAAATGTATGCTACGCAAGGTTTTCCTGTTGTGTTGATCAATCCAAACGCTGCCGAAATCGCGGCCGAAGAATCATTCGATGAAATGAAAGCCCATGCCAAAGCACATGGATATGATTTCCCTTATTTATATGATGAGTCGCAGGAGACCGTGAGAAAATTTAATCCAACCAATACACCCCATACCTTCGTTCTCAACAAAACCGCTGACGGATTAAAGGTTGCCTACATTGGTGCCATAGATAACAACAGCAGAAATGGCTCGAAAGCCACCAAGCATTTTGTGGATGAAGCTGTAAATGAACTGTTGGCGGGCAAGCAAGTTACAGTGACAAAAACGAGAGCTATCGGATGCTCTGTAAAATTGAAAAACTCCTAAACTTCACGGTCGATCAATTTCTGCACAAACTGAATGAGCAATTTCTTGTTTCCCTGATCTTTGAGTTGCGCCAAACTTGCAAAACCTTTAGCAAAGAAGTATTTAATTTTGCGTTCTGCCAGCGATGATATCCCATGGTTTTCATAAATCGAAGTGATCGCCTTGACCTTCTTGGTCTTGGAAAATTTTTTCAATCCAATCCATGCATTCAATTCTGTTTTTTGCTTTCCTTTTGCATTTTCAAGTGCCTTAATCAGCAAAAATGTTTTCTTGTTTGCGATGATGTCCCCGCCTACTTGTTTTCCGAATTTCTTCTTATCTGCATACACATCGAGCCAATCGTCCTTCAATTGAAATCCAATACCAATATTAATACCAAAATCGCGTAGTGCTTCCCGGTCTTCAATAGGCGCCCCAGCCAGTAACGCGCCTAGCTCCAAACTAAAACCTAAGAGAACGGCCGTTTTTAACTTTATCATGTCAATGTATTGCGCTTCGGAAACCCGCTGCAAGCTTTCAAACTCCATATCCCATTGCTGGCCTTCACAAACCTCTGCGGCACAACGATTAAAAATTCGCAAAACTTCTTTTAGTTTATGATCGTCCAAGCCTAGAAACATTTCATACACTTTTACTAACATCACATCTCCAGAAAGGATGGCTGTATTCACATTCCACTGTTCATGAACGGTTGGTTTGCCTCTGCGAAGTGGCGCCTTGTCCATAATATCATCGTGAAGAAGAGTGAAGTTGTGGAAGGATTCTACGGCCACCGCATACGGAATTATCTTTTCTCCATCCCTTTTATAAAGCGAATAGGAAAGGACCGTAAGGAGAGGTCTGAATCGCTTACCACCTAATGCCATGATATAGCGTAAGGGCTCATAAAGCGACTTGGGCTGCTTACCAAATTTTTCTTTTTTGATTTTCGCTTCTATGAGCGAAAGGTATTTATCTACCATTCCTTTTTCTCCTCAAAAGTCAAATCAATTGTTCTCCGATCTACATCCGTCTTTTTTATACGCACCGAAGTTTTATCTCCCAGTCGGTAAATCTTGTTTCTTTTTCGGCCAATAATGCGATAATTTTTTTCATCTAATTCATAAAAATCATCCTTCAAATCGGCCAGGCGCACCATCCCTTCGCATTTTGTTGCAGTGATCTCTATGAAAATGCCGAAATCAGTAACGCCCGTAATGATGCCGTCATACAGTTTATCTTCGGCCATGCTCATAAATTCTACTTGCTTGTACTTGATGGAAGCGCGCTCCGCATCGGCTGCCCGCTTTTCTCGCTCGCTGCTATGCACACATTTATCTTCATACTCCTTTTTAAATACTGGCTTACCCTCATCCAAATAATGCTGAAGTAAACGGTGCACCATCATATCGGGATACCTGCGAATTGGGGAAGTGAAATGCGTATAGTGGTCAAATGCCAGCCCAAAGTGGCCTTTCGGATCTGTGGTATATTTCGCCTTGGCCATGGAGCGGACTGCCAGCGACTGCAATACGTTTTGCTCGGGCTTCCCCTCAATTTCTTCCATCAATTTGTTTAGCGAGCTTGAAATGGATTTTTCCTCAATATTTATCCGATGACCAAATTGCTTGGCGAACATGGAAAAGTCACGTACTCTTTCCGGGTCTGGGAAATCATGTGTTCGATAGACAAACGTATTTTTCCCTTCACTTTTTTTCATTTTATAAACAAAGGTCGCCACTGCTTTGTTGGCCAGCAGCATAAATTCTTCAACCAATTTGTGCGCATCTTTCCGAATTTTAGGCACTACTTCAAGAGGTTTTCCCTTTTCGTCAAGCTTAAATTTTACTTCGGCTGTTTCAAAATTTACCGCACCATGTTCAAAGCGTTGCTTGCGTAGTTTGTGTGCCAGGTCATTTAACAACTTCAGCTCCTGGGCGAAATTTCCTGTGCCTGTTTCGATTCCTTCTTGTGCATTCTCGTAGGTAAACCGATGATCGGAGTGGATGACTGTACGGCCGAACTTTTCGTTGATGACTTTGGCGTTTTCGTCCATTTCAAAAATTGCCGCGAACGTCAACTTATCTTCATGAGGACGAAGCGAGCAGAGTCCATTGCTGAGTTTTTCTGGCAGCATAGGAACCGTTCTGTCAACGAGGTAAACCGAAGTGGCCCGATCAAAAGCATCGTCATCCAAAATTGTTCCGGGCTTTACGTAATGGGTAACATCGGCAATGTGTACGCCAATTTCATAGTTGCCATTATCCAACTTTTTAAAGGAGATGGCATCATCAAAATCTTTAGCGTCTTCCGGGTCGATCGTAAATGTTAACGTC